>JANOWU010000133.1:0-17390 GCA_031418035.1 Acidimicrobiia bacterium
GTGACCGGGGATTTGGAGGTGCCTGGTGAACATTGTCAATGAGCGTTGTGCTGGTTTGGACGTGAGCAAGGACGAGGTTGTTGCTTGCGCTCGAACGCCTGGTGTTGGTCGTAAACGGGTGTCGGAACTTGAGACGTTTGCGACGTTCACGTCCGGGCTTGAGACGCTCGTGGCGTGGTTGAAAGCGCGTGATGTTACCGAGGTCGTGATGGAAGCGACAGGCCAGTATTGGAAACCGGTCTGGTATGTGCTTGAGGATCACGGTTTCGAGTTACGTCTCGTGAACGCACGGCACGTGAAGATGGTCCCGGGCCGCAAGACTGATCTGGCAGATGCCAGATGGCTCGCGGAGCTGTTGGAGCATGGCTTGTTGGGGGTTTCGTCACCCCGTAGACGCTGCGAAGGCGTACACCAATGAGTTTTCCTCCCGAAATAGGCCCGATGGCAAGGGCGGACAACATTGTGATCCAGGTACGAGGGCTCTCACATTCGTTCGCAGGACGACCAGTCGATGTAGGTATGGTCGAAAAACCAGCGCACGCGCGTCGAGAGGCTCAGGCGTTGTTCGCCCAATTCGGCTCAGTGGTCACGAGCGGGTCATGGCGGTCGGAGCTGTCGGGCGGTATGCGCCAGCGTCTTGCCTTGCTACGCACGTTCCTCGCTGGATTCGACACGTTGCTTCTCGACGAGCCCTTCAGCGCCCTCGGCCCTCTTACCCGACGTCATCTGCACACATGGCTTCAGGAGACTTGGCTGGCCGATCAGCGAACCGCACTTATGGTCACCCATGACGTCGAAGAGGCGCTTCTTCTCTCGGATCGGGTGATTGTGCTGACACCTCGACCCGCCCGGGTGGCAGCGGTGATCACGTCGCCGTTCGAACGACCCCGCTCAACGGAGGCCGTGAGAGCGCCGGAATTCGTCGCCGCAAAGGCCGCCGTTCTGCGAGCCCTCGACACGCCCGCATATACGGAAACGCTAGGCTCCGAAGGCCCCCTCGGTTTGGAGCGTGGCGATCGTCGCGTCGTCGTAGCCGAGAAGCTCGGTCAAGATGACGCTCGCGTGTTCGTTTCTGTGCGGCGCCCGAACGTGGTCCGTGCGCGGTGGTCCCACCCGAATGGGGGACGTGAACTGTCGGACGGTTCCGAAATGAGGATGCTCCGTTTCGGCAATCACATTTCGCGCTGCTGCGTGTGGGTCGGCCGCAGCCTGGTCGATTGACCAGATGGGTCCGCAGGGGACAGCGGCAGCGGTGAGGATCTCCAGCCATTCGTCAGTAGTATGTGCACGTAAGGCATCATCGAGTTCGGCCTCGCATTCGGCCTTGTTCACGCGACGATTTTCGAAGTCGAGGAAGCGAGGGTCGGTGATGAGATCAGCGCGCCCGATTGCCTCGCAGAGTCGTACCCAGAACTTGTCCTTCGCGCAGGTGAGGACGATCCACCCGTCGCTGGTCGGGTAGTTGCCGAATGGGACGAGCGAAGGGTGCGAAGAGCGCGTGGCTCGGCTCACGGTGTAGTTCTCGGTGAGTGCCCACGTGCCGGGGTAGGACAGGAGGTTCATGGCCGTGTCGTAGAGCGAGAGATCGCAGTCCATACCTTTGCCGTCGCGCCGTGCTGCGTGGATGCCGGCGAGAGTCGCTGCAGTCAGGACGTACCCCGAGGAGAAGTCGACGAGCGACAGACCCGACTTCGTCGGAGGGCCGTCGGGCTCGCCGGTGAGATTCATCCACCCGCACATTCCCTGGAGGATGTAGTCGTATCCCGGCTCGGTCATCCGTGGGCCGACATTGCCGAAGCCGGAAAGGGAGACGCATACGATCCGGGGGTTGACATGCTTGAGGTGCTCGTACTGAATCCGAAGTTTTGCCGGCACGTCGCCGCGTAGGTTCGAAACCACTGCGTCGGCAGTTGCCACAAGGTCTTCGAACACTTTGCGTCCGGCGTCGCTCGTGATGTCGAGGGAGAGTGAGCGCTTGTTGCGATTGAAGGTCTCGAAGAACAGGGAGTCCTCGCCGGATTGGAACGGGGGAACGTATCGCCCGACATCGCCGTTCGTTCGAGGGTCCTCGATTTTTATGACATCAGCGCCAAGGTCAGCAAGGTGGACGGTCCCAAATGGGCCGGCCCCAAACTGTTCGACGGCGATAATGCGCAGGTCTTCGAGAGGTCGCATCAGTGATCGATCTTTTGGTAGACGGAATTGAGATGGTGCACGTGTTCGCGCATCGCCGACTCCGCCGCCCCGACGTCGCCGACCGTGATCGCCTCATGGATGAGCCGATGCTCTTCGTTGACCTTCTTCCAGAACGACGGTGACGATGCGCGAGTGACAAACCTGGTGGTAAGTACGTCGAAGATTGGTCGAGCCATGAGATCGAGCAGAGGATTCTCGGCCGCCTCAAGCAGGGTGAGGTGAAACGAGCGCCCCCGCGATCGATGCTCGGCATCGTTGGCCTTTCCGCGGACGATGTCGTCGCTCAGGCGTTTGAGTTGCTCGTCGGAACGACGCTTGGCGGCAAGCCCAGCTACCGGAACCTCAAGTAATAAGCGCGCTTCGAGAATGCCCCCATCGGTGAGTGTCTCTGCGTGCATCATCATGCCGATGGAATCGGTGAGGAAACCTTTGATCTGATCGGTCGATGGGACGGCGACCCACGTGCCACCGTTGACGCCTCGGCGTGTCACGACAAGTCCGCTGGAAGCCAAATTGCCGAGCGCCTCACGTATGGTGGAGCGGCTCACACCAAAGACCTTGGCCAGCTCGGGTTCGATGGGGAGTCGCTGCCCGGCGATGAGTTGCCCGGTCACGATGTTGTTCCGGAGTTGATCGGCGACCTGACGATACGCCGGACGGATGCGTTCGATGGCCAGTGGAGTGTTCTGCGCGGGGTCTTCCTCGGAGACGCCATCCCCTACGTTATCTCCTACGCCATCGCCGTTCACCGTGTGTGCCTCATCGTGCCATCATCGTCGGTCAATCACGCAGAGCGGGGAATACGTGTTCGCTCAACAGGTGAATCGACTGGAGGGTGTGTTCTTTCGGCATGCCGACCCAGTGCGTTCTGATGATGAATTGGTTTACGCCGATCTTTCGCCACGGTGCCAGCTCGGCGATCACGTCTTCTGGCGACCCGACCACGAAGCGTTGATCGGACAGCTGCTCGTAGGCGGCCGCGAAATCATCCTTGTCGGGCATCACCTTGTCCTGACCCCAGGCTGCGTACACCTTGTATTTGGCCGACAGGTATGGCGCTGCCATCGCGATTGCTTCTTCCCGTGTGGGGGCGCAGAACACCTCCCGCATGAGGGGCAGAGTGGTCACGTCGGATCGTCCGCAGGCCTTCGCTGCTGCGTTGAACAAACCGATTTGGCGAAGAACTGTTTCGCTGGTTGCGTGGGGGTTGATCATCCAGGCATCAGTGAGACGAGCGGCGCGCTCGACGGCGGCGTCGGAATTTGCGGCCATCCAGATTTCTGGCCGGGGACGCTGAACCGGCAGGAAGGTCAGCGATGCAGCGTCGAGTTGGCACCATGGCAGGTCGGCGGAGACCTGTTGGCCGGACCACAGTTCGGTCACAATTCGCAGGTTTTCCTCGAGGCGATTCACCTGACCCTTCTTCGAGAGGCCGAATGCCTGGTATTCCTTGTCTCGATATCCGAGTCCGACGCCGTAGATGAGACGCCCCTCCAAGACGACGTCGAGGGCCGCGTAGTTCTCCGCCACCTCGAGGGGATTGAGTAACGAGAGGAGGTTGATCCCGATACCGACTCGCATGGTCCCCGTTTCCGGAGCGAGTCGAGCAAGATAGGCGAGCGGCTGAATGTGCGTCATTCCCTCGGCGAGAAAGTGCTGACCCGCCCACAACATGTCCCACCCGAGGTCGCGCACGGCGTGCACAATCTCGATCTGATCATGGAGCGCTTTGACCTGATCGGTCCCGACCGGATGCTGATTGGTGAGGAACAGCCCGAACTGTACGGTCATCCGCGCAAGGCCTGACCGAGCACGCGGCTGTCGGCGAGGGAGTCGAGATTCATCACCAGCTCTTGGATACGACCGGTGATCTCGCGAGACGTGGCGGTTCGCATGTTGTCCTGGTACTTCACGATGATTTCGTCGGCACTGAGAGGGCGCTCGTCGGCTCCGCGGTTCACTTGCTCGCGGTGTTTGAACACGCGGCCGTCGTGAAGGGTTATCTCAAGAGCCCCGCTGTAGTGCTTCGGGAAGCCGGAGTCTGGGTCGTCGAAACAGCTGACCTTAGCGGCGAGGTCGAGAATTTCGCGGTCGCCTATTGCGGAAGGCTCAAGTTCTTCCAAGCCGAACCGTCCCCGAACGATCGACGCTGCGACGATGTAGGGCAACGAGAACTTGGCGTCGTAGTCGCTCTTCGGCAGTACCTTCTTTTCGGCTGGATACGAAACGACCTGGCCGGGCGTGGGATGGATGAACGCATCGATCTTGGCGATGTCTTTTGCTTCAATGCCGTTGCCCTTGGCAATGATCATCGCTGCGTCGGCAAAGGCATGAGTGAAGTGGCAAACCGGGAACGGCTTCACTGCGTTGTTGAGCACCTCCCAGGTTTCGCCCAATCCGGAGGTGCATGCGGCAAGATCGGGGGTGTTCTTCTGAAGATGGGTGTTGAAGAAGCCGAAGCGGCCCTCGTAGACGCTGAGCGGAGTTTGGAACCCTTGCCGCGCGAACGCTGCTGCAGTGATGCCGTTCGATGCAGCGAGGCCGGGGTGAGCTCGCTTGGTCCAGGAACCATCATCGAGAAACTCGAGGAGGCCAGCGGAAGTGGAGCCCGCGAAACCCTGGGCGTACGCGATGAGCTTCGCAGGAAGCCCTTCCATTTTCGCGGCAGCGGTGGCACATCCGAATGCGCCGACGACGCCCGTCGGGTGAAAGCCGACCTCGTGGAATCCGCCGTTCGCCGCCATCCCGAGGCGCGCCGCGACTTCGACGGCGAGCACATATCCGACGAGCAAGTCGGTACCGGGCAAACCTCGATGATTGGCCATGGCGAGGGCGGTCGGAGTGGCGCTGGTGGAGGCGTGGCACACCGCGGCCACGTGCGTGTCGTCGTAGTCGAGCCCGTGCATCAGGATGCCGTTCATCAGTGCTGCATCGCGCACGGGAAGGCCGTTGCGAAACCCGATGACAGGCTCTGATCCATCACCGCCGAAGCTAGTAAGTGCGCTTAGTGCGGTGCGGCTGAACTCGAACCGGGTCGAGGCGAAGGCAATGCCTATGCAGTCAAGAATGAAGAGCTTTGATCGCTCGACGACATGATCGGGAAGGTCGCTGAAGGTGAGTTCGGCTGCGAAGTTCGCGATCTTCTGGCTGATTGTTGGTTCATCGGTTGATTCGTTCATGGAAGAAGCGGGTGCGAGAGCCATGTCCCATTGTGCCAGCAAATTTCGAGAAAAGTGAAATCCTCAGATGTATTCCTTTGACGATCGTGAGTAGAATTCGCCCATGACTGCCGCATCTCAGCTTCGCGTCACCATCGTCCAGTCGGGTTCGTTGTCGGAGGACGTTGCCGCCAACACCGCCGCCCTTTTGGAAACGTTTCGAGAGGAGGCGGCAAAGGGCACCGACCTCGTGCTGTTCCCCGAACTCGCAACGGCCCCCTATTTCTGCGCGACGACGAAAGACGAACGATTCTGGGATTGGGCCGAAACAGTGCCCGGTCCGACTACCGACGCGTTCGCAAAGGTGGCCGCCGAGACAGGAACCGCCGTTTGCTTCGGAATCTACGAACGGACTCCCGACGGTGTCTTCTACAACGCCGCCCCGATCATCGACGCCACCGGCACGATGGTTCCTGGCACCCTGCCGGACGGAAGTCGCCAGATCGCGTTTCGTAAACTCGCGATCCCAAAGGTCGAAACCCCCACACTTACGACCGATGAAAAGCAATGGTACGGGCCGGGTGCCGGCCCATGCATCTTTGAACTCAACGGCATTCGGGTCGCTGTGTTGATTTGTTATGACCGAAGCTTCTCCGAGCACTGGATGGCCGCTGCTCATATGGGTGCCGAGGCGATCATCGTCGTCGTGTCATCGTTTGGCTGGCGGTCGGAACTGTTTGTTCCCGAGTTGCGAATTCGCGGCATGGAAAGCGGAGTTTGGGTCGTAGCCGTCAACCGAGCCGGACCCGAGGTGGTGAACGGCCAGACGATTACCTTCTTCGGCCAATCGTGTGTGATTTCGCCGAGCGGCGAAGTCGTCGCGCTTGCTCCGGCCGATGAGGCCGGACACGTCATTCGGGCGACCGTTGACACCTCGGTCATCGCCGAGGCTCGGCGTGCGTGGCCCATCCAACAGGACCGACGCCCGGAGGTATTCCGCTTCATGTACGACGCCGCGCCATCGGTCTCGTCATAGGTTCGAGGTAGTGGGGCTCATTGATCGCTTTGCGCCGGCGGGTCTCGCCGGCAGCGCGGCGCTGGCCCGCGAAACCGAAGCTGGACCGTACGACGGTCTGTGGGTCACGGAGAATCGCTATGACCCTTTCCCGACGTTGGCCATCGCGGCGGAACACACGAGCCGAATCAGTCTCGGTACGGGCGTAGCCATCGCGTTCGCACGTACACCTATGACCGTGGCCTACCCCGCATGGGAATTGCAGACGTTCAGCGAAGGACGCTTTGTGCTGGGCCTCGGATCCCAAGTCCGGGCCCATGTGACGAACCGGTTCGGCATGGCGTTCACCGAGCCGGCCGCGCGAATGAAGGAGTTCGTGGAAGCGCTCCGAGAGATCTGGCGTTGCTGGTCAACGGGTGAACCACTGCGGTTCGAGGGTCGTTTCTATCGCCACACATTGATGACGGAGAACTTTGTCCCTTCTCCTACGGGTCACGGAACGCCCCCCGTGTATCTTGCCGCGGTGGGTCCGCGAATGACCGAAGTCGCAGGGGCTGTCGCCGATGGCCTTATCGCTCACCCGTTTCTGACGGAATCATATGCGCGCGAACGATTGCTTCCGTCGTTGGCGACCGGTGCGTCGAAAGCCGGACGCAGCCCTGGCTCGATTGCGACGGTCGGGGCCATCTTCGTTGCGACGGGGCGAGATGACGCCGAACTTCTCGCCGCCGAGCAGGCGGTCAAGCGTCGGATCGGCTTCTACGGTTCCACCCCTTCGTATCGACCGGTTCTCGATCATCATCAATTGGGAGAGCTGCAGCCGATATTGAACGACTTGGCGCGTGCCGGTCGTTGGGGTGAGATGGGAGCCTTGATACCGCAGGAGCTGTACAACGCAATGGTGATCTCCGGTACACCCGACGAGGTGGGCGGCGAGTTGCATCGTCGTTTCGGCGATGTCTTCGACAGGGTTTCGATCAATGCGCCCTACGAATTCGACGCTGGTACGGCCGACGCGATTGCTGCCTCGTGCCGACGTGCGAGCGGTCCGGAGCAACGCTGACGCGACAGCTATGTTGTTCAACATCCGTACTGCGTGCAGAAGCGACTGTTTGCGCCCAGGATGTCAGCAATCGCCGGGGAGAAGATGACTACATCAGAGTCCGATATCGAAGCCAACTATGCGGTCGGAGGTTTTGGCGGCTCGCTCCCGTGGGGCACCCGCCCGGCGGTGATCGTGGTCGATCTCTGCGTGGCCTACCTTCAGGAGGGCTCCCCGCTCTATGCCAACGTCGAATCAACGCGTGAATCGGCCGAGCGTATTGTCGACGTCGCTCGTCGCCACGACGTGCCGGTGATCTTTACCCGCGTGGAGTTTGAGCCCGGTGGTATCGATGGTGGCCTGTTCTTCAAGAAGGTCACGTCACTGCAATCGTTCGAGCGTGGGAATCCGCTTGCTGACTTCCCTGTTGCCCCTCGTCCGCGTCCGGGGGAGGTGGTCGTCACCAAGCAATACGCCAGTGCTTTTTTCGCAACATCGCTTGCGTCGACCATGAACGCAATGCGCATCGACACTGCGATCATCACGGGCGTATCCACAAGTGGTTGTGTTCGAGCGACTGCCCTCGACGCTTTGCAATACGGCTTTGTTCCGCTCGTCGTGCGCGAAGCGGTCGGTGATCGACACCCGGGGCCGCACGAGGCGAACCTGTTCGATCTTCAGGCGAAGTACGCCGACGTTATCTCCGAGGCACAGTGCGTGGAGTACCTCAAGTCCGTCTAACGGCCCTCGACTTCTATATCACGCCGCGCTCGCGGAGCTGGGCCTGTTCGTCGGGGGTAATGCCAAGTGCGCTTAGTACTTCGTGGTTGTCGTGGCCTAACGTCCAACGGCCGCTGTGGCGCACAACACCCGGTGTATCGGAAAGACGGGGCACGATTCCCGGGCCGACGAGGTCGCCGAGCTCTGGGTCGTTGATCGTGATGAGCGATCCGTTGGCCCGGAAGTGTGGGTCGTTGACCAGGTCCTCGGCTGAGTTGACGGGGCCGAACACCACGCCTCCCGTGTCGAGTGCCTCGGCGAGTTCTTCGAAATCACGTGAAGAAGCCCACGTCATGATGATCTCGTCGAGCTCATCGGCGTTGTCGCGTCGCCGGGCGTCGGTGGCGTAACGCTCGTCGGTGGGGAGGTCGGGGCGACCCATCACGACGCAGAGTCGACTCCAAAGGCTGTCGGAGTTCGCTGCAATGACAACGCGTCGCCCGTCGCGCGACGTATAGAGGTTCGACGGGACGACATGGGAGAGCTTGACGCCCTGCGGTTGACGAATTGCTCCGAGCTTCGCGAACTCGGTCGTGACCGATTCCGACACGGCGAGACACGCATCGGTGATGCCGACGTCGATGATCTGCCCCGTTCCCGATCGGGCATCGCGCTCATACAGGGCGAGCAAAACGCCTTGAAACGCGAACATCCCCGCGAGGGAATCGCCGATCGACAGCCCCATCCGTGGCGGGGGCTGGTCCGGGAAGCCATTGAGGTATCGCAACCCACCTGCTGCCTCGCCTGCTGACGCATACCCCGGACGATGGGCGTAAGGGCCTTCCTGGCCGTAGCCTGAAACGCGCGCAATGATGAGCCGCGGGTTGCGTGCTCGCAACAAATCCGGCTCCAAGCCCCATCGCTCAAGAGTGCCCGGCTTGAAGTTCTCGATCAACACGTCGCACTGGTCGAGCAACGCCAAAGCCAGGTTCTGGCCTTCCTGCTGGCGTAGGTCGAGCGTGATGACCTTCTTGTTGCGAGCAAGGAACGGCCACCAAAGTGCTCGGGGCCCAGCTGGACCTTCGGCGCGGACGGCGCCCCAGTCACGCATCGGGTCGCCTTGGTCCGGCGCCTCGACCTTTATGACCTCTGCTCCAAAATCAGCCATCATGCGGCCGAGAAACGGCCCAGCCAGAATGACACCGAGTTCGAGAACGCGAAGACCATGAAGGGGTCCTCCGGCTGCGTCGGGAGCGGAACGAGCTTGCGAGTCAGTCACGTTCTTAGACTAGAAGCGAGAGCGGGCAACGAGCCCTTTCGCCGCCATCAAACGTTCAAGACGCTCGCGAACTCGTAAGGATTGATTCGGCGATCTTGGCTGCTTCGGCGATGTGTTGACGGCACGCGGTTGAGGCTGCCTGCGGGTCGTTGCGCTTGATTGCATTGAAGATCTTGCGCATTCGTGCCGGACCCGACACGGTCCGATTGGCAGTGCTGAGTGTCATGACTCGCAATCGTGAGATACGGCTGTTCAAGCGGCTGACGATCTCCCACGCGACGTCGTGCCCGCTGCTGTGAAAGATGACCGAGTAGAACTCGATCGTGGCGCGGAGCATGGTGGGGGAGTCCTGCAGCGCAGCTCCGCGATCGAGGTCGTCGAGAATCGCGGCGAGGCGCATCTTGGTTGCGGTGTCGGCTCTCGACGCGCAGTCGGCTACCGCAGCGGATTCGAGGAGTGCACGGATGTCGTAGATCTGGCGGGCATCGTTCCAGGTGAGTCGGGCCACGATTGGTCCCTGCCTGGACATCTCGATGAGGCCCTCGGTCTCCAGGTGGCGGATCACCTCGCGAATCACCGAACGCGACACCCCGAGTTGGTCGCAGAGCGACCGCTCGACAAGCCGTGATCCCTGCTCGAAGGTTCCGGCCACGATTGCGTCGCGCACCCGATCGAGTGCCAATTCGCGCAACGTGACTGGGCTGTCGATCCGCAACGACTCGATGGCGGCTTCGCGAGTTGTCATCCGTTCGTCTCTCCCGCGTATCCGTCAGTGCCCGATTGCCGCAGTCCTACTGCTTGGTATACCATCATACAACATTCCAACAAGGAGGATCCATGGCCGTCGAACTTCGCAAGACCGTGTTGCATATCGAAACGACCCTCATCGAAGGTGGTCGCAGCGCTGCGGTTCCTCTGCGTTTGTTTGCGGCAATGGCCGTCGTGCGAAACCCGTGGGCCGGCCGAGGATTCGTCGAGGACCTGAAGCCCGAGATCCACGAGATCGCCCCCGTACTCGGCGAGCTGTTGACCCGAATGATCGTCGACGCCGTCGGCTCGGGTGAAGCCGTCGAGGGGTACGGCAAAGCAGCAGTGGTCGGTGTCAACGGCGAGGTTGAACATGCGTCGGCGCTGATTCACACCCTCCGATTCGGGAACCTGTACCGCGAAGCGGTCGGCGCAAAAACCTACCTGGCGTTCACTAACACGCGAGGCCCGGCGAATGCCCCGGTCATGATTCCGCTCATGGACAAGAACGACGAAGGTCGCCGCTCGCACTACTTGACCATTCAGTGCGCGATTCCCGACGCTCCGGCGGCCGACGAAATTGTGGTTGCTCTTGGCGCATCGGTCGGAGGGCGCCCTCACCACCGGATCGGCGATCGCTACCAGGACCTGAAAGACCTTGGGCATGATGTATCCAATCCAGCGGCGGTGTAGCAAGAAGCACGACGTCGCCTATATCGACGTCGGGGAGGGTGAGCCCGTCGTGCTCATTCACGGCGTCGGGCTCAAGCTCGATGCCTGGACCCCACAGATCGAATCACTCTCGAGGACTCACCGCGTCATCGCGCTCGACATGCCGGGACACGGCGGTAGCGCGCCGATCGAGCCAGGTTCGATGCTTCCCGCATTCGTGGAGTGGCTCATATGCGCGCTTGATGATTTGGGACTCGACATGGCAAACGTTGCCGGCCACTCCATGGGTGCGCTGATTGCCGGAGGGTGCGCCATCACTGCACCAGAACGGGTACGTCGTGTCGCGCTCCTCAGTGCGGTGCATCGACGTGATGAGGCTGCGTCGGCCGCGGTGAGAGCGCGAGCTATGGAGATTGCGGCCGGCCGCCTTGATCGACTTGCACCGCTCTCTCGCTGGTTCGGGGCCGATTGCCGAGAGTCCGAGCCTTACCAGCAGATTGCAGCGTGGCTTCGTGAGGTAGACATCGAAGGTTACGCCACCGCCTACGGAGCCTTCGCCGAAGGCGACCGCGTCTACGCCGACTCCTGGGCAACCGTGGCGTGTCCGGCGCTGTTTCTCACGGCGGAACTCGACACCAACTCCACACCGCAGATGTCGCAGGACCTCGCGGCAGCTTCGCAGAACGGCGAGGCCTGCGTGATCGCTGGGCATCGACACATGGTGAACATGACAGCTCCCGAAGCGGTCAACGCTGCTCTTCAGCACTGGCTAACCCGAAAGGTCCGACGATGAAGTTTTCCCTATTCGTACATATGGAACGCCTCGACGCGAGCCAGAGCCATCAGAGCCTCTACGACGAATTCATCGAACTCTGTCTCATGGCTGACCGTGGCGGCATGAGCGCGATCTGGACCGGTGAACACCATGGCATGGACTTCACGATTGCGCCGAACCCGTTCATCAACCTGGCCGATCTGGCCCGGCGAACGACGAATGTCCGGCTCGGCACCAGCACCGTAATCGCCCCGTTCTGGCATCCCATAAAGCTGGCCGGCGAAGCGGCCATGACGGACATCATCACCGGCGGGCGTCTCGACATCGGCATCGCACGGGGCGCGTACAGCTTTGAGTATCAGCGTCTCGTTCCCGGACTCGACGCCACGACGGCAGGTCTGCGGATGCGCGAACTCGTCCCGGCCATCAAGGGCATCTGGGCTGGCGACTATGCCCACGACGGGCCGACCTGGTCATTTCCAGCAACGACGTCGGCGCCGAAGCCGATCCAGGACCCTCACCCTCCACTGTGGATCGCCGCTCGCGACCCGAACAGCCACGAGTTCGCCGTCGCAAACGGGTGCAACGTTCAGGTGACGCCGCTCGCGTTGGGCGACGAGGAGATCGAAAGCCTGATGCAACGCTTCAACGACGCCTGCGCCAAACATGCTGCGACACCACGACCGAAGATCATGCTGCTACGTCATACCTACGTCGGTTCCGACGAGGCAGATCTCGTGCAGGCGTCGACGGAGATCAGCCTGTATTACAACTACTTCGGTGCCTGGTTCAAGAACGAGAAACCGGTCACGCAGGGTTTGATCGAGCGGTTGACCGACGACGAGGTTGCCGCGAGTCCCGCCTATTCACCCGAGGTGATTCGAACGAACACCGTCGTAGGCACTGCCGACGAGGTCATCGCACGGTTGAAGTACGCCGAGCAGTTGGGGTACGACGAATACTCGTTGTGGATCGATACCGGGATGACGTTCGAACGCAAGCGGCAATCGCTGCAGCGGTTCATCGAGGATGTCATGCCGGCGTTCGAATCTACGGAGGGTCGCAATGGCTGAGCCGACAAAGCTTCGTATGCATATTGATGGGCAATGGGTCGATGCCTCCGACGGTCGCACCCTTGAGTCGATCAACCCGGCAACGGGCGAGGTGTGGGCGACGTTTCCCGCGGCGTCGGCGCAGGATGTCGATCGTGCCGTGCGTGCCGCGCATCGCGCCATGACCACCGGACCGTGGGCGGCGATGACAGCGACGCAGCGCGGGCACCTGCTGCGCAAGCTCGGTGATCGTCTCGCCGACCAGGCCGCCATTGTCGCTCGTGTCGAGACCACCGATACCGGCAAGCTCCTGCGCGAAACGGCGTCGGTCACCAAGTACATCGCCGAGTACTTTCACTACTTTGCCGGCGCGGCCGACAAATTCCACGGGTACACCTACCCGGTCGACAAGGTCGACCTGATGGCACTCACGATCCGCGAACCGATCGGCGTTGTAGCCGCAGTCATTCCGTGGAACAACCAACTCTTCCTGTCGTCGGTGAAGGTCGGACCCGCACTTGCGTGCGGCAATGCCGTCGTGTTGAAAGCGAGCGAGCACGGGCCCGCTGCGCTGTTGGAGTTGGCGCGCCTCTGCGAAGAGGTTGGTTTCCCGCCGGGCGTCGTGAACGTCGTCACCGGTGAGGGAGATCCGTGCGGGACGACCCTGACGAGGCACCCGCTTGTGGCGCGCATCGCGTTCACCGGGGGGACGAACGCGGCACGCCACGTCGTACGAAACAGTGCGGAGAACCTGGCCGTTGTCACCCTCGAACTCGGCGGCAAGTCGCCGATCCTCGTGTTCGACGACGCCGACATCGAGAGCGCCGTCAACGGAATCGTCGCCGCGAACTTCGCCGCGACGGGGCAGAGTTGCGTGGCAGGGACTCGGGTGTACGTGCATGCGGGCGTCGCCGACGAAGTCGAGCAACGCATTCGTGAGCGTGCCCAACGCATCGTCATCGGTGACCCGCTCGCCGCCGAAACGGAGATCGGGCCGCTGGCGACGCCCGGTCAGTTGCAGTACGTCACGTCGGCAGTCGCGGCCTCGTTGACCGAGGGTGCATCGCTGGTGACGGGAGGCCGTGCGCCGCAGGGTCTGGCGGCCGAGTTGGCGAACGGCTGGTATTACGAGCCGACGGTGCTTTCGTGTCCGTCGAACGACATCACCGCGGCACGCGAGGAACTGTTCGGCCCGGTGCTCTCGATGATGCGATTCAGCGACGAAGACGCAGCCGTGGCTGCGGCGAATGATTCGGCGTACGCCTACGCGTCGGGAGTATTCACCCGCAACATCGGTCGGGCCATGCGGGTGACGCGTCGAATACGGGCGGGCATCGTCTACGTCAACACGTACCGGGTGATTTCGCCGATGGTGCCTTTCGGCGGCAACGGCGACACCGGCTACGGCCGCGAGGCGGGCATCGAAACACTCCTCGATTACTCGCGTTCCAAGACGGTCTGGATCAACACCTCCGACTCACCCATCGCCGACCCGTTCACCATGCGCTAACCACTGCGCCGCCGCCCGGCCGCCGGCACGGGGCACTCAGCTAAGACATGCCGATGGACAAGAGGTTGGTGAGGGGTTGGTACAGCTCCTCGAGGTAGGCGATGTCGTCGGCTCCGAGGGTGAGCGAGCATGCCGCGACCAGGTCGTCGAGCTGGGAGAGCTTCGACACGCCGACCACCGGCGCCGTGACCTCGGGCTTGGAGAGCAACCACGCGAGCGACACCTGCGCCGGCTTCACTCCGAGGCGGTCGCTCACTTCGATGACGCGGTCGGCGATGGCAAAGTCCATGTCGCCGCTATAGAGACTTCCCGTGCGAGCTCGGTCCTGACCCGACGACCGCGCGGTGGTGCCACCCTCGAGTCCGCCACGATACGCGCCGGCGAGGATCCCGCGCGCAAGCGGCGACCATGGCATCACGGCGACGCCCGTCGATGCGCAATACGGAATCATCTCGCGCTCTTCTTCGCGGTAGATAAGATTCCAATGGTTCTGCATCGACACGAACTGGGTCCAGTGATTCGCCTTGGCGGTCATCTGCAGTTCAGTGAATTGCCACGCGAACATCGACGACGCACCGAGGTACAGGACCTTGCCGGCGCGCACGAGATCGTGGAGCGCCTCGAGAGTTTCCTCGATGGCTCCCGGGGCTGCACCTGGAATGCCGTGGGGGTGGCGGTGAATGACCAATTGGTCGATGTAGTCGTGACCGAGACGACGAAGTGACGCGTCGACGCCTTCGAAGATGTGCTTGCGCGAGAGTCCCTGTTTGTTGGCGCCGCGGCCGAGTGGCATGGAGATCTTGGTCGCAAGGACGTACTCGTCGCGTGGAGCGAGCTCACGCAACAACGCGCCGAGCACCTCTTCGCTCGCTCCGAGTCCGTAGACGTCGGCGCAGTCGAAGGTGAACAGTCCCCGTTCCAGGGCACCGGCGATGATCGGACGTGCGTCGTCGACGCCGAGCGTCCAGTCGCCCTGGTGTCCTCGGCCGGGGATTCCGATATTCATCGTGCCGAGCGCCAGGCGCGACACGCGCAGGCCAGAGCGTCCGAGTTGCACAGCGTCGAGCATGAATGTCCAGTCGTCAGGAGGTTGGTCCGTAGGCATCGTAGGCGCCGGTGTTGGATTTGCGAAAGACGGTGCCTGAAGGTGAGCGGAATCGCGCTATCAAACGACGTGAGCCAAGACGACCGCGGAGTTTGGACCCAGATCGAATTGTTCACCGCTCACGCTTGCCCTGCCCACCTTCATCGCGATCTCTCCACCGCGAACGCTGTTCGTCGGCCGGAACGAAACCTGCTCCGCCCCAACGTTCGAGACCAGAGACACAGCCGACGAGCCCAGAGTTCGCGTTATACCGAAAACGCTCTCGGGGGTGTCATCGCCGCACCACCACGAAACTTGACCATGGCGCCACACATCACCTCGCTTCACCGTTGCGAGAGCGGGAAGCAGATCTTCGATGCCAACCTCGCCGCCCGAAAACATCATCATTGGACCCGGTAATCCACCGAACATAACCGTGAGAAGGCGGACCTGTTCGAGGGTGAATTGCTCTCGACGCCACTTCTTCCCCCAACTTGGCCACCAAAAGGTGTCATGGGAATCTATGTGGTGCGCGGTTAGCGAACCTCGTGGCAACACTGCATCGCGATCGCGCATCCATGTCGCCATGCCCTTGCCGCTTCGAACGCCCCACGGTTTTGTATCGGCGGGATTGGTGAGCGACGCCAGCAACCACTGCTCGTCGTAGTTGTAGTTGAGATCCATTGACCGTCGAAGTGCATGACCAGATGGCTCGGTGTACAGCAGAGCGTCGGCCTTGATGCTTTTGAGCACAGGTCGAAGACGCTCGAACAAACCAACACAGGCCAGCTGGGAGGTGCTGGCGCGTCCACGGGCCCAAGGCGCCCAGTTCGCAAACTCGTTGTAGGTAGGCGCATCAAAGCGAAAGCCGTCGATGTTGAGCTCCTTCATGAGAAAAGTCATCGCGCTTATGAAGTAGTCCTGCCATTCACGATTTCTAACGTCGAACGCTTTGGTGTACACGCCGGAAACCTTGCCGCTCGAGTCTCGACAGAACCAATCTGGATGCTGCTCGATCAGGGGTGAAACCATCGGGCTACCGGCTTTCCAGTACGGTTCGAAGTCTGCAATATGGCGCGACCATGCGATGAGATAGTTCTGCCAGTCTTTGACGTCGGTGCCGAAACTGTCGCCCGTTTCCGACGAAATCAATTCGGCAAACGGACCGCTTCGTACGCCGTCAGCCGCAGCTTGTATTGACTCCTGGTCGAGGACGCCATGGAGGAGCACATCGAAAATGACCCGAATGTTTCGAGCATGACACTCCTGCACCAGATCTTTCACTAACTGTATGGGGCCATACGATGTGTCGATGTCCCAATAGTCGTGGACGTTGTAACTCGGATACGGCTGGCGCGGCATGAGCTGAATCACGCTGAACCCGAGGGCGTGGATGCGGTCAAGGTCAGCGATGAGATCATCGACTTCGGGGTAGGGGCTGTAACGGTGGATTTCGTTGAACACCGAGAAGCCGATCTGTGCCTCGTAGATCATCGCTCCGAGCGACCATGCGGGCGGCGTCCCCGGCGAGGTGAGGCCCCGAGATCGCAACCAACCCTCGAACGTCTCCGGAAACTCTGTCCAACCCGGCACAGAAAGATCCAACGAGAACAGCTGCACTTCGTTGCTGCGCTCACCCGTCAGGTCGGCGGCAAAATTGGTTTCGGTGGCCACCAGCAACACGTTGTCCGCAGTGCCCGACATTTCGATGTCCGGGACTTCGGTGTCATCATCAATCCAGAGTGCAACTGCACGCGAACCTAAAGCGTCGCTGTTCGGTTCCAGGTGAATGAGTCCACTCGAACCGCGAAGCCCACCGATTCCGGATATCCCGATGGGGGACGACACGACATCCAAGGGCGTCGCGCTCGCGAGGCAGTTTCCGGGCGCAGTGACGCGCCAGCTTCCGTCGCCCAACGCCAGTTGCACTTTCAGGCGAATGTTCCGAACGATTACGGTTTGGTCCCCGGGTAGGTGAATTCCAACCGAAACCGCCGGACCGAATCGATTGAAGCGGTACACCAACGACGCACGTACCGGCCCGCTGATCATTGCGAATTCGACCGGGACATGGAAAGCCAATCCGGACGCCGATTCAACGGTCTGAACCGCTCCAACAACCTCGAAGGCATCGTATGTA
>JANOWU010000134.1:0-15178 GCA_031418035.1 Acidimicrobiia bacterium
GTTCACTGACAGCTCGCGGGATGGTCCGGATTCGACGTGTGGCACGAACGATCGCCGACCTCGACGATGCGTCGATCGACGGCCCCGTCCCCGCCGATGCGATCCACCTTGCGATCGATTACCGGCGCTCGACGTTGCTGGAGGATCGCCGATGAGCGCCGTGAGCAACGAGTCGACTCTGGTCGATGCTCCGGTCGATGCTCCGGTCGATGCTCCGGTCGTTGCTACGGTCGTTGCTCCGGTCGTTGCTCCGGTCGATGCTCCGGTCGATGCTCCGGTCGAGGAGCGTCAACGTCAGGACCGCGCCGATACCGAGCTCGCCGTGTGCACCCTCCTCACGGTTTCCGGCATGACGACAGCCCGCGCCCGACGGCTCATCAGGGCGTTCTCTGCGAGGGATGCGTATGCGGCGCTTTGCGATGGCGGGCCCGAAGTAGCGGCGCTCTTCGTCGATGACAACGTGACCCGTCGTCTCAGCGTCGCCGCTCGCGATGCTGCGCCGATCGGCGCGATGTATTTCGATCAGTGCCAGCGTCTGGGTATCGGACTGTGGCTGCCCGGCGATCCTGGGTGGGAGCGCCATTTTGGCTCCGACACCCAGGCTCCCGCGGCCCTGTTCTTCCTCGGCGACCTTCTGTTGTGCGAGAAGCCCCGCGTCGCGATCGTAGGTACACGTAGCGCTACTCCAGCCGGACGTCAGGTGGCGCAGCGATTCGGTCGTGAACTCTGCGATCACGGCGTTGCCGTGGTCTCCGGGCTGGCCTTCGGCATCGACGCAAGCGCCCACGCCGGATCGTTGGCGTCGTCGGATCCTGCGCCGATCGGGGTGGTGGGGAGTGGCCTCAACGTGGTGTACCCGCGTCAACACGGGGAGCTTTGGCGTCGTGTGAGCACGAGTGGCGTGTTGCTTTCGGAGTACCTGCCTGGTGTTCGGCCCTCCGAACGCAGCTTTCCGGCCCGCAACCGCATCATTGCCGCCCTGGCCGACGTGCTGGTGGTGGTGGAGTCGACTGAGTCGGGCGGCTCGATGCTCACGGTGCACGATGCCTGGTCGCGTGCCAAACCCGTGATGGCCGTGCCGGGGAATCCGTTGAACGCGTCGTGCGCGGGGTCGAACGGTCTCCTTCGCCGTGGTGCTGCGACTCAGCATCGCGTCATGGCCTGCATCGACACGGCCGACATCCTGAGCGTGCTCGCACTCGATCGCCTGCTCACGTGTTCGGCAGTGGAAACCCGGCGCGAACCCGATGCGATGGGAATGCTGGTGCTCGCCGAACTCGGGTGGGAGAGCGCGACCACGGCCAAACTGGTGGCTCGGCTGGCACGACCAATGCCCGAGGTCGTGGCGGCCCTGGGGACGTTGGAGATGGACGGCTGGATCACATGCCGACAGGGCCAGTGGAGTCAGGTGCCGACAGGAGTCCGACGGTGAGGTTCGCGTGGCGATTGGTGTGGTTGCTCCTCAGGTGGAAGCGAGAGGTGCCATGGCCGCGCCGCCGTACACCTGCGCCGTGGGCACGACCTCGAGGCGGGTCACGTCAACGTGTTGCGGCATGGTCAGCGCTACACCGACCAGCGTCGCAATATCGATGGGCGCGATGGCTGCGGCGGCCGAATACAGTGCCTGTCGCGCTGCATCGTGGCTTCCGTGCAGGTCATCGTAGAGATGGGTCTCCACGCGTCCCGGAGCCAGCACGGTCACGCGAACCATGGTGCCGTACAAGTCCATCCGCAGACCATCCGCGAAGGTTGAGAGCGCCGCCTTTGTTGCCGAGTACACCGCCGTGTTCGCCGTCGGACGAGTTGCGGCGATCGAGCCGGTGAACACCACGTGGCCGTTGTTGCGGGCCACCATGTGCGGGAGTGCGGCAAGTGTCGCGTGTACGGCCGAGCGTAGATTGATGTCGATCAGCGCGTCAGCAGTTGTCGGGTCGTACGTCTGAGCAGTGTTAAGTGCGCCTATGATGCCGGCATTGTTCACGAGGATGTCCGGCTTCACCTCGCCGATGATCGAGCGGAGCGCAGCTGCGTTTCGGACGTCAAGGGGGTAGATGGCGAGGTCGCCGAGGTCGCTGCGGTTTCGCAGCTCATCGAGGAGCGCGTCGTCGAGAGCGATCGCGTGAACGTGACAGCCGAGTCGGGTGAGTTCCGCGCACACGGCACTGCCGATCCCACCCGACGCTCCGGTCACCACCGCTATTCGGCCCCGCACGGAATGTTCGACGCCACGCTGCTCGTTCTGCTCACCCATCAACCCGACTGTATCGGTCATGGTCGATCAGGGTTCGACCAGGGGGTTCCCGGGTGCGGACCGTGCCGCCTATCGTGCACACTCGACGAATGACGAGGGTCATCGCCGACAAATCCACCCGCAACCTTGCGCACTTGGCCGTCGCCGGATTGGTGTTGGCGATCTCGCTGCTGACGAATGCGTCGGCGCCGTTCCTTGTCGTTGCGCTGTTCGTTCTCGTGGTGCCCTTCGAGAAGTTGTTCCCTCGCTATCGCGGCCAACGTGTGCGCCGTCGTGGTCTCGGCACCGACCTCGCGTTTGCTGTGGCCACGCCGCTGTTGTCGGTGGCGGGCCTCGTGGTTGCGCTCATCGCCGGGGTGGTGAGCCTTTCGTGGTTGCCCGGACTTGCGCTGCGCCCGCTCGTGGCGATTCTTCCCGCAGCCGCAACGCCAGTGGTGGGAGCGGTGCTGTTTGACTTCGCGGGGTACTGGGTCCATCGCTTTGCCCACGAGAATCCGGTGTTATGGCGCGTTCACTCGGTCCATCACACCGCTGAAAAGCTCGACTGGCTCAGCGGTATCCGCGTTCACCCCCTCGACGGGGTGTTGCTGGGCCCGCCGGTGTTGATGCTCATTGCGGCCGGCTTTCCCGCAGAGATCACCGGCGGGATCGCGATCCTGCAAATGATCGCCGGGCTCTTTCTCCACGCCAATGTTCGCTGGCGTCTGCGTCCGCTCCACCGCATCATCGCCACCCCCGACTTCCACCACTGGCATCACGCCAACGAACCTGCGGCCATTCACACCAACTATGCGGCCTTCCTCCCGATCTGGGACCAGCTGTTCAAGACCTACCGTGTCCCGCAGGACCGCAATCCGCAGCGCTACGGCATCGACGACGAACACCCTTCCACCTTCGTCGGTCTCCTGGTCGCCCCGTTCGCCGGCCTTCGCGCCAGCCGCCTGGTTCGTCGGCTTCGAAAATCCCGAGGTGAAGACAAGTCGAGCGACTAGACCGAACGCATGGACATTCTCAAACCCCAGCGGCTCCGCAGTGGAGACACGGTCGCCGTGGTGTCGACGTCGTGGGGCGGGCCCTACGTGTTTCCTCACGTGTTCGACAAGGGCGTCGCCGTCCTGAGGGAGCGTTTCGACCTCGCCGTTCGCGAGATGCCGACGACACGGATGAGTCCCGACGACCTCATGCGTGATCCCCAGCGGCGAGCCACAGACCTCAACGACGCGTTCGCCGATCCGGAGGTACACGCGATCGTGGCCACGATTGGTGGGAATGAGTCGGCGCGGATACTGCAGTACCTCGACGTGGACACCATCCGGGCGAACCCGAAGGTCTTCATGGGCTACTCCGACACGATCGCCCAGCTGGCGTTCGTTCACCAACTCGGGCTCGTGACGTTTCAGGGGCCAGCGGTTATGGCGGGCTTTGCGCAGTTGGAGAACTTTCCCGAGGCGCAACGCCACATCCGTAGCCTCCTGTTCGACCCACAAGATATGTATACATATCAACCGTATTCGCAGTGGACTGCTCGATACGAGGACTGGAACGACCCGGAATGCGACGGTCGGGTCACGACCCCGGTTGGGCATGATGGGTGGCACTGGGTCAGTGGATCAGGAACAGCCGTCGGCCAGCTCTTCGGTGGGTGCATCGAAGTGCTCGAGTTTCTCAAGGGCACCGACTACTGGCCCTCAAGGGACTTTTGGCGAGGGCGCATCGTGTTCTTCGAAACCACCGAGGAGAAGCCCACGATCGACCAGATCCGTTCCTGGCTCTTCAACTACGGCCTGCAGGGCGTATTCCACAGCGCGTCGGCGTTGCTGTTCGGACGAGCCCGCGACTACTCGCCCGAGGAAAAGATCGACCTCGACGTCGCCATACGCGAGGTTGTGGTCGACCAGTTCGGTGCAGTAGATCTCCCGATCGTCACCAACCTTGACTTCGGCCACACCGACCCGCAGTGGATCATGCCACTGGGTGTCCGTGCCGAGATCGATTGTGCGAAGAAGTCGTTCCGGCTCCTGGAGCCGGCAGTTCGGTAGCGCAACGTCGATGGCGGTCCCGTCACAACGACACCCACTCGCTAGGGTTGTAGCGATGACATGGCCGGTTCAGGACTTCCTTGATTCGCTGAGCGGTGAGTCGGCGCATACGGTGTCGGCCTATCGCTCCGATGTCGAGTCATTTCGTATGTGGGCAGAGGAATCTCGACGGGGCGAGCTTCGGACGATCAATCGCAGCGTCGTGCGCGCGTACCTTGCCCATCTGCACGGACTTGGCCGTTCCCGAAACACGATCGCTCGACGCATCTCCGCGCTTCGCCGATTCTTCGGTTTCTGTGTCCGACGCGGTCTCGTCGAATCCGACCCAACCCTCGGCGTGCATACGCCGAAAGGCGGTTCACGACTCCCGCAGGTGCTCACGGTCGTCGAGGCCGACGCGCTTGCGGAAGGCACCGGGCGAGCCGCTCTCGCGGCCACCACCGTTCGCGAGCGGGAGTTGCGCGATAGCGCCGTGATCGAATTGCTCTACGGCAGCGGGTTGCGGGTCAGCGAACTCTGTCAGGTACGAACCCACGATATTGCCCGTCGACAGCGAACCATTCGTGTGATGGGAAAAGGCGCAAAGGAACGTATTGTGCCGATCAGCGAAGCGGCGGCTGACACGGTGGGCCGCTGGATCGATTCGGGCCGTCGCGAGTTTGTTCGCAGCATCGTCGAGCGCAACCCCGAGGTCCAGATCTCCGACACCGTCGTATTTCTCAACGAACGGGGCAACCCACTCGCCCCGCGCGACGTCCGACGGATTCTCGATCGGCGTTCGCCGTCGCCGGTTCACCCTCATGCACTTCGCCACTCCTTTGCCACGCATCTGCTCGACGGTGGCGCGGACCTGCGCATTGTTCAGGAACTTCTTGGCCATGCGGATCTCGCCACGACGCAGCGATATACCCACGTGAGTAAGGACCGGCTTCGAGCGGTTCACGAAAAGACCCACCCGCGGGGCTAACGGGCGCGGTCGTCGGCCACGTTGCGTGACATACTGAGCCATCATTCGGTTTTGATTGCGCAGTCAACCCTTTGCACGTTTGAGACCGCTAGCCTTACGATCGTGTTTTGACCGCGCGTGGCGGTGTGACGCAAGGATGACCGTGTCGGAAGTGAACGAAGAACAGGAGGCCCTCGCCGAACTTTGGCGGGAGTACAAGGCCACTGCCGCGGCGGATCTTCGTGATCGCCTCATCATCCACTACTCCGCTCTGGTGAAATACGTTGCGAGCCGTGTTTCGGTTGGTCTGCCTCAGAACGTGGAGCAGGGCGACCTCGTGAGTTACGGCATCTTCGGACTCATCGACGCAATCGAAAAGTTCGAGCCTGACCGCGGAAACAAGTTCGAAACCTATGCAATCCGCCGGGTGCGTGGCGCGATCATCGACGAGCTTCGTTCGATCGACTGGGTCCCGCGATCGATACGTGCGAAGGCCCGAGCCGTCGAGACGGCGTTCGGATCACTCGAAGGCGAGCTCGGCCGAGCTCCCACCGATGCCGAGATGGCGAAAGCCCTCGAGATGACTGAGGCCGAACTCCAAAACGTGTTCGCACAGGTCTCCTTCGTCGGTGTGGTTGCCCTCGACGACATGTTCAACCGCGGCAGCGAGCGTGGCGAAGCAACGACCCTCGCCGAGACGATTGCCGACACCCGGGAGGGTCCGAGTGGGCTCTATGAGGTGGAGGAGCTTCGTCAGGCGCTTGCTTCGGCCATCAATCGGATGCCCGAGCGTGAGAAGATCGTGCTGACGCTGTACTACTACGAAGGTCTGACCCTCGCCGAAATCGGACAGGTGTTGGGGGTAACCGAGAGTCGTGTGTGCCAGATTCACACTCGTGCCGTGCTCCAACTCCGCTCGAAGCTAACCTCGGCTACGTCGGCTTAGCCTTCCGAAGCACCTCTTCCCCCTCCCGTTGAACGGGCCGCGGCGCGGCCAGGCACGAAGAGGTGGTCGGTATGGGGAATCGGTTTACGCGAGTTCTTTTCTGCGGTGCAGTGTTGTCGTTGCTGGTGATCGTGCCCGGGCTGGGTATCGACGCGCATGCAGCGTCGACCTCAATGTCGATGTCAACTTCGATGTCGATGTCGATGTCGATGTCGACCTCAATGTCGGGTCCGCCCACGACGAAGCGCGACGGGCCCCGAGTCACGATCTACGCCAGGCACCAGATCAAGACGACGTCGTATCAGCGGCCGACGAACCGGCCGATCAGCGACCCCTGGCGACCTCCGCCAAATCCGTATGCGGCCGGCAATCGAGGCATCGAGTTTGGGACAGTTCCCGGAGACAGGGTCGTGATCGCCGCTGCCGGCACGGTGACCTTCGCCGGGCGCGTCGCCGACACCTATTACCTCGTGGTCTTGCATCCCGACGGAATTCGCACAACCCTTGGAGGGCTTGTCGGCTCGAGCTTTCACGTCGGCGACTCCGTAGCTCGCGGACAGCTCGCCGGCACGGCGGCCGGACGGGTGCACTTCGGGGCACGCGTCGGAGACATCTACATTGACCCGACGCAATTGCTGGCGACGAAGTCGGGCCCCTCGCGGCTCACCAAAACGTCGGATGAGTAGGACCACTCGATTCGCCGGTGTTTACTTCCAGGCGAACACCGGTTGTTCGAGGTGATGCACCCGAGCATTGACCTGGCCCTCCAGGGCGACCCACCGAAACTGCAACAGCACAGCACCGGTCGGTGCATGTATCGCATCGCGGCCTATGAGCAGCTGCACGACGGGCCGATCCGACTCTGGTATGTCCACATACCTTGGTGAATCTGCGCGGACCAACTCGTGTAGGCCGATGCGGTAGGCGTACGCGACCTCGTCGGGATTCGGCGACAGTTCAACGTCGCCGCCGCCCCACAGCACAACGGGAGTGATGATGTATCCCGATCGAGTGACGTAATCGTCGAGGATGCCGAGCACGCTGCTCGTATCGAGCGTCAGGCCCAACTCCTCCTGTGTTTCGCGAAGTGCGGCGTCGACCGGGGTTTCCCCTTCATCGATTCGGCCACCCGGAAGCGCCCACTGTCGGGCGTGAGAGCGCATGGTCGATGCTCGCCGACAAAGGAGGAACGACGCTCCTCCTGCTACTCCCGAAACGGTACCGTCGAGCGTCTGATCCTCGCCCGGCACGATCGTCATGTCGATGTCCTCGGGGGCAAGCGGATCGGGGCCGTCGCGATCCGCATCGCTATCCACCACGACCACCGCAACTGCGGCATGACGGCGTCCATCGAGCGGTTCCTGGTGAATGGTATGTGCACGAAGATTTGTGCGCATTCGCTCGCGCAAGTCATCGTCGTAGGGGATCATGTTCACACTCCTGGTTCCAAGATAACCGTAGTACCCGTATCGTTCACCGTTCGGCGGATGCTGAGGAGCACGAGAAACGAACAGGCCATGAGAATCGCCGGGATGCCAAACACCAAGCGGGGGCTGAATGCATCCGAAAGACCGCCAACGACGGGGCCGGCCGTGGCCTGACCGATGTCGGAGAACATGAGAAACGCCGCCAAGACCGCTCCGCGTTCGGCCGCCGAACCGGTGTTGACGACAAGGAGCGAGAGTGCCGGAAAGGCGGCGCCCGCGCCAAGTCCTGCGATCGCGATTCCGGCGTAGGAAGCGACTGGATGTTCCGCAAAGGTAAGCACGCATAGGCCCGCGAACGCGAGTGCGCAACTCGGGAGCAGCACGAACATCGAGCCGCGTCGATCGCTCAGACGACTCGCAACAACTCGACTGATCAGGACAGCCACCGCATACGTGCCGATGAGGGTTCCCGGTCGAGCAATCCCCACCCGATCGGCGTAGTCGGGTGAGAAGATCGAGACCGCGCCGAACGTGACCGCAACAGCGAATGATGCAACGCCGGGCCAGAACACGAGGCGAACCATGCGCAACTGCGAAAGTCTCTTTGGAGCGGTCGCGGCTGCTGGCGTTTCGTCGGCGTGTTGCGTCTCCCGGGTCTCTGGTCGGAGCTCTGGTCGGGTGTCTGGTCGGGTCTCGGGGAATCCGATGGCGAGGAGCGTCGAGCCGGTGAACAACCCAATTGCCGCGATCCAACATGCCGTGAAGGACGACACGTCCAAGATGACGTCGACCAGCATCGGACCGAAGATGAAACCCAGGTAAACCATGACGGACAGACGACCAACGGCTGCGGCCCTCGATGCCGGAGACGCGATGTCGGTGGTGCTCGTCAGCGCTGCCGTGTAGAAGCCGGCGCCGAACGCGCCCTGAAAAAAGCGCAACGCGAAAACTGCCCAGACGGAGTTCACGGCGAGAAACGCAAGACTGCTGACGGCGAGCCCGCACACCGAGAACAACAGAAACCGACGTCGGCCGAAGCGATCGATCCGAGGGCCGATGAGTGGGCGTATCAAAAGCGCACATACGAAATATCCGGTTGTTGCCACGCCGGTGAGGGAGCGCGTTGCGCCGTATTCGCTGCGCAGAAAACGGGGAATGGCACCGATCAATACGCCCGTGGCGAGGAAGCCGAGACCGACAATTGCGTCGAGGCGGAGGCGTCGTCGATCTGCGACGCGGAACGCACGTGCAAGAGCATGCGGCTCGTGGTTGGGTCGAGGGGGTGCTGCCTGCACCTGTGCATCACGATTCTTAACGCACGAACTGTACCGGCCGTCTCGTCTCGGGAATCAATCCTCACCGCAGCGTGTGCCTCAGCGGCTGCGCAACACAATTGCCACGACGATGCCGATCACGAAGGAGGCGATGAGCGCAACGGCCCCTCCGATCAACGCGTGCAGCCAGCCGGTCAGCACAGGCGACTCGTGGCCCCTTCGTTCGAGCCGCGTGCTGAGGGTGGCGCCGGCAACGGCCGCCCCGAGCGTCGTAAGGCCGGCGAGCGCCACATAGACGTTTGTCGCGACGCCGCCGTCACGGTCGGAGAATCCATTCAGGGCCACGGCCATCACGAACAGCCCCACAAGGGCACTGAACCCAGTGACGAGTGCGGCACCGATCACCGCGAGAATTTTCAGCATTCGTGGCTCGTCTCCGAAGGTGCGAAAGAGCGTCGGTCATGGTTTTGGCTCAAGCGAAGCAAGGATAAACCGGACAACTCTGAGCAGAGAAGTTGGGTGGACGGGACTTCGATGGAGTTGGAGTTGGAGTGCGGAGGAGAAGGGCTGGACGGGGGAGGGGGCAGCGTCGGCTACGATTGCAGGGCTTGTTGGCGAGTGCCAGCCAGCGAATCCATGACTCCCGGTCGCAACGACGCTGCTATGGCACTGTCCGCGCGTGGTTGTGGCTTCGAACCAACACGAAACCGGGGCAAGGAGAATACCCATCATGGCCACAGGCCCTGTCGTAACTATGCGCCAGCTGCTCGACGCAGGCGTCCACTTCGGTCACCAGACCCGTCGTTGGAACCCGAAGATGAAGCGATTCATCCACGGCGAGCGCAACGGCATCTACATCATCGATCTCAACCAAACCCTGAACCGGGTCGAGACGGCTTACACGTTCGTCCGTGACCTCGTCGCCGGCGGCGGAACGGTCCTGTTCGTCGGCACGAAGAAGCAGAGCCAGGACCCGATCCGCAACTTCGCCAACCGCTGCGGCATGCCGTACATCAACGAGCGCTGGCTCGGTGGCATGCTCACCAACTTCCAGACCATCAGCGGCCGCGTGAAAAAGATGCAGGAATACGAGCGGATGAAGGCCTCGGGCGATTTCGAAGCGATGCCCAAGAAGGAAGCGCTCATCCTCGGTCGCGAACTCGAGAAGCTCCAGAAGAACCTTGGCGGTATCCGTGGCATGACCCGTCTGCCCGACGCCATCTTCGTGCTCGACACCAAGAAGGAACACATCGCCGTGACCGAAGCCAACAAGCTTCGTATGCCGGTGGTCGCGGTCGTCGACACGAACTGTGACCCCGACGTCATCGACTACGTGATCCCGGGCAACGACGATGCAATCCGTGCCGGCAACCTCATGTGTCGCGTGATCGCCGACGCCGTCGAAGAGGGTCGCTACATCAACGCCCGCCGCAACGGTGGCCGTTCGACGGTGCCCAACACTGCCGACGCCGCCTTCGATCCCGAGGCCGAAAAGCTTCGTGCCGAACAGCAGGCCGAAGCCCGTCGACAGGCCGCAATGGCCCAGGCAGCACGCGAAGCACGGCTCTCTGCCTCGCAGGCCGAAGGTGCGCCAGCCCCAGCTCCCGAAGCTGAGCCAGCTGCCGACAACGTCTGAAACTCCGAAGTCGCCGCACACCGTCTGAAATCGTCTGAAATCGCCGCACGAGTCTGAAATCGTCTGAAATCGTCTGAAATCGTCTGAAGTCGCCGCACAACGCGGCACAACTTCGAACACGTCGGACACTTCGGACACTTCGGACACTTCGGACACTTCGGACACTTCGGACGATCCGCGTCGGCCGACATCGGCTGACCCGGTCGAGAATGTACGGGTTCGACGCCGCGCCGTGCGGTTGTCGAACCGGCACGACCGGCGTGTGTTTCGCATTCGTCGGTGGTCGCAGCGACGACACGAAAAACGCCCTCAAAACCGTTGGTTCGATCCCTAGACTCGGCCCGACGCGCTCCCTCACGAAATCCCGCTAGCAAAGGCCAAGGCAATGGCAATCACCGCAAAAGACATCCAGAATCTCCGCAACATCGCCGGCGTCGGCATGATGGAGGCCAAGAAGGCCCTCGAAAAGTGCGACGGCAATACCGAGGAGGCCATGAAGTACCTCCGCGAGAACGGTCTCGCCAAGATGGCCGAGCGTACCGATCGCGACAACGCCCAGGGTGCGGTTGCGGTCAGCCGCACCGGGAACACCGCCGCCATCGCGCTCGTCAAGTGCGAGACCGATTTCGTGGCCAAGTCGCCCGACTTTCGGGCGTTTGTCCAGAGCGTCGCCGACTCGGTGGCCGCCAAGGGCGAAGAGGGCGTGGCTGACCAGAAAGAGACCCTCGAGAAGCTCATCGTCTCGCTCAAGGAGAACATCGAGGTGGGTCGAGTCGTCCGTTTCGAAGGCGCTCCCGGTTCGGTCATCGATACCTATCTCCACATTCAGTCCGAACGCGGCGTCAACGCCACCATGGTCGAGATCGCAAACTCGACCGAAGAGGCAGCCCACGAACTCGTGCTCCACATCGCCTTCGCTCGTCCGAAGTACCTGAATCGCGAAGATGTTCCGGCCGACGTCGTGACGGCAGAACGTGAGACGCAGGAGCAGATCACCCGCAACGAGGGCAAGCCCGAAGCGGCGATCGCGAAGATCGTGGAGGGCCGCATGGGTGGCTTCTTCAAGAGCATCTGTCTCAACGAGCAGGAATGGGCGAAGGACAACAAGCTGACCATCAAGCAGATGGTGGGCACAGGGTCGGTTGTGCGGTTCGCACAGCTCGAAATCGGCTGAGCGCAGGCGAACTCGCCTGCGTTCCAGCGACTGCCATCGCGCCGACGTCGCGGAAAAGCACCCAGCGACATCGCTGGAGGCACCCTGCGACGAGGCTGCGAGGCACCTGGCGACGCCGCCGCGAGATCGCGAGACCGAAGCAGCTACCGACGCGGTCTACTAGCCTCTCGGTGGTCCGATCGCCGGACCCGGTTGATGTCCAACTGTGTCCGAAATCTGAGGGTCGCCGATGCCTGCCGTTACCGCTCGATGGCCCCGCGTACTTTTGAAGCTCTCTGGCGAGGCGTTCGCCGATGAAACCGGTGCCAACGCCATCGACGGCTTGACGGTCGCCCGCATCGCCGGTGAGATTGCCGACGCTCGAAGCGAGTTGGGTGTCGAGATCGCAATCGTGGTGGGGGGCGGAAACATTTGGCGAGGCGCGAAGGGCGCCAACTCCGGTATCGATCGCGCCACGGCGGACTACATGGGCATGTTGGCGACCGTGATGAACGCGATGGCGTTGCAAGACGCCCTCGAAAAGGCAGGTCAACCGAGTCGCGTGCAGTCGGCCATCCACATGGCCGAGGTCGCGGAGCCCTACATTCGGCGTCGTGCACTTCGTCATCTCGAAAAGGGTCGCGTGGTGATCTTTGCGGCGGGAATCGGTCAGCCGTTCCTCACGACCGATACGCCTGCCGCGATGCGCGCTGCCGAGATCGACGCCAAAGCGGTTCTGAAAGCCACCCATGGGGAGGTCGACGGCGTCTACACCGCCGACCCGAAACTCGACCCGACGGCAACCAAATACGACACCGTGTCCTACGCCGAAGTGCTCGAGCGGGGCCTCAAAGTCATGGACTCGACGGCCATCGCGTTCTGCATGGATAACCACCTGCCGATCGTCGTCTTCAACCTGATGCAGCGAGGCAACATTCGCAAAGTGCTCATCGGGAACCCGCCAATCGGTACGCTGGTCCAATGACCGACGATTTGCTCGCCGATGCGATGGAGAAGATGGCGAAAGCCGCGCACCATGTGCAGGAAGAATTCACCAGCATTCGTACTGGTCGAGCCAACCCCGGCCTCGTGGACAAGCTTCGCATCGACTACTACGGGACCGAGACGCCTCTGCAGCAGTTGGCGAGCTTCAGCGTTCCCGAAGCTCGTGTGCTGGTGATTTCACCGTTCGACAAATCGTCGTTGAAAGCCATCGAAAAGGCGATCATCAACTCCGACCTCGGGCTGAGCCCATCGAGTGACGGGCAGGTGATCCGTCTCAACGTGCCACCACTGACGCAGGATCGGCGCAAGGAGTTCGTCAAACTCGCCAAGTCGAAATCCGAGGACGGCAAGGTCGCGGTTCGGAACATTCGGCGGTCGGTGCGAACGGCGTTCGAACGGTTGGAAAAGGACAGCGAAATCAGCACCGACGACCTGAAACGAGCCGAGAAGGAACTCGACAAGGTCACCGACGAGTACGTGACCGAAATCGACAAACTCTTGGCGCACAAAGAGGCCGAACTTCTCGAAGTCTGATTCTCACCGAGCAGCAATCGAAGATCACCACAACCCGACGACAGCAGCACCCGGCACCAACACGAAGAAGGAAACGTGGACGAACACGAATCACTGACAGGACACGAGGCCGAGGGGATTCGGATTATCGGTGCAGTCGAGGCAGGCCCAACGCAGGCGTCGTCGACGCCGCCGAATCGTCAGCCACCAAGCGCACTGAGCGCACCGACCGGGGCAACCACGAGCCCGTGGGAGCCCGGCGAGGAATCTGATGAGTGGGACGACTCCTGGTTGGCCGGAGACGGTGACCTCGACGCCGATCACCCGGTTCCGCCGCGCCCGCAACCTGTCGCGTCTCGCGTCAGCAAAGACGCTGACAGCGCCGACCTCGCTGACCGCGCCGACCTCGCCGATGATGACCGCACCATGCAGATCGACGATGATTACGACGACGAGTTCGACGACGACGATTCCACTGGCGAACATCCCAATCTCTGGGGAGGCACCGCAACCCCGCCGTCACCGGCGCAGGCCGCGAGTCCGTGGACCCGGCCCGTTCCTTCCAACGACGGCGAAGATCGCGACGACGACCGTGATTCCTACGAGGATGACGCCTACTCCTACGAGGATGACCACGACGACGATGACCACGACGATCAAGACGATCACGACGATGACCGCGACGACGATCACGACGATGACCACCGAGATGACGATGACGACCGAGATGACGACCGAGATGACGATGGCGACCGCGAAGACCGCGTTCGTCGCAACGACGATTCACGCGACGCCGTGACTGCTCGTCCGGCCGGCCGTAGCAAGAAGACCCTGCTGATCGGCGACGACGAAGACGACGTTGAGCCTCTGGTCGGCGTCGGTGGCGCCCGTGGACGTCGCAAGAGTGCAAACCCGGACCCTGAACCGGGACGACGCGGTCCCCGGACACGAACCACCGAACCTCGACGTCGCTCCGGTGTCGGTGCGGTGGAGCCGGGCGTCGCTGCCGGAGGGAACCGTGTCGTCACCGGCCTTGCCCTGATCGTGGTCGCTGCTCTGGTGATCAGGTTCGGCAAGGAACGCGGGGTCGTGTTCCTGGCCGTGTTGGCCGGGGTCGCCGCCCTTTTGGAACTGTTCACGGCACTTCGCCAGCGTGGTTTCCTCCCCGCGATCATTCATGGTCTCTTCGCTACTGCGACGCTGCCGATCGCCGCGTACCTCAGAGGATCGACGGGTGTCGTCGTCGTGTTCGTCCTGTCGGTTCTGGTGTTTTGCCTGTGGTTCCTCTTCGGGCCGGCACGCGACCGCCCCGTCGTAAACATCGCCGTGTCGATGCTAGGACTGCTCTATGTCGGCTTCTTCGTATCGATCGTGGGGCTGATCGTCCGTGGAAATCCCGGAACGGGAGTCGACGGCAAACGTGGAGTCGCGCTGTTTGTAGGTGCACTTATCGGTGCAGCAGTCCATGACATCGCCGGACTGTTCATCGGGAAGAACCTCGGACGCGTTCCGATCGCACCCGAGGTCAGTCCCAACAAGACCGTTGAAGGACTCGTCGGTGGCGTTGTCTGCGCGATGGCAGCCGCGGCCCTCTTCGGATTCATGGTCGAACCCCTCAAGGGCAACACTCCTTCGATCGCGCTGTTTGCCTTGATCATCGGGTTGTTGGCGCCGCTCGGTGATCTCGTGGAGTCGATGATGAAACGAGATCTCGGCATCAAGGACATGGGCTCGATGCTTCCAGGACACGGCGGGGTTCTCGACCGGATCGACGCCATGTTGTTCGTGATGCCGGGCGTCTACCTGCTGGCCCTCGCCAAGGGCTGGGTCGGATAGTCACCAGCGACAACTCGAGGGAGTCAGCGGCGCGGTGTGCGCGACCCCTGACGCTCCTAGCAGGGTTCTGAAAAACCTCCCTTCCGACCTCAAACACTTCGTTGACCAGCCAATATGTGGTTGGCAAACGGTCGAAACGTAGGATTTTCATC
>JANOWU010000135.1:0-9770 GCA_031418035.1 Acidimicrobiia bacterium
GTCGAGGGTGCGAACGGCCAGTTTCGGCTTCCGGCACGGATGCCGCGAATCCCCTTTTACTTCACGCTTCGAGCCCACCGCCCATAACGGGCGTTGCTGGCGTCAGGCACGCCCCGGGGAAAATACTGACCCGTCCTGCGGCGCAGGACTGGACCAGTCGCAGTGACTCGCGGCGTAAGCCACAACCCGTGCGAGTCTCCGTCGTGCGCCGATATTGCTCAAGTAAAACTCATCGCCTCGGCCCGCTTCATTCCGCCTTCGAAGAACGCCACCGCATCACGCTTCAAGAACAGGCCGATCGCCCGCACGTCGTCGTCCACTGGGTCGGGAGCGGCGTCGGCCAGCTCGATGAAAAATGTTGCCGACTCGATCGACTTCTCACTGGTCCGAGACTTGAAGGCACGCGGTGGCTTCGCATTCGCCTTCGCTACCGAGCGAACTTCCGCTCGCGCTCCGCGAGAGCGGCCGCATTGGTCCGGTTGTCGTAGAACCAAAACTGGTGCATCGCCCTGCCCAGGCCCGCGCAACCGACGCTGCAGGCAATGCCACCTGACACCATTGCGCCACGAACACCCATGAACCGCGCGGCGACGCCAGACTCGAGGTCGCCGAGCAACGGGCCGGCCGAATAGCTGATCAGTTCGATACCGGCGAGTCGTCCGCGCAATTCATCGGGAATCGTCTGATTCCAGATCGTCATACGGAATACGCCGCTGATCATGTCGGCGGCACCGGCGAAGGTGAAGCAGGCGACGGCGAGCCAAAGGTTGTGCGACAGACCCATCAACACAATGCCGACGCCCCACAGCATCGCCGCGCCGACAATGGCGCGTCCGTGGCGGTGCACCTTCTCCGTCCACCGACTGGAGCTGCTAGCTAGCAGCGACCCGAGGAACGGCGCCGCCGTCAGATACGAGAGGGCACCGGCGCCACCAAACTGCTTCGAGAACGCGGGCAGCAACGCCACCGGGATGCCGAACACCATCGCAACCGTGTCCAGTGCATACGTACCGATGAGTTCAGGTCGTGTGCGCGCATATGAAATTCCGAAGCGGATGGCTTCGAGACTCGCCCGTTCCGTCCCATCGCTCGTGCGCGACGTACGCAGCATCGCAAACAGGATTAGTGCAGGGATGCACGTAAGCGCGTCGACCAGGAACGCACCCGACACGCCAAAGTGCGTGATCAGCACCCCGCCGACGAGGAGACCGAACAGGTACGACACGCTGCTACGAAACGAATTCAGCGCCGCTGCGGCACTCACGTGGTCGTAACGAATCACCTGCTTGAACACCGACTCTGCAGCGGGGCGTTGAATACCTGCACCGGAGGCATGCGTCGCGGCGACGAGGTAGATGACCCACAGATGTGGATCGTCTGACCGCGAGTTCAGGTAGAGCGCCACGCCGGCAATCACGAACAGCACCTCGCCGATGAGAATCAGCGTCCGCCGATCGACGGCGTCGGCCAACGCACCGCCGAGAAGACCGCTGGCCAGCGTCGGTATCAGCCCGACTGCGCCCAAAAGCCCGACAGCCAACGGATCATTGGTGAGCTCCTGAATTTGGAAGGGCACGGCCACGAACACCATGCCGGTGCCGATCCGGGTGATCAGCATCGCCCACCACAGCTTGGCGAACTCCGGCTCACGAAGTGGGGCCAGGTCCATTCCGAAGCCGGTCATCGAGAACGAGACCCTACTCACCCCCGGAAAAGAATCTTTCGAATTCTTTCCGAAAGGTTGTCGATTCTGTAGATCGGCTCCGACATCACTGGCAAACGAGCAGAACTACTGCTGAGGAATCGAGCCCCACGATGTCGAACACCCCATCGAACAACCCGTCGAAGACGCAGTCGAAGATCGCTTCACGCCAACCGCTATCTGTAACAGTGGAGCGGGAGATCGCCGTCAGCCCGGACGTGATCTACGGCCTGATCAGTGACGTCACCCGCATGGGATCGTGGAGCCCCGAAACGACGAAGGCGAAGTGGCTCGGATCAGCAACCGGTCCCGCAGTCGGAGCGAAGTTCCAAGGCTACAACGCCATCGGCCGAATCAAGTGGTCCACGAAACCCACTGTTACCGAAGCTGATCCGGGCCGCCTATTCGCCTTCAAGGTACCCGGCTCAGCAGGTCCTCTGTGGACATATGAACTCACCGCGACACCGCACGGGACGCTCGTCCGCGAATCGATGAAGCAGGAACGTCGCTCCCCCGGAATGATCCGTATGCTTCAACGCTTCGGCGGAGTGACCGACCGCGAAACCCATCTTCATCAAGCCATGACCACAACTCTGGCGCGACTTGCCGCGCACGTCGCATAGCCCCAAAAGATCTCCCACCTAACCCATACACTTACAAAAAAGGAAAGAAAATCACCATGGAATACATGCTTCTCATCCACTCCGACGAAAACTGGGACGCCCCCGCACCGGGAACCCCGGCGTTCGACGACATGATGGCGGGATGGATGGCCTTCAACCAGACCCTCATCGACGGTGGCCACTGGGTGTCGGGCGCAAGCCTCGCCCCGACGTCGACCGCAACGACCCTCACCAAATCGTTCAACGGTGCTCCAACCGTGAGCGATGGCCCCTACGCCGAAACCAAAGAGCAGCTCGGGGGCTACTACCTTGTCAAAGCCGCAGACCTCGACGAGGCACTGAAGCTGGCCGAGGGAATCCCCGTTCCTGTCGGGTCGATCGAAGTGCGGCCGGTCGCGTTCCGCCCCGAAGGCTGAACTCGGCCCGACACCACAAACGACAAGACAAATCGAGGATGCAGTGAGCGGGTCACAAACACCACGTGTCGATGACGCGCTCACTGCACTCGCTCGAGAACACGCACCCCGTGTTCTCGCGCTGCTTGCCCGATCGTTGAACGATGTCGACCTGGCCGATGAAGCCGTGCAAGATGCGCTTGTCGACGCCACCAGGAGCTGGCCCACGAAAGGCATACCGACCAACCCGGGCGGCTGGCTGTTGGCGGTAGCTCGTCGACGCGCCATCGATCGGGTCCGATCGGAAGCCGCGGCCGCCCGACGGTTGCGACAACATGCCCGAAGCGCGCCCGGTCACGACGACCCGCCGGACGAAACCCCGAATACCCCCCTGAGCACGAGCGACTACGACGATATGCCCGACGAACGACTCCGCCTCATATTCCTTTGCTGCCACCCCGCACTCGACGTCGACTCCCAAGTTGCCCTTACTCTGCGACTGGTAGGTGGACTTACCACTCCAGAGATTGCGTCGTCGTTCCTTCTCCCTGAAGCAACACTCGCCCAGCGCATCGTGCGGGCAAAACGAAAGATCAAGCTCGCAAGTATCCCGCTCCACATACCGTCGAACCCACGGCAGCGACTCGGCGCGGTCCTCGCCGTGATCTACCTAATCTTTAACGAGGGATACCTTTCACACGCGAACGAGACCGGTCTCCGTCTCAACCTCCTGGAAGAGTCGGCGCGTCTGGTCGCGCTCCTCCAAGAACTCGTCCCCGACGACACCGAAGTCGACGGACTGCGCGCCATGCAACTGTTCGCCGTAGCCCGGCTCTCGACCCGATTCGACCGCGACGGCGAATTGGTGTTGTTGGCCGACCAGGACCGCAGTCGTTGGGACCTGACAACCATTCGTCAGGCGAACGAAGTCCTCACCAGCGCAATGTCGAAGATGCAACCGGGGCCCTACCAACTTCAGGCCCTGATTGCGTCGTATCACGCGAACGCTCCCATTGCCGGCGACACCAACTGGACCATGATTGCGTCGTTGTACGCCCAACTCGACGCCATGACGGGATCGCCGGTCGTACGGCTGAACCGTGCCGTCGCCGTCGCAATGGCCGACGGCCCGGGAGCGGGACTCGCACTCCTCGACACCATCGTCGGGCTCCACGCTTATCACCTCTTCCACGCGTCTCGAGCGGAGTTGCTCCTGCTCGCCGGCTTCCCCACCGCCGCCCGAGACGCCTTCGACACCGCGCATTCCCTCGCCACCAACCCGGTCGAACAGCGTCACCTGCAACGTCGGCGCGACACGCTCGAACACGCGCGCTGACTGGGTTCTGACCCGAAGTTTCGGCCGGGACGAAACGCGACTAGTCTTTCCGGGTCGCTTTGACGGCTCCGTCCCCGGTTTCACACCGCGGCTTCGAGTCGAACCAAACGGCACCCTGCATCGGACCGTCCGGTGCCCCACATTGTGGGTCCAGAGGGAGGTACCACGTGGCCACACGGCCCTACGAAGTTATGTTCATCGTCGACTCGACGCTCGACGACCAGGTTGTCCAAAACGTCGTCAACCGTTCCGTCGAACAGATCAAGACCATTGGTGGCAACGTCACCAAGACCGAGAAGTGGGGACGCCGCAAGCTCGCGTACCCGATCAACAAGAAGAACGACGGGTACTACACCCTCGTGCAGATGACGGCAGAACCGGCACAGATCGCCGAACTCAACCGCCTGTACTTCTTGGCCGACGAACTGCTCCGCCACAAGATCCTGCAACTCCCGGCTGAAGCATTCTCGCTCGCACTCACCCAGCCACCAGCCCTCGAAGAGATTCCTTCGGGCGGCGGACGCGACCGGGACTAACCATGTCAGGCAACAACATCACGATCATCGGAAACGTGACCCGAGATCCCGAACTGCGCTTCACGGCGTCGGGACAGGCAACCGCGAACTTCGGTATGGCGGTGAATCGTCGCTGGCAGAACCGCCAGACCAACGAATGGGAGGAAGCAGTCAGCTTCTTCAACGTCGTGACGTGGCGTGAACTCGCCGAGAACGCAGCCGAGTCGTTGCACAAGGGGACCCGCGTCATCGTGACCGGACGCCTCGAGCAACGCTCCTGGGAGACTCCCGATGGGGAGAAGAAAAGCGTCATTGACATCGTCGCCGACGAGATCGGACCGAGCCTGCGTTGGGCGTCGGCACAGGTGATCCGCAACGAGCGACGAGGCTCCGACGACGGGCCCGGCGGCGGAGGCAACTTCGGCGGCGGTAATTCCGGTGGCGGTAATTCCGGTGGCGGCAATTCCGGCGGCGGCAATTCCGGAGGAAGCAGTAACAATCAGCCCAGTAGAGGAGCAACCCGGCCGGCAGCCAATGCCGAACCCGCCGCTTCCTATGACTATGACGAGGAACCGTTCTAATGGCACGCAACAACGACCGTGACCGTGGCACCACAAAGCGTGCCCCGAAGATCAACGACCGCCGACCGGCGAAGAAGAAGGCACCTCCGGTTCCCGAAGGTAGCTACATCGACTACAAGGATCTGGTCTTGCTGCGCAAGTTCATGTCCGATCGCGGCAAGATCCGTTCGCGTCGGGTATCTGGTCTTTCCACGCAGATGCAGCGCGACATTGCGATCGCAATCAAAACCGCACGCGAGTTGGCGCTGCTCCCCTACGCCACGCGTACGGTTGCCGAACGTGGCCCGCGTCGAGGACCGCGTCGCGATGCTGCACCCACCGCGGCGGCCGACGTCGATGCTGACGTCGAGGTCGACGACACTGACGATGAAGCTGGGGAGGAGTAAACCATGTCGAAACTGATTCTCCGTACGGACGTCAAAGGCGTCGGCAAACGAGGCGACATCGTCGAGGTTGCCGACGGCTACGCCCGGAACTATCTCCTTCCGCGTTCGTTGGCGATGCCGGCGAACTCCGGATCGGTCGCCCAGGCTGCCGCCATGCGCACGGCCCGCGACCTGAAAGACGCCAAGAATCGTGAGTCGGCCGAAACCGTCGCACGTGCTCTCGTGTCCGCCGCGATCACCGTCTCCGGCAAAGCCAAAGACGGTCGACTCTTCGGTTCCATCACCGACAAAGACATCGCCGAAGCCGTCAAGGCGCAAACGGGTGCAGCGATCGACCGTCGTTCGATCAATCTGTCCGAGCACATCAAAACCCTCGGCGACCACGCCGTACAGGTCCGTCTGCACGGCGACGTGCAGTTCACGCTCAACGTGACTGTCGTCGGCGCCTAAGCCCGTCCTGCGGTGTCCGTAAGGACACTTACTCTCTGATTCGGCCCGGTACCTCGTGGAGGTGCCGGGCCGAATTCGTTTGTCGGCGTCCTGTTCCGTCGATGGGCCTGTTTCGGGCAGACTTCAGCAGTCAAACGGCGAATGGTTGTTCCCTTCTTCATCTTCGTAGGTGTACTGGCTTTCTCAAGACCCGATCATCCGACTGCCCTCCATCACCGGTGCGACGAACTGGCGGTGCAGCATCGGCGTGATCCCCGCCTCTTCCACGAGACGATCGGCGACGACTTTGAATCCTTCACTATCGAGCCCGTACGACAATGACTGGCTCTCGGGCACCGCAGCACCCATTTCCTTGGCGCGTTCTTCGAACTCGCTTCCGAGCCCACCAGCTCCACCGTTTGCTAGTGCCGGTACCAGGCGAAGCCCTCCACGCCCACCGTGGTGATGTTTCCACCGAAGCAACCGAAGCGCTCCACCCGCGCCACCGACACACCAGCTCGGGCGGCGGCAATCGCAGCGGCGAGACCGCAGGACCGGCCGACGACTACGACGTCGGCCTCATGAGTCACATCGATCTCGCGGGCAGGTTCGTGAATCGTGCGAAGTGGCCGACTAGTCATACTCCACACTGCCGCACCCGGGGCGTCGACATCCACTACTCACCTGGTCGGCCGCAGAGTTGCACGTTACGGCCAGCCTGTTCGGGGCATCTGTCGCGGTACATTTCGGCCGGTCGCGGTACGAAAACGGGCCGTTTCGGCCCGAAAGTTGTACCGCGACCGACGCGTCTGCACCCCGACATCGAATTCGCGAGGCACCTAGCGAGCGGTTGAAGCAATGTCGGCACTCGTGATTGACTCGAAGCGTGGTTGACCGACGTTTTCGTAAGACTGCGCTCCTTAGCCTGGGCGGACTGGCATGGACCGTCCTGGCAGTTTGGCTCGGGGTGCATGCGTCGATCGGGAAAGGTCCGGTCACGCAGCTTGCGATTCAGGTGGGTATCGCTGTCGTTGCATTCGCGGTGCCGGCGATCGTGGTGAACCGCTGGTACCTGCTCCGCTCCAAGGGTACGGACTGAACTTTGATTCAAGTTTGCGACGCCCCCTGCCGAATGCTTGTCTGTGGGCTACACCGCACCTTCAACTCATGAATCCTCTGCCGCCCCGGTTGCGGTCCCGGCTACCGAACTCTCGCGTTGGCCGACGCCGTGCGGGCGCTATCCGCTGCGTCGCAGGCGCAGTCGGCCGCCATGTTGTCACTGGCCACCGCGACCGCCGAGTCGGTTCGTCTCGCCGCAGGCAGCTACGTGTTCCAACTTCGCGACCCGTTTGACGAGATGTTGCCGGCCACGAAACTGGGGGGGCGTCGGAAGCAACATGATTCGTGCCGGAATCGCCCGGGCCGATCGATCAACTCGTGTTCCACCCGGGTGATCGAGCGAACATCGAACTTCGCCTTGTCCTGAGCCAAGCACCTATTCGACGAGCGTGTGTCCGCTCGTTCGCTCGGCTAGCTCGAGTGCCCGAACGCAACGTCCTTGATCAGTACTTGCAAGGCCTCAGAAAGGTTTCGGTTCCGAGCAAAGCCACGTTCTTCGATTGTGCGGACAGCGAGTTCAGCAACAGACCAGTCGCGCGCGGGGGCAGCTTCACCTCCTTCGGGCAACCAGTGCAAGCGGACTCAGGTCGGAACGACGGTGTTAGGCCTTACATGCCAGAAAAGTGGCGAGCGATTGTGGAGTCGCGTGATTTCGGCTTCCGCAGTGAACAAGGGCGACGGGTGCGACTCGAAACTATGACCCCTGTGTACCAATTGCCTCCGACGTCGACTGCGCAGGTGGGTCCGGCAACGATCCGGCCTATGTAAAGGGTCCCGTTCGAGTCATCGGCACCGATATCTATGGGCTCGATTGCGACGGCTACGGGGTCGGCTGCGAGCCTCGACAAACCAGCAGGCCGCAAGGTTCCCCAACTCCAACTCCAACTCCAACTCCAACTCCAACTTGGGGCGTGAGGCCGGCCAACTCGGGGCGGGGCGCGGGCCAACCCACCCCTGCTCACACAGTCAGGCCGCCAACACGGGCCCAAAACCGCAGAGTTGGAGTGAAACACGCACCAAGGTGGAGTTCGTTACAGGCACCCGAGCCCGAGCGCCGCAGCGGGCCAGCTCCAACTCCAACTTTCCAACCCGGCGGCAGACGCGGGCCAACTGCAGGCGGTTCGCGGGCCAACTCGGGCAAAACGACGCCAAAACGGGCCCAAAACCGCAGAGTTGGAGTGAAACAAGGGCCAAGTTGGAGTTGGTTGGAGTTGGAGTGAAACGAGGGACAGGCGGAACTGAAGCTCCTATGTCAAGCAGGTTCTGAGATGCATCGAGTTGAAGACCTCCCGGACGACGTAGCGCTTGAGGCAGCGCATGATGGCTTTCTTGGTTTTGCCTGTTGGGTGCGGCGTTCGACGTAGTCGCGGGTGCGGGGGTCGTGGGACATGCGGACCATCACGATTCGCCACAGGGCGTTGTTCGCTTCTCGGTTCCCGCCGCGGTTCAAGCGGTGGCTGCCTTGCCGGCGGCCCGACGAGGTCTCGACCGGCGATGCACCGCACAGCGCCGCGAGTCCGGCCTCGGTGTGGACGCGTTCGGGGTTCGAACCGATCGCCACCAGGAGCGCGCCGGCGACATCGGTCCCGACGCCTTGCATTGCCAACAGGCGCGGTGGGGCGACCCGGGCGATGAGCTGCGTGAGGGTCTTGTCGAGCTGCTTGATCTCAACCGTGAGGGCCTGCCAGCGGCGGGCGAGGTGCTGCAGTGCGGTGATGGTCCCGGTGCGGGCACAGACGATCTCGGCGGGCTCGTCGAGGGCGATGATCTTCGCGGTCAGACGCACGAGGCCAGTGTCGGCGAGCTCGACGCGCAGCTCGGCCGGGGCGGTCAGAACGAGGTTGTGGATCTGGTTCGCGGCCTGGGTACGGTTGTTCATCGCGGAGCGTCGAACGACCCGCAAGGCCCGCACCGCCTCGGTTGTCGAGCTCGAGTCCTTCGGCGTCAGCGATGCTTCGCCCGACAACACGGCCCGGGCTGCGGCCTCGGCGTCGGTCGGGTCGGACTTCCCCCGGCGACGTCGCATCTGCCGGTCGGGCCGGTTGATCTCGATGACGTCGACACCGGCCGCGGTCAGGTGACGGGCGAGCCCGGCCCCGTATGCACCGGTGCCCTCGACACCGATCTTGGCGACGGGCCCGTGCCCGGTCATCCACGCCAGCAAGTCGGTGTAACCGACGGGGTTGGCGTCGAACCGGGCGGTGCCCTGGACGTGACCGATCATGTTGATCACGACCGCGACATGGAAGTCCTTGTGGGTATCGACGCCGCCGATGACATGACGGTCGAGTTCTGCAATGGTGGAAGGCAACAGCTGCTCCGTGACGTGAGAAGAACGGGACAGCACCGTGCCGGCCGAGCCGGAGCGGACTGGACACTTTGGAGCGCGTTCGTAGCGCAAGCTCCTATCAGGTCACACTGTTCGCCCGGCCGGTCGATGCCACAACATCCGCCCGGAAGCCCGCGATCGTCAGATCAAACACAAGGCATCCGAAGAGCCGGTCACACCCAGAGACAGACCGGAACTCCCGAACGAACAAGCTCACCCTAAACAAAGTGTCACGCCCTATCTGGCCGCACACAATCGTGCCTCGAAGTGCAGCCGTGTCGATCATTCTTGTAGCCGCAGTCGCTCCCAGAGCGACCGAGCGCACGATGTCCGGACACATCAGGAAGTCGTCGCC
>JANOWU010000136.1:0-23500 GCA_031418035.1 Acidimicrobiia bacterium
GAACTCATGAACGATGAAGAAGACCTCGCGGAGAGCCGACGCGTTTTGGCGGACATGGACGAAATCCGTGCGTGGTGACATTCATCGCCTTCGCGCGCCACGAGATACACGAGGACATGAACAACAAGGCGCAAGATTCGCAGTGATCGTTCAGTCCGACGATCTCATGCTATCAACACTGCTCGTTGCCCCAACCTCGAGATCCGCTCCGGCTCGATCGTTTCGTCCAACCATCACAATCAACAACGAGGAAACGCAAGTACTTGTCGAACAAACCTCGGCCGTTGCCGCTGAACGGCTCGGCGACTTCGTTGGCCGCGTCACTCTCGCCGAACTCAAAGAAATCAACGACGCACTTCGACTTGCACTCGAACTCGACTAATCACCAGCACTCCTCGTGTTGACTAATTCAGATTCTTCGCGAGACGTAACGAGGCAAGCTCTTGCGGAGCCGAAAGTCCAGCGATCGCCACGTCGTAGTCAGGCAGTTCGTACACGTCGCCCGATTCCGTGATCATGATGAAGCGATCGAACCTGGCCAGAAACGTCCGGTCGTGGCTCACGGCAACCACCGTGCCCTCGAACCCATCGAGCGCCTGTTCCAACGCCTCCGAGGAGTCAACGTCGAGATTGTCGGTTGGCTCATCGAGCAGCAAGACGTTGTGTCCTTCCAACTCCAGACACAAGATTTCTAAGCGCGCTTTTTGTCCTCCGGACAGAGTCTGGAATTCCTGCTTCGCGTTTACACGAAGACCGTATCGGGCCAAAGACTTCATAGACTTTTCGTCGTCGTGAACGCGATCTCGCACAATGTCGAAGCATTCACGACCCATGAAATCTGCACGATCGTTGATCTGCGTGAACACACCGACCGACGTACGCGGGCCGAACACGATCGTCCCGCGGTCGGGGGTCTTCTCCCCCGAGAGTGCTCCGAGAAGATGGCTCTTCCCCGTTCCGTTCGGGCCGATGAGGCCCACACGTTCGCCGTGATGGATCTCATCGGTGAATGGCTTGAAGAGTGTTCCCATCGCCAGATCGGTCATCTTCACCACCCGCCGAGCAGCGTCGGCTCCTCGTAAGTTCACATATATCTGTTGGTTGGGAACCGGCGGTGGAGGCGGTCCTGCAGCAACGAACTTCTCCCAACGGGTCTCCGCCGCATTCGCCTTCGTGGCGTTCTTGAAGTTTTGTGCGGCCCGCTGCTTCATGATCTTCATGTGGTGGAACAGTCGACGTTCCTCGTCGTTCCAACGCTTCAGCTCGTCGCCCAGTTGCTCCTGGCGCTTCGCCCGAGCCTCCCCGAACGTGGCGTACGAGCCACCGTGCACCCAACATCCAGATCCTTCGACTGCGATGATCTTCGTGGTGACTCGCTCGAGGAGCGTCCGGTCGTGGCTCACCATCAGAATCGTCGAGCGACACGCCCGAATCTGTTCCTCCAACCACACCCGAGTGGGAATGTCCAAGTAGTTGTCGGGCTCGTCGAGAAGCAACACGTCGGCGCCCGAGGAGAGCAGCAGATCGAGCACAAGTCGTTTCCGTTCACCGCCCGATAGCTCGCCGACGAGACGCGTGCAAAAGTCGACAACCGGCGTCTTCACACTTCGTTCCGCCGCGGCAAACCACTTCGACTCCAGTTCATAGCCGCCAAGGTCGCCCCACACGCTCAGCGCCTCCGCGAAGGCCATGCCATCGTCGTCGCCGGCCATCATGGCCTTCTCCGCCGTACCCAACGTTCGCCCGGCAGTGCGTAGTTCGCGAGGAGCAACCTCGATGAGCATGTCGCGAAGCGAATCCGTCGGGCGCGACATGCCGACGTCTTGCGTCATGGTCAACACGCTTCCTCGAACCGACAGTTCCCCGTCGTCGGCTTCCAGGTCGCCGGCCAGGATACGAAGGATCGTGCTCTTTCCCACGCCGTTGGGTCCAACGAGTGCGGCGTGCTCGCCGGGTCCGACGCCAAAGTTCACGCCGAAGAACAACGAATCACGTCCCGGTGGTGCGTATTCGAGTTCCGAGACAACGATGCTGCTCAAGTGGCCCTACGACGTGGGGTCAGAATCGACCGCCGCAGACTCGATCTCGAGGGGAGCATTTCGCTCCTCGGGAATAGGAGCGAACTCCCGAAGCTTCGACGCGAGATCGACTCCGAGCACCTGCTTGAGTTGCTCGAACAGTGGCACGAGGGCCGCACTGGCACTGGGCGCACCGGTCCCGGAACCAATCATCGTGAGTCGCTCGATCGGGCTGTCCGAGACCGACATCGAAAGTGCCTGGAGGATGGGGAGCAGCTTCTGGCTCACCATCACCGTGCGCGCCTCAGGCCCTGCCGCGTTCCAAGCCTCGGCAATGGCCCGAAGCGAGTCGGCCCGCGCCCGGCCACTTTCGATGATCGGGGCGACATCAGCCCTCGCCACGCTCTCCGACGCCTGGGCAGCCGCCAATGCCGGTTGTATGACATCGGCGTCGAGCTGACGGCGAACCTGCTCGGCACGAGCCTTTTGTACCTCGATCTCGGCTGTCGCCTGCGCCACCTGAGCCTGCACGATGGCACGCTCCTCGGCAACAAGCGCGTCGCGACGAGTCGACGCGTCAGTCAAGCGACGCTGTGCGTCGGCCTTGGCCACCTCAGTTTGGCCAGTGATCTGTGCACGTACTTCCTGTTCGAGGTTCTGCGCCTGACGCACGATGGCGTCGGCCTGAGATCGCGCTTCCGCGACCCGCGCCTCGCTCACCACTTCCGCACTGCGCTTCCGACCGATGGAGTCGAGGTAGTTCACGTCGTCATGGACGCTTTGAATTTTCAAGGTGTCAACGACGAGCCCGAGAACGGTCATGTCCGTTTCGACCTCGTGGACCAGCCGCTCGGCAAACAAGATCTTGTCCTCGTTCACCTGTTCCGGCGTCATCGTGGAAAGGATTCCGCGAAGCGAGCCTTCAAGCGTCTGACGGGCAATCTTGGCAATATCCTCTCGAGTCCGCCCGAGGAATCGCTCGATCGCGTTGTCCAGAACTGGTTCGTGGCCGGCGATCTTGACGTTCGCCACACCCAATAACGAAAGCGGAATCCCGCCTTTGCAATACGCGTTCACGGCGGACACGTCGATCACCATGTTCGACAGGTCCATGCGATCGACCGTCTCCAGGAGCGGGACACGAAGCCCGGTACCACCCTTGATGATTCGATAGCCGTAGGTCCGTCCACCTTCCACCCGACGTCCCCCCGAAAAGACCAAGACCTCGTTCGGCGAACAGTTGTAGAGCAATCCGTTCGTAATTGCGACTGCCACGATGACGAGAGCAACAACAACTCCGAGTGCGACAAGAACCACGATCATGATGCACCACCGATCGCCTTGGTGACACTGATTCCGGTCATGGACTCCACGGAGTCGAAAACCGAGCGCAGCATTTCCGAATACGAGTTGAAGTACGCCGCAAGCGCCGCACCATCACCGCTGTCGATGATGTTGACCGCAGCCGGGTGCAGGTGTGCGACACTCTCGGCCGCAGCGCCGAGAATCCGATCGAGATCCTCCAACAGGAACATCGTGAGCGCATCATCACCCGCCTCCCGCCACGCCGAGGCCACCGCCGTCAACGCCATCCCGCTTGCCTTCCCGCGCTCACGAACTGCTGCCGAATCTCCCTTCGCCCGAAGCTCCGCAGCGTTTCGTGCTGCATCCGCGGGAAGAATCTCTTCGACGATGAGACGCAGTTTCTCCACCTCACTGCGAATTCCCTGCAGCTCCTGTTCGGCAAGCGCTCGGGCCTGGCGAGCCGCCGCTTTCGTCCGTTCTTCCTCTGATGCCACCTCCGCATTCAACTCGGCCGCGGCGCGCCGAAACTCGTTTCGCATCGTCGCGATTTGGGTCTCCGCATTTGCCTTCGCCACATTCGCTCTCGACTGGTTCTCCGCTTCGGCAAGTTCGGCCAAGCGCTTCGCGTCGGACTCGGCGATCTCAGCTGCCTTGATCACATTGGCGATGGCCTCTCGGCCGATCGAATCGAGATAGTGCACGTCATCACTCACGTGCGCGATCTTCAACGTGTCGAGGTCGATGCCGAGCTTGTTGAGATCGAGTTCACTCTCGTGCGCGAGTTCCTCGGCGAACTTCAGCCGGTCCTCGTTGACCTCTTCAGGAGTCAGCCGCGCCAGAACCCCGCGAAGATGACCTTCGAGCGTCTCCTTCGCAACTCGTCGAATCGCCGTGGTGTCCGAGCCGAGAAAACGCTCGATCGCGTTTCCTATGCGCGCAGGGTTACTGGAAACCTTGACGTTCGCGATTGCCTCGACATTGAGTGCAATGCCACCCTTCGAATATGCGTTGTTGATCGCAATGGGAATCTCCATGACATCGATGCCCATGAAGGCAGCCTTCTCCAGCAGAGGCGTCCGCCACGCTCGACCGCCGGTGATGACGCGAAAACCGCGCGAGGACCCATCTTCCAACCGATGACTTCGCCCCGAGAGCACGAGCACCCGATTTGGCGGGCAGATCAAAAGAAGCGACCGCATCCACGCGATCGCTCCAAGAAGTATTGCGAGAATAACGAAACCAATGATTGCTACCGAGGCCATGCTGATGCTCCTTGACAGGGTGTGTCTTGATCAGAGTGCTTCACCGAGTGCTTCACCGAGAAAGGCCCTTCGGCCCGGGGGGCATTGGCTCGGATCCTGGTTCTGAACGAAGCCCCGTGTTTCGCTCGCGGACGACCGAATCGACGACGGTGTCGAAGGTTGGCCCGCCGGGCACGATGGAGTCGTACGGAACGACGTCGGCGTAATGACCCGACATGCCAAGCACGAACACCTGACTGCCGACGTCGAGATCCTGACCGGCGTCCGTTGTGGCGAGGACTTCGACGGCCTGACCCTGCACGTGCATCCGAATCTTGCCGGGCGTGTTCGACCGGATCGCCACCGTCACCGTCGCTCGTTCGCCCGAAAGCCTCTGGGCCGACGCGACCTCATGGGTGTTGACCCGAGCGGTGAGACGGAACAGGAGCCACACCAACAATCCAGTGGTCAGTCCTCCGAGCGCAGACGCAATGAAACGAGCGAGCGAGCTTCCCGTGCTGGTCAACGACAGAATCGTGCCGATCAGACCGAACGCGGCAACGGAAAAGATCCAAAATCTCGGAGAGAACACGGGCAGCGATGCCCAGGACAAACCACCGCCGTCGTGGCCGGCGCCGTGTGCACTCGATCCATCGGTGATGTGTACGTCGTGATCGGCCGCAGACACATCCTGATCAAAGGCACCGAGGAGCGACGCCGCAACGAGACCACCTCCGACAATCGCACAGAGGATGTACGCCGCATTCACCAGTGTCGACCTTAACGCGCCGACCAGATTGCGTGGTTGACTTTGTTCTCGAGGAGTTCTTGACGGCCCGACACCGGCTTCGGGTCGACGTCGCCCGCCATGGCTCGATCCGCCAATTTGGCCAAAGACGTCTTTCCGCCCAGGATCGCCTTACCGGCCTTTGACTCCCAACCCGAATATCTCTGGTCACGTGCACTCTCCAGCACGCCGCTTTCCAAGAGGTCGGAAGCGACCAACAGCGACTGGGCGAGCGTGTCGATGCCGCCGATGTGTCCATGGAACAGGTCCGTGCGGTCCAGACTCTGCCGACGCAACTTGGTGTCGAAGTTGAACCCGCCCGACTTGAGTCCGCCCGCCCGCAGGATCTCGAACATCGCCAGCGACAATTCTTCGACGGAGTTCGGGAACTGATCGGTGTCCCAGCCGTTTTGCGGGTCGCCGCGGTTCGCGTCGACCGAACCGAAGATTCCGCTCTCCAAGGCGACGGCCACCTCATGGTGGAACGAGTGACCGCCCAACGTTGCATGGTTCACTTCTATGTTCACGAAGTATTCGCCGATGAGGTCATAGCGTTCGAGGAAGCCGAGCACCGTTGCACAGTCGTAGTCGTACTGGTGCTTGGTCGGTTCCTGCGGCTTCGGTTCGAGAAGCAGTGTGCCCGTAAAACCGATCTTGCGCTTGTGTTCGGCGACGAGATGCAGGAACCGGGCGAGTTGGTCGGCCTCCTGGCGAAGACGCGTGTTGAGAAGCGTCTCGTATCCTTCGCGGCCACCCCACAACACGTAGTTCTCGCCACCCAATCGATGCGTTGCTTCGAGCATGTTTCGGACCTGACCGGCCGCATACGTGAAGACGTCGGGGTCGGGGTTCGTCGCCGCACCCGCGGCGTAGCGAGGGTGGGAGAAGAGATTCGCCGTTCCCCAGAGAAGCTTTACGCCGGTCTTCTCCATCTTCTTCGCCGCCCGCTCCACGAGCGCATCGAGGTTGGCTTTGCTCTTCTTCAGCGTTCGGCCCTCGGGCGCCATGTCGACGTCGTGAAAACAGAAGTACGGCGTACCCAGTTTGTGAAAGAACTCGAAGGCCGCGTCGAGCTTCGCATAGGCGGCTTTCATAGGATCCACCCCTACGGCGAGCCACGGCCGATCGAATGTGCCTGCCCCGAACACATCGCTCCCCGGCCAATTGAAGCTGTGCCAGTAGCAGACGGCGATCCGAAGGTGATCTTCCATCCGGCGTCCGGCGACAATGCGATCGGGGTTGTACACGCGGTAGCCGAGCCCGTCGCCGGGATCTGTTCCGGCAAAGGCTACGGGGCGGGGCACGTCGGAGAAGAAGTCAGCCATTCGGTCATCTTACGGGCTTGGCTCGAGTCGTTGGATCTGCGATCCATGGGTACCATCGACGTGTGGACCCAACCCAAACAAACCGCGTCGAAGCACCATCCCCGTTTGCGCCCGACCTACTCGCCGGACGTCGAGCCCTCGTGACGGGAGGCGGAACCGGTATCGGTCGCGCCGTCGCCTTGGGGCTTGCACAAGCAGGTGCCGATGTGGTGATCGCCGCTCGCCGCAAAGACGTGCTCGATATCGCAGCCGCCGACATCATGTCGATAACCGGTCGCCGCGTCGCGGTCGACCTCGTGAACATTCGAGATGTCGACGCCGTGCACCAACTCGCCGAACGCCACGGCGACGTCGACATCGTCGTCAACAACGCCGGAGGCCAGTTTCCTACGAAGGCCCGTGACCTCAGCCCCAACGGCTGGCGAAGTGTCATCGACTTGAATCTCAACGGTACCTGGAACATGACGCAGGCCTTCGGGAACCGCATGCTCGATGGTGCGGGTGGCACGATCGTCCAGATCATCGCAACCATCAGTCGAGGGATCCCGGGAATTGCCCATAGTGCGGCCGCACGCGCCGGCGTGCTCGAGCTGACCAGGACGCTGGCGTTCGAGTGGGGACCGAAGGTGCGGCTCAACTGCGTCGCTCCCGGTCAGTTTCGCACCGACGGCTGGGACAAGACCTACGCCGACGGCGTCGGTGATGGCGTCGGGCAACAGCCGATTCCCCACGCCGGCCACGTGAGCGACATCGCCAACGCAGTGGTGTTCCTCGCGTCGCCGGCGTCACGTTTCGTCACCGGCGAGGTCCTCTTCGTCGACGGTGGCCTGATTCTTCAAGGGCCGATGTCGGCACTACCGGAGGGTGGCTACCCCGAGCGCAACCTCCCCGACAACGGTTGGTAAGCGCACATATATCTATCTTTGGTCTATCTCCGGTCTATCTTTGGTCTATCTTTGGCGAGACCTGTTCAGCGCATGTTCTGCCCGCCGCCGTGGACGCGAATTCGCTCGCCGGTAACGTAGCCCGCAGCGTCGGAGCACAGGAACGCGACGACTCGGGCCACGTCCTCAGGCTCGCAGACGCGACCAAAGGGGAACTTCGCATCGAGTTCGTGAATGTCACTCACCCCGGCCACGGCCTTGGCAAGCCGACGCCCCATGTCGCTCACCACAAGCCCCGGCGCAACAACGTTGACGTGGATGCCGTTGCCAACTTCTTCCTTCGCCAAGGAGAAGGCGAGAGACTCCATCGCGGCCTTGCCCATGTTGTATGGCGCACCGTATCCCTGATGGGTGTCGGTCGCAACGCTCGACACCATGATCACATCAGCGCGGCCAACTTCTTTCACACGCTCACGCATGGCGGGAAGTGCGAGTCGACACAGGTGGTGAGGACCAATCGCATGCGTACGTAGTAATCGCTCCACTTCGTCGGGCGCCGTGTCGGAAACGCTTCGACCACGAGAAGCGATACCCGCGTTGTTCACGAGGAGATCCACGGCTCCGTAATCCGCACCTACGGCGGCCAACATCGCCGAGATCGCCTCCGGGTCCGCGACGTCGGCCCCATACGCCTTCGCCTCCCCTCCTGCCGAACGAATCAGTTCTACGGTTTCGGCGGCACTCTCGGCGTCCTTTGCGTAGTTCACCGCCACCACTGCTCCATGGCGGGCCAGGAGTTCGGAAATACCGCGCCCGATTCCGCGTCCACCACCCGTGACCAGAGCGATTCGTCCGGCGAATTGTCCTGCAACTTGTTGCGCTGATGTCGACATGACGTGAACGTAGCGCGACTCAGCCGTTTTGGCCATCTCAGGGCTGGCGCAGCGTCGACAGCGAGCTTGGAAACAGATGCCGTACGATCAGACCATGCCAGACGTCGGCCGACCGAAGGTCCTCATCGTCGATGATGAGCCCAGTATCGTTGACGTACTTACCTTTTCTCTTGAAGAGGCCGGTTTCGACGCCATCATCGCCACCGATGGACCGACCGCGCTTCGCCGCGCGCTCACCGAATCCCCGGCGCTCGTGCTGCTCGACATCATGCTGCCCGGCCTCGACGGGCTCACGGTCTGCAAGGAGATACGCAAGGCGAGCGATGTGCCGATCATCCTCCTGACCGCCAAAGGGACCGAGGCTGACCGGATTCTCGGCCTGGAACTCCACGCCGACGACTACGTCGTTAAGCCCTTCAGCGTGCGCGAGCTATTGGCGCGAATTCGGACCATTCTTCGTCGATCTGTGGAGAACACCTCCCCCGCGAACCCGAGTGAACTCGTGTGCGTTGGACACCTGACGTTGGATCTTGCGACCTTCGAAGCCCGATGGCTCGACCACCCGGTCGGACTCAGCCGACTCCAATTCGACCTCCTCGCGACCCTGGCCCGTCGACCGAAGATGGTCTTCACTCGCGAGCAACTTCTGCACCAGGTGTGGGGCACCGACTTCACCGATGACGTCCGCACCGTTGATTCCATGGTGAAACGGGTCAGAACACGGCTCCGCGAGGTCGGAGCGCCACCCGACTTGATCGCGAGCAGACGATACCTCGGCTACTGCCTTGATCCTGCCGCAGCAGCGCCTTCGTCGTGACACACGGTCTTGCGATTGTGAGAGGACATCATCACGACGCAAGGAGAAGCACATGTTCGGTTTCAAGAAGTCTGTTTTCGGGGTTTTCGGGGTCTTCGGAGTTCTCGCCGGGGCTGCGGCGATCGCCGGCGCCGCCTTTTTTCTCTCGATGTCCAGTCAAATCGCTTCAGCAGAAGCGCCAGAAACAATTCCCAACGAACTCATCGACTACCCCACCTTCAGGGAAATCGTGGCGAAGGCTGAAGCTCCCCGAGAGCTTTCGAGGCTCACCGAATCGAATTTCCTGGCGGCCATGAAGGAGCCCGGTACGGTGCTTCTCGACGCCCGCAGCGCGGAAGCCTTCGAGCTCCGTCATATCTCGGGCGCTCGAAACCTTCCGTACACGGACTGGACGGAGGCCGCTCTGGCCGAGGTCATCCCCACCAAGGACACCAGGGTCTTGATCTACTGCAACAACAACTTTCGTGGCAGTCAGCGTTCGTTCGCGACCAAAGCCGCACCGGCGTCGCTCAACCTGCTCTCCTACACCTCGCTCGTGGCATACGGGTATACCAACATCAACGAACTTGGCCCCTTACTCTCGATCCACGAAACCGTGCTGCCGTTCTCGGGTACGGAGGTCGAGACGGTGGCCGACGTCGGCTAGAACAACCAGGATGCGCACTCGACTCGCCACTCGACTCGTGCTGAGTCACCTGCTCGTCGTAGTCCTGGGCCTCGGCCTGGCTGGCACCGGCCTCCTCTCGCAGTCGCGGCGGTACTTCGTGAACGCCGAGCGAGCGTCGTTGTTCGTGCAGGCGCGCGTCGCGGCCAGCTCGTGTGACGAACTGTGCCTGTCGTCGCGTGCGAGTTCCGCCAACGTTGCGAATGGTCAGTTGCCCCCGGCGTCGAACCTGAGTCAACGACGAGCGCAGAACGCCCAGACGGTACAGGTCGCGACCGGGTTGGCCAACCAGATCTCGGCCCAGCTCCCGAGCAACGTGAGGGTCGTCCGCACGACCGACCGCGACCGTGGGGAGTTGGCTGATCGCGCCCTCGCCGGCATGGAGGCCAGCAGGATCGACGGGAAACGAATCACCGTCGCGGCGCCGGTACGACAGGGCGAGGCCGTGGTCGCAGCGGTGGTTGTCACCGGCTCTCTCGCCGACGTTGATGCTGTGCTCGGCGACCTTCGACGCCAGGTGCTGATCGCCCTCGCGATGGGGTCCGTGGCCGGATTGCTGTTTGGTCTGTGGCGTGCGCGGTCGATCTCAAAACCAATACGCGAGCTTACTATTGCGTCGCGATCGATAGCCGATGGACACTTCGATCAGCCGCTTCCGACTCCTCGCGGCGACGACGAGATTACCGAACTCGCCACAACGATCGAGAACATGCGCGGCCGAGTGCAACACGAACTTGACACGCGAAACGCGTTCGTGGCCGACGCAAGCCACGAACTTCGCTCCCCTCTCACCGCTATTCGCGGGGCAGTCGAGATCCTCCAGAGTGGCGGCGCGGAACGTCCAGAAGTACGCGATCGATTCGTGTCATCGCTCGGCCGCGAGACCGACCGCCTCCTCGCGCTCGTCAACAATCTCCTGGACCTCCAATCGCATGAGCGGACCGGCACGAGTTTCGAACCGGTGGCCATAGACCGGATCGTTCGGTCCGTCGCCGACGATCTACAACCGCTGGCCACCGCCAAGGAGGTAAAGCTCACCACCGTCATGACCACACCCGTGATGGTGCAGGGCAACGCTGGTCAGCTCCGTCAGATCCTCATGAACCTCGTCGACAACGCGCTTATCCACTCGCCGAACCAGAGCTCGATACTCCTACGTGCACATATTTACGGAGCGAAAGCGAGGATCGAGGTCGAAGACGCGGGCGACGGCATCCCGGAAGACCAGCGCGAGCGCGTCTTCGAACGCTTCGTTCGCCTCGACGGGGCCCGAGACCGCGCCCGAGGTGGGGCCGGGCTGGGGCTCTCGATCGCCCGCTCGCTCGCGCACGCGCACGGCGGCACGCTCACCCTCCACGGGTCACGGGCGGGAACGGGGACGGTGGCCCGGTTGGAGTTGCCCGTCGCCGACGCAAGGCCCAGCGAATGATCCACTCAACGGCGAGTTGCAGGGTCGACGGCAAGTTTGCTCCACCAACAACTCGCCGTTGACCCTGCAACTTGCCGACGAGTGAATGCAAACGTGAGGGCGGCGACTCCTCACCACACCAACGCCTGACCATCGGTGCGCGACTCCGAACCCGCGACATAGGAGTCGCCCACCCGCCAAATGATCTGTCCCCGCCCAAATGCCGTCGGTTCGGTTTCCAACACGACGTGATGGCCGCGGGCGCGAAGCGCTTTGACCAGTTCGGGTGGCGTTCGAGGTTCGATCCACACCGTGAGGCCTTCACTCCAGCGCCAGCGAGGGGCGTCGAGAGCAGCCTGTGGATGCTGATGATGATCAACCGTGCGCACGATCGTTTGCACGTGACCCTGCGGTTGCATGAAGCCGCCCATGACGCCAAAGGGCCCGATCGCTTCGTTGTCACGCGTCAAGAATCCGGGAATGATCGTGTGATACGAACGCTTTCCGGGTGCCAACACGTTGCGATGGGTCGGATCCAACGAAAAGTTGGCGCCACGATTCTGAAGGCCGACGCCGGTGCCAGGAATGACGACACCTGAACCGAACTCGTCGTAGTTGCTCTGGATGAAGCTCACCATGTTGCCGTGGGCGTCGGCCGTAGCGAGCAGCACCGTCCCACCTCTCGGCGGATCACCGACAACGGGCAGCGTCGCCACGTCGGAGATGAGGCTTCGACGCTGGGCCGCGTACGTCTTGTCGAGCAGGCCGGCGACGGGAACATCCGTATACATAGGATCGGCGACGTACATCTGAGCGTCGGTGTAGGCAAGCTTCATCGACTCGATCTGCACATGCCAACTGTAAGGATCCTCCGGTTCCATCGACCCGATGTCGAAACCTTCGAGGATGTTCAGCGCATTCAGCGCAGTGATCCCGTGGCCATTCGGTGGGATCTCCCACACGTCGAAACCCCGGTAGTTGGTGCCGATGGGATCGACCCAGTCGGCGCGATGCGACGCGAGGTCGTCGCCGCGCAGCAGCCCCCCGGTCTCCCGCGAAAACGCGTCGATGGCCTCTGCAATGTGACCTTCGTAAAACGCCTTGCCGTTCGTCGATGCGATCGCCCGCAGCGTTTGCGCGTGGTCCGCGAAGGTGATCACGTCACCGGTCCGTGGTGCAGTGCCCGACGGTGCGAACGTGTCGAACCACGGCGCGAACTCCGGCGTCGTGCCGTGGGCGAGAAAAATCTGGAGCGACGTCTCCCAATAGTGCGCCACCATCGGGCTCACCACAAAGCCGCCTTCGGCCAGCGCAATGGCGGGTGCCAGCACGTCATGGAACGCGAGCCGACCGAAACGCTCGTGCAAGCTCACCCACGCCGATACTGCGCCGGGCACGGTGACGGGCAGCCACCCCAGGTCCGGAACCCGCGTATGGCCGGCGTCTCGATAGTGCTCCCAGGTGGCCAGAGCCGGTGCCCGACCCGAACCATTGAGGCCATGGAGCTTGCCGCCGGACCAGACCAGCGCGAACGCGTCGCCGCCCAACCCGTTCGACGACGGCTCCACGATCGTGAGCGCGGCGGCCGTGGCGATTGCAGCGTCGATGGCGTTGCCGCCGACCTGCAGCGTCGACATGCCGGCCTGCGCCGCCAGGGGCTGCGAGGTCGCCACCGCTCCCCGTCGGCCTATCATCGGCGCACGACTCAGCGGATACGGGTTCGACCAGTTCGCAAAGTGCACGTTCGAGTCTGTCACTCCAACTCCAACTCCAACTCCAATTTCGGGGTGCGCCAACTCCAACTCCAACTCCAACTTCGGGGTGCGTTGGAGTGCCGATGGGGGCCGGCAAGAGCGGCAGCGCTACCCTTGGACATCCACCGAGGGAGCAGACGATGACTTACGCACCAGCCGACCGCGTGTACTACGACGCCGACAGCCACATCATGGAGCTGCCCGACTTTCTCACGAAGTACGCAGACCCGAAGTTCCGGGACCAGATCCCCGAGGTGAGCTACTCCGCATCGCTGGTGACCGACGAAGAAGTCGCCGTGATCATGAACCAGGGAGGCCGCCACAGCGACACCCATCGGGCAGAGATGCGAAACATGGGTGACACGCTCATCGCACAGGTGAAGGAGATCCAAGCGCTCGGTGCCTTCGACGCAGCAGACCGAAGCGAGGCCATGGACATGCTCGGGTTCGCGCGTCAGCTCGTCTTCGCAACACACAGTGTGCGCTTACCTTTTCACGGCAGCTCCAAGACGGACCCGGAACTTCGCTACGCCGCGACCCGGGCCCACAATCGACACATGTTCGACTTCTGTGCCCACGACGAGCGCCTCATGGGAGTTGCCGTCGTCCCGCTCGACTCACCGGAACTCGCGATCGCCGAACTCGACACGATTCTCGAAGGTGGCTTCGACGCGGTGTGGGTGCCGCATCGAGCGTGCGGCGACAAGTCGCCCGGGCACATCGAGATCGAACCGTTCTGGGCGCGCCTCGCGGAAGCCGGCCTGCCGTTCGTACTGCACGTTGGTGGTGCGCCCCTGCAGCTCGGCAAGGCGTGGACGAACACGGGACGCGCGGCCGTCAAGGATTGGATGGGTGGTGGCGAAAACGTTCGGAGCAAGGACGCTGCGACCATGCATCAAGGACCGGAGACGTTCCTCACCGCAATGTTGATGGACGGCGTGTTCGAGCGCTTTCCCAATTTGCGAGGGGCAAGCGTCGAACTCGGAGCAGGTTGGTTACCGGAGCTTCTGCGTCGCCTCGACTACGTCACGAGCATGTACAGCCGCATCGACACCAATCTCGCAGCCTTCACGCGCACAGCGTCGGAGCAGCTCACGCAGCAGATGGCCTTCACGCCCTTCGTGTTCGAAGACGTCGGACGTCTCATCACCGAGTCCAACGAGGACCTGTACCTCTTCTCGTCCGACTACCCCCACACCGAAGGGGGCCGCGACCCTATCGGGCGCTTCGAAAAGGCACTTGACTCATCGACAGCGTCGGCGAAAGACAAGTTCTACAGCGAGAACTTCCTGCGCATCTTTCCTGCTGCGTAACGTTCTCCGACTCCGCACCGTTCCCCGCGTGAACGGTCCCCGCGTGATTGGTGAACAGCCACCGCGAACGCCTACGCGCTGAGCGACGCCTTCCATGCCGCGTCAAGCTCCTCTGGAGTCATGCTCGCCGGACCGACGCCGTTCAACGCGAGGGTCCGTGCCAACCGTTGCAGGAAATCGTTGTGCGGGGTCGCGACCCCGTGAAGACGCCCGAGCAACGCGATCTCGCCGTTGAAGTAGTCGGTCTCGACCGACGTTGAACCTTTCGCCAGTCCCTGCCACGTCGACCCGCCGAGAAACGTCTGGCCTTCGGGGATAGCGAACGCCATGGTCTTCACGCGCTCGGCGTACCGTGCCCGTTCCTCCGGATCGGCGACCTCCCAATCGATCCCCGCGGCACGATAGACCTGTCGGGCTTCATCCTGCGCGGCCACAACGACCGGTTGGCCCCGACCCGGCAGGCCGCAGGCGGCTTCGGCCGCGTTGCCCAGGTTCAGCAAGATCTTGCCGTGCTTCTTCACCATGACGTCCGCGTCGGGCTCACAAAGCACGTGGGGCGCTGATTGCATGAGCGCCGCAAGTTCCGAGGCGACATCATCGATCCCACGGGGGTAGCGGCCGACGTCGACCAACGCGTTCGTGGGGTGACACAGTGCCGTTACCTCACCGGGCGTCTCGAACGTTGCCGGAAGTTGGATGACCATCCCGTACACATTCGCGAACCGACGCAACGCCATTCGCTCGTGCTCGACGCCGTTCGTCCCGCAGACGACCGCGGCATCGGGATTCCACGCGAAGATCTCGTCGTGAATGGCCGACACGTCTTGCGTTTTCGCGGTGATCAGGACTACATCGTTCGCCCCGACCGTAAGTTCACGTAGTGATTCCACGGCGGACACGTCGACCTGCACTTCTGCTGCACCGTCGCGCAGTCGCAATCCGTTCTGGCGGATCGCCAATACATGAGGACGCCGGGCCACGAGCACGACATCGGCACCGGCCTGGCTCAGACGACCACCGAGAACGCTGCCGACCGCGCCGGCCCCGAAAATGACAACTCGCATATCGACCTACGCCTGATGTCCGACGCACGCAAATACTTCAGTGTGGGGGCCATGCCCGGCACACGGCACCGCAACGACGGCCATTTGCCCAGGGTCGACGAACGGGTCCATCGGTTTCCCGAGTACGGGGCGCATGTTCTGGCTCATTCACGCATGCTAGTGACCCGACACCTCCACTGGCACAACGAGGCCGCACCCCGAACTAACGTCGAAGCATTCTCAAACCAGGCGACATAAAGAAAAAGTTGGCCGACGCACGCGACACCGCACGCCGCAACGCGGACCGTGTCCTCGACGAGCGCATCAGCGGGACTCCCCTGGCGGAGACCCGCCTCGGCCGCGTGCGCTTCACCCCACCCGAGGTGAAAGTCCCGCGTTCGCTCGCAGAGATCCAGGCGGAACTCGATTCGCTCGTCGGTTTGGATTCCGTGAAGGAGCAGGTTCGAACACTCATCGCGTTCCTCCAGGTTCAGGCCCAACGTCGCGACCATGGGCTCATCGATGTTCCGATCAGCCAGCACCTCGTGTTTCTCGGCAACCCGGGCACCGGAAAAACCACCGTCGCCCGCCTTCTCGCGGAGACGTATGGCTCAATTGGTTTGCTCAAGAAAGGGCACCTGGTTGAGGTCGACCGCGCCGGTCTGGTGGGCCAGTACGTCGGGCACACCGCCTCGAAAACTGATCGAGCGATCAAGAGTGCCCTCGATGGGGTGCTTTTCATCGACGAGGCCTACGCGCTCGCCCCGCCCAACGTCCTCGGTCACGACTTCGGGTCGGAGGCGATCGAGACGCTGTTGAAGCGGATGGAGGATCACCGTGACCGCATTGTCGTCATTGCGGCGGGCTATCCCAAGTTGATGAATGCGTTCTTGAACTCGAACCCGGGTCTGCGCTCGCGTTTCTCACGCGAGATCACGTTCGCCGATTACTCGACCGAGGAACTCGTTGCCATCACCGAGAAGATCGCCCACGACGCCCAGTACGAACTCGGCCCCGGCGCACACGAAACACTCATTGCCATCATGATGAGTGCCGTTCGAAACGAAGGGTTCGGAAATGCCCGTTGGGCCCGCAACCTCTTCGAGCACACGTTGAGTTGTCAGGCCCTCCGCTTAACTGGTTCGGCCGGCCGACTGGAAGACGCTATGCGCGCAGACAATATCGACAAGGCGAAGCTTTCGGTTCTCGAACCGGCTGACTTTATTGAGGCCGCCAAGCGCATGCCTCCTCCCGGGAGATCCAAGTAACACGATTTCGCGCAGCACCGACGAGCTCCGGCAGCCGCTACAACGTCTTCGGGTAGTAGCCGCCGGGGGCAACGTTGGTAACGTCGGACCAGAAGTCAGAGTCGAAAGGCCACGCCGCTTCTTCCCCGGGCAATGGACCCTGGACGAACAGCTTGTACTCGCTGTCGACACTCTGGCTCCCCACCAGCGACCAACCCTGGCGCTTGTACGTCCAGTTGTCGGGCACCAGGCGGTTGCACTCGTTGAAGTGCTCGATGGCGAGATCGCGCTGGCCCGCGTGCCAAAGGTGCAGTGCCAACGCGAAGTGGGCAGCGCCCGAGGACTTCGACCTCGGACGCGGTTCGGATCTCGCAACAACCTGTTCCGGGGTCATGGCGTACACGCTTTCGGCGCCGTTCGCGGCCCAGTCACGAATCGCTTCGTGATACCGCGCCCGATCCTGGCCGAGGGCGATGCCGGCACGTGGATCGCCGTCGGAGGGGCGAGGAGGTGCGTTCGGGGCAGGCACCGTCTTTGGAACCGATTCGATCAGATTCTTCGGCATCAGTGTTTGCGCGGTCGGCCAACCTGGTTCGGGAGGTCGCACAACCATGCCACCCTCGTCGATCCAGATCACGTTCGGAATGTTCACGACGCCGAACAGCGCGTCCATCTGGTGAGTCGGATCGATGAGGGACGGATGTTGCGCATTCGCGGCATCGATGTACCCACGAGACGCTTCCCCTCCGCTCATATCGAGTGACACGGTGACGAATTCGACGCCCTTCGGGTGCAACTCACTGCGCAGTGCCTGCCACCCGGGCAGGTCAAAGGCGCAGCCTCAATAGGGCGCCCACGAGACGATGACCACCTTCTGGCCGCGTAGCGACGAAAGTCGAAACACGTTGCCGTCGAGGTCACGCAGTTCGAGCTCAGGTGCCTGCGCACTGACAAGGGCGCGTTCTCCGAGGGTCTCCGGGCCAATTGAAAACAGACCGGCGGACGAATCATGAACGACGGCCATGCCCAGGCGTTCGGCGGTCTCCCGCGCGTCGAAGGGGCCGGACCCGAGAGGAACACAGACGTCAGCTTTACAGGCACCCTCAGGTTTGATCTCCCAACCGGTGCCGGACCCAAACTGGTCAGCGGTCAAGTCCAAAGTTTCCACGATCATGGCTTTTACGTTACCGGGCTTCGAGCACCAGGGCAGATTGGCGTTCGACAACCTACGCTGAGAAAGTTGACAGTTGCAGTGAAACGGTCATTGCCGAAAATGGAGGACTCAATGGGAATCAAGGTCGCACAGTTTCTCGATGTTGCGGATGGGCTACAGCCAAAACAGTTTTCGGTCGGATCTCATAACCAGGTCAACTCACTGACCGAGCTGGACCCGATTTACAAACAGCTGATCGACGGGCCATATGCATGCGTACTTACGGTTATGGGCAAGGACGGTCGCGCGAATTCAACACCAATGTGGTTCGACTACGAGGGGTCGACCGTATTGGTGAACGTGGCGACGCAGCGCAAGAAGGTTGATTGGATCCGGGCAAACCCGCAGTTGACCATCGCCATCGTCAACCCCGCGAACATGTATCACTGGTTGAGCATCAAGTGCACGGTTGCCCGAGAGATACTCGAAGACGACCCGACCGAAGGTCCGCGCGTCACGGCACAGCTCGACAAGATCTGGACGAAATACACCCAGCAGCCCGCACCATATGGACTCCGCGATCCGGTCATCAACGAACGCCGGGTGCTCTTCGAGTGCCCCGTCGATCGCGTCGCCGTGTTCGGCAAGCCGTAAGTCTTTGCTGCTTTCATCACGTGTGATGGCCTCGGGGAGCTACTGACATGCGCATTGCCGTTGTCGGTGGCTCCCTAGGGGGCCTCACCGCTGCGCTCGTTCTGCGTGATCTCGGACACGACGTCACGATCTATGAGCGTTCTCCGGTACCGCTCGAACAACGAGGCGCAGGAATTGGGCTGCTGCCGGAAACCTCGCGGTACTTCACACAGCGCAAGAACCTCGACCTCGACACAATCAGTATTCGTACTGATCACATTCGCCACGTGGATCGCTTCGGTTCCGTTGTTCACGAGAAGATCCACACGTATCGCTTCAGCTCGTGGAACACCATTTACCGCGGACTGCTTCACGAGTTCGGTGCGCAGCGTTACCTGTTGGGCCGCGAAGTACAGGCACTCGAACAAGACGGCGAATCAGTGTTACTGACTTTCGCGGACGACAGTCGGGTCGACGCTGAACTGGTGGTGTGCGCCGACGGGGTTGGCTCACGATCTCGTCGCCACTTTCTCCCCTCGTTTCGCGAGCAGTACGCGGGCTACGTCGCGTGGCGCGGCATGGTGCCTGAGTCCGAACTCGACCCGACGATCACGAGCGCCCTGGGCGACGCAATCACGTATTACGTCTATGCGAACTCCCACATACTCGTGTATCCGATCCCCGGTCTGGATGGATCGGTGGCGCCCGGCCAGCGTCTCATGAACTACGTGTGGTATCGCAACTACCTCGAAGGCCCTGATCTGCGTGATCTCCTCACGGGAACCGACGGCGTCACCCGAGATGTGTCGCTTCCTCCCGGTATGGTGCGCCGCGACCACGTCGCCGAAATGAAGGGTCATGGCGCCGCACGGCTCCCGGCGCTGATCTCGACCGTGGTCACCCAAACCGAACAGCCGTTTCTCCAGGTCGTGTTCGACGCTGAAGTCGAACAGATGGCCTTTGGTCGTGTCTGCCTTCTCGGCGACGCCGCATTCGTGGCTCGCCCTCACGCCGCAGCGGGTACGGCAAAGGCCGCCGACGATGCATGGTCGCTCGCCGACGCGCTCGCCAGCGAGCCCGACGATGTTGTCCATGCGTTGCAGACGTGGCAACGCGGTCGCTGTGAACTTGGCCGTCAACTCGTCGAACGCACCCGACGCATCGGCGCCGAATCCCAGTTCGACGGTACGTGGCGCCCGGACGATCCTTCACACATCTTTGGGTTACGAGGTCCCGGTCAATGAGTGAGTCGACAGTCGAGCCAACAGATGCGTACCCAAGTGACCGTGACGTGCGCGTGAGTCTGGCCACTTCGATGGCGACCGCGGCACGAGCGTTTGGCGCAAGTCTCGACGGCCGACAGCACGACATGGCGGTGTGGCCCTTTCCCGCCGACGAGGAACGACATCTTTGGTTCTACACGCCCACCGATCATGGGGGGCTTCCCCTCAACGCCATGACGCCGAACCAACAGCGCCTTGCCTTTCAGCTCGTTGCGTCGGGGCTCTCTCGCGCCGGTTACGTCACGGTCTCGACCATCATCGGCCTCGACAACGTTCTCGATGAGCTCGAAGGTTGGACCGCCAGTTGGGGACGCGAACGAGGCCGAGATCCGGGCCTGTACTACCTACGAATTTTTGGGAACCCCGAACCGGGTGCGAGTTGGTCGTGGCGCTTCGGTGGACATCACGTGTCGATCAATCACACCATCATCGACGGTGTTCTGAGCGCAGTGACCCCGTGCTTTCTGGGTGCCGATCCGGCATCGTCGCCACTTCTCGGAACTCACCCCCTTCGGCCACTCGGGGGAGCGGAGGATCTGGCGCGGGAGTTGGTGCGGTCGCTCGACCTCGACCAGCGCAACCTCGCGGTGGTCAGTAGCGTCGCTCCTGTCGACTTGGTGGGCGCGAATCGCTCCGAACTCATCGACGGCCTCGTGCCGCTGCGTCTGGCCGAGATTTGGCGGGGACGTTTCGCTGGCGAATTGGCCGACCGTGTCGAGATGTTGCAAGACACCATGGAGAAGGCGGTCGGGCTCCTCCCGATCCATCTCGACGCTGTCCGATATACCGACACACCGAAAGGGTTGAGCGTGGCCGAACTCACCGACGCGCAAAAGACTCGAGTTCGATCACTTCTCGATGTGTACCTTCGGCGTATGCCCGACGCTCTTGCTGACCGTGAGTGCGCGAAGTTCGCCGACCACCGGCTCGATTCGCTGACGTTCCTCTGGGCGGGCGGGTTGGAGCCCGGCACGCCGCACTACTACCGAATTCAAGGCCCGCGGCTCGTTGTGGAGTATGACAACGCTGCTCGCAACGCGAACCATGTGCATACGGTCTGGCGTGATCCGCTCGGTGACTTCGGGCGTGACCTACTTGCCGAGCATTACCGACAGGCACACGTTGCCGAAACCTTGTGAACTTCACAAGGTTCCGGCAGCGCGAAACGAAACCGGAAATGAAATCGAAAGGTCAGACCTTCACGAACTTCGTGCAAACTACTTTAAACACATACTTCTTTCCGACCTTCACTCGCTTGCGGGCTGATTTCGCGCAGCGATAGACCGTCCCCTTGATCACGGTCGTCGTCGGTGCCGGGATCGTGGTCGTAGCGATCGTTGTTGTTGGGGCGGGCGCAACGGTCGTGGTCGGTGCCGCAATGGTGGTCGTCGGCGCGGTCGTCGTTGTCGCCGCAATCGTCGTCGTCGGGAGAACCGTGCCGAACTTGGCAACACGGTTCGCAACCGTTCCGACAGCCCAGACGTTTCCGTCCGGACCGGCCGCAACATCCTTCAGACCGAAGGCACTCGGCGCCAGATAGGCCACTCGCGTGAAGGCACCGTTGGCGTACGACAGGCGAGCGACGTTGTTCGACGCCGTCTCGGTCAGCCATACGCCACCGTCGGAAGCTGATGCGAGTGACGTCAGGGACGAGCCGGCGGGGAGCACGAAGTCAGCCTTTGCCAGCGTCGTCTCGAAGCGCGCAACACTGGTCAAGCCAGATTGGATGACCCACATCGCGTTGTCGGGCCCCAGCACGATGGCGGTGGGATCAGCGGAATTGCTCGCAAAGTTCGTCGGCGAGCCCACCAGGACACCGGCGGGCGTGAACCGGTTCAGCGTATCGACACCGGTACCCTTCTCGACGACCCAAACGTTTCCGTCGGGACCAATGGCCATCCGCATGACGCTCGCCACTGCAAACGTTCCCACCGGTGATGCCGCTCCGAGCGCAGCTGTCGAAAGGTTCGGGGTGAACTTGTCGATACCACCCGGCTTCGAAAGCCACAGGTCAGCTCCTACTGCGACCATCGAGTCGTACCCCGCAACCGAACCAGTAAGTGCAGTTACGGTTCCACCGGCGTTGGCGGTGCGGACGATATTCGCAGTCGAATCGATCCACGCGAGCAGGCCGCTGAACACAACGGGAGACTTCGCAACACCCACTGGCGCAAGGGGGCTTGGTGCTGCTGCACCCGTAGTTACATTGAACGCGCTGAAGCCGCCGGGAGCCGCCTTGGCGGCCAAGATCTCCCCCTGCCACGGAATCAACGTGCCAGTGAGCGTGGCACCGGCTTCAGGCGCAAAGCTCGAGACCGAACCAACAGGATCGGCGGCGCGCACGGTGGAGTGCAAACCCAGGGAACCAACCAGGAAGGTTGCTCCTGCGATTGTTCCTACCGTACGTGTACGTAGTGAACGCGAGTGTGTTTGATTCATATGAATCCTTTCAGGGAAGTGCCCGGACGAAACTCCGTGTAGTCGGACCCTGAAAGAGTAATACGTGCACAGATCACAAATTTACGTGTACGTGTGAATTTCACGCTGTGCAGGTACTTGCGGCCACTCACTACAGTGCGAGGTCGCACAGTTGCGTGAGATCTCAGGCCTGACGGTGGCGTCACTCACGTTGTGCGCGTAAAACGAACACAGAGAGATAGAACCTCACCGAATGAGTCGAATCACCACGCAGTGAGCGCGTGACCGACGTTTCTCGAATCGTCAGTCGCCGACGAAGATCGGCTCGCCACGCCACTTTTCGGCGAGGACTTCATTCTGAATGCGCTCCTGCAACAACACGATGCCTTCCAGCAGGGCTTCCGGGCGTGGAGGGCAACCAGGCACGTACACATCGACGGGAATGATCTGGTCGATCCCTTTCGTCACCGAATACGAATCCCAATACGGTCCGCCACAGTTTGCGCAGCTGCCCATCGAGATGACGTACTTGGGTTCGGGCATCTGCTCGTAGAGTCGACGAATGGCGGGAGCCATCTTGTCGGTCACGGTTCCCGAAACCACCACGAGATCAGCTTGACGCGGCGACGCCGGAAACGGAATCACGCCAAGGCGCATCACGTCGTAGCGGGGGGACCCGAACGCTGCGCCCATTTCGATCGCACAGCAGGCCAGACCCCACTGGTAGCACCACAGCGAATACTTGCGGCTGTAGTTCAAAAGCCACGTAAGGGGCTTTGCGCCCTTCTTCCCGAGTAGCCCATTTTCGACGAGACCCATGATCGTTCTTCCTCAGTCTTGTTTCTGCGTGCGCGCGATCAGATCCACCGCAGGACGCCCTTGCGCCATGCGTAGATCAAGCCGAGAAGCAAAATGAATACGAAGATGCCCATCTCCACAAGGCCGAAGACACCGAACATTTCGAGGCGCAGTGCCCACGGGAACAAGAACACCGCTTCGACGTCGAACATCACGAACAGCAGGGCAAAGATGTAATACCGGATCTGGCTTTGCGACCATCCAACACCGACGGGGTCGACGCCCGACTCATAGGCCGTGAGCTTTTGCTCGCTCGGGCGTTTGGGACGCACCAGACGAGAAAGGCCGAGCGTACCTCCCACTAAAAGGAAGGCGGCACCAGCGAGGAACGAGATCGTCAGATACGAGCGAAGATACAGCGACACAGTCTTCCTATCTTAGGAGTGTTTGTGGCCACGACGACAACACGGCGAAAACATCACGAGGCCGAACAGCACCGGAACGAACATCACCGGG
>JANOWU010000137.1:0-4115 GCA_031418035.1 Acidimicrobiia bacterium
CGTCGTCGACCCCCGCAAAGACGGCGAGAAGATGCGTCGGGTCCAACAGCTGGAGCGGCTGTGCGAATCGAGCTCAGACCTTTCGTTGGTCGTCCGTGTCCGTTGGATGATCGAAGAGCTGCGAGTCAGCGTGTTCGCTCAGGCGTTGGGTACCAGCGGGTCAATCAGCGAAGAGCGAATTCGTAAGGAGCTCCAGAAGGGCTGAGATTTCGAAATCTCCTCGACGCCGGCGGATTGCAGTGCTTTCGTGTGCCGGATCTGCTCGAATACAACCATGAGTTCTGCCTCCCTGCCGAAAGCCCCTCGTATCGTTCCGGTCGACACGTCGACCATCACGGACCCGGATTTCGCGGCTGCACTCCAAAAGACGCTCCTGCGCGACGACGGTCAACCGGTCAACATCTTCGCGACCCTTGCGCACCATCCGAAGATGCTCGATCGGTTCAATCGGATGGGGGGATTTCTGCTGCAGCGCGGGCTTCTTCCGGCCCGTGAGCGAGAGATAGTAATTCTTCGTGTGGGTTGGAATTGTCAGTCGGTCTATGAGTTTGGCCAGCATCAGATCATCGGTGCACGTTGCGGGCTGACCGAGGCGGAAATGCGTGCGCTTACGAAACCGGTGTCGGAGTATTCCTGGTCGGCCGACGACGAAGCGCTGGTTCTCCTGGCCGACGATCTGTGCCGCGACAACGTGGTCAGCGATGCGACGTGGAACAAGCTCGTCACCCGGTGGAACGAGGCAGAGCTGATCGAGTTGGTGATCGTCGCCGGATTCTACCGGCTGGTATCAGGGTTCTTGAACACCATGGGCGTCGAACTCGACCCGGGAGTACCGACATGGCCGGAGGCATGAGGTCGGCCCGAGCTTTGGGTGTCGTGGCGGTCGGCGTCGTGCTCCTGCTCGCGATGCCGACCTTGACGTCCACCATCACGTCATCGTCGATACCGGGCGCAAGCGCGGCGGCGAAGCGAGCGTCGCGGCCCGAACAACTGCTGCCCGCCCCCTTCATTGCGGAAAAGACCGTTCGTGTCGATCTCGATCTTGATGGCGACCTCGACGCGGTCGTCGTCGGCGTCGATGGGGTCGTGCCTGCACCGGAAACGATGGAGGAGGTCGACGGTGAAGGTGAGCGGGTACTGCTGTTCGCTACCAAAGACGCGTCGGGGTTCCGTCAGGTCGGGCTGGGGCGCAATGCAGTTCTCTGTCGTCGTTGCGGCGGAGCATTCTGGGGAGTGATCCCGGCACCGTTCGAGATTTCGGTTACGAAGAACGTGGTCGTTGTGACTCAGGAGGCAGGATCGCGCGAGCTCACGAATTGGACTCACCGCTACCGTCTCCAGAACGGGGTGGTTCGCTTGATTGGGACGGATCGGGTCACTGCGGACCGGTTGAGCGGATCAGTTGTAAGCGTGTCTACGAACCTGCTGACCGGGCTGACGGTCACCACCGTCGACGGTGAGGTGGATCCGTCGCTCAACAACCCAACGGCGGGTCGTAAGGCCGGTAAGCCTCGTGTTGTTGCCGTGGAGACGGTGAAGATTTCCTAACACGGCGCGGTGCTCCGAACGCGTTCCCCACCAGCGCGAGCGACGACGCGACATGCGTCGATGCGCAGTCGACTACCAGGGACTACATCGGAGTGGCAGGGAGTTCATCTCGGAGGAACACGCAGAACTCGCGGCCTCGTGTGTTGTGGGGTTGGTCCGGTCAGGTACGCGTCGCCACCGGCCTGGCGGCGGAATTTCAGCCCAAGTCCCGTTGCCCAGAACTTCCCGACCAGCACGGAGTCGACGGCGTCGATGCAGAGATCTTTGAATTCGAAGACGGACATGCAGAAAGCTTTCCCTTCACGGTTGCTTGTCGGCGATCTCCCACGCGTGGTCGAGGCTGTGCCACGCACTGCGATGGATCCAGTAACGAATTGGCCACAATGTCGTTTGTGTCGACGTCGACGACGCCCGCAGTGCGGCGAAGGCAAGGTCTCGATTCGACGCTCGCGCATCAGTGTCGGTGGGGTCGATGCCCTTCCACCGAACGCCGATCTTGGGTGCGTAGGCCTGCTCCGCTTCAAGCACGTGAGCGAGCAAACCGTGGCGATCGCGACCGCCGCCGCGGGGACCCTTGCGGAGCGTCTCCGATGATTGGGCGGCGACCTCGTCGAGTTCGTCCCAGGCCGCCATGAGCAAGGAGAGCCATTCCTCGAGCGCTGGCGCTTCGAGCGGCTGTGCATCGGCCACGCTGATTGCACCGGGCGCGCCGAAGTCCGTGGTGGCGGTGCCGGGCAGGCGTTGCGACACCGTCAATACCCCCGCTGAGGGGAACGTGAGGCCCGCGCGCGCCGCGACCACCTTGTAGCGGCTCCGGACCGTGTCGAGTGCGTCGAGTGCATCGGCTTCCGTGCGGCCCGCACGGCACCAGCCGGGCCAATCGAGGGCGCGGGCAAAGCATTTCCTCTGTCCCGACTCGATCAACACCGCAACGTTCACATTGTCACAGTAGGTGTACTTCGCTCTGCGCTGACGTGCCGAGCACCTTCCCATCGAACGAGCATCGCCGTGGCGTCGTCATGCAGGTCGGCGATCCCTTGATGGTGACGCACACCCTCCACGAGTTGTCGCAGCATTGCTTCGGGACGCAGCGACTCGGCCGAGTAGCGATTCATGAAATCAATCAACCGTTCCACCCCGAAGAACTCTCCGGACCGGGTTCGCGCGTCGATGATGCCATCGGTGTAGAGCAACAGGTAGTCATCCGGTTCGAGCTGCTGCACTGCCGCTGTTGGTTTGTGTCCCGCAATGCCCCACGGTGGCGTCGGCGGACACTGCAGTTCTGCGACGACTCGACCGGCCCGGATCAGGAGCGGAGGCGGATGACCGGCGTTCGTCCACGTAAAGACGCCGGACCGCAGATCGATCTGGCCGATGACACCGGTGGCGAACGAATACGGTTCGCATCCCTCCATGATGCTCGCCCCCAGGTTTTCGTGGATGACACTTAGCGGGAGTTGGTTACGTCGATCGTGTCGGTAGCTGCTGAGCGTGAGCGATGCGATGCGGGCGGCGGCGAGGCTTCGCCCCACTGCATCGAAGATCGCGAGGTCGAGGAAGTCGCCATTGAGGGAGTAGTCGAAGCAGTCGCCGCCGATGTCGTACGCGGGTTCGAGCAGGCCGGCGACGGTGAGGCCATTGGCATGCAGGACCAGCGGAGGCAGCAGATCCCACTGCATGCTTGCGGCGAGACTCATCGCATGGCGTCGACGGTACCGGCTGTAGACGTCTGTGCAACGGGTGTGCACGGCGATGAGGTACCCCGCCAAAATGCCAAGCTCGGCCCAGGCTTCCAGGCCCGCGTCGTCAATGGTCGACAGCGTGAGCGCAATTACGCCAGTCTTGTCTGACCCCTCCACGATGGGGATCCAAACGCGGCAGGAGTCACCGCGGTCGGCAACCAGCACACGTTGATCGGTAAATGAACGGCCGGCCATCGTGGTCGCAACCTCCTCTGCGGGGGGCGTTGGGCGCTCGCGTGAAAGGTCAGGCATTACCTCGAGGGTCGTCTGCCCGAAGTCAGCGAGGTATACGTCGACGTCGGAAGCCCCGCACTGGTATGCGGTTGTCGCCAAGATCGCTGGCATGGACGATGGGTTCGCTCCCGCCGCCATTCGCAGGGCCCAGGAGAAGTCGAGCATCGGATTCCGGTCGTTGTTCATGTTCTGGTCATCGTACACAGCAGCCCTCGGCGATGGACATGACCCACTCAACCTGTACCCGACCCGCCTGTGGCCGAAACACGATTGATGCGACGAAATCACCACAGTCGAGGACCACGCACGGAACGATCTACTCAATTGGTGATTAACACGGCGGACGCTCGGGTAGAGGTCATCCGTACACATGCCACGTACACATACCACGTACACATGCCACGTACGCGCACGTACAAGGAGAACCTCGATGGCGTTAAACAAGGAAGAGAAAGAACGGCTCCCTGCGACCCTGAAGCGATCGTCGGCGAAGGCTCAGGCCACGTACATGCACACCTTGGAAGCAGCCGAGGAAACGCACGGTGATGGTGAGGCCGCACACCGCATTGCCTTTGCCTCGTTGAAGCACTC
>JANOWU010000138.1:0-7462 GCA_031418035.1 Acidimicrobiia bacterium
TTCGACATCAAACGCTCGGCCGACTTCAGAATCGGTGCCGGATCGAAAAGGATCAGATCGTCGGGCCATGCAATCACCGGTTTGATTGCGCCCTTCTTCGTGTTGCAGGCCCGGTGAGCGAGCCGCTCCTCGGCAACAGCCTTCTTCTTCCCGTGCGTCGGCTTGGCGAGTGCATCACAGCGGTCCAGGCTCGGGCCGAGGTCATCGTTGACCGACTCATCAGGGTCGACAGGCTTGTCGCAGATCCAACACCGCCAACCGTCTCGGTCACCTACTTCTTCGAGCGTGGCCACTCCGCAAACGCTAACAGGGTTTGGAAAAGCCCTCGCCACACCGCACGTCAGCCGCCGATCACCTGTCCGATGGCATGAATCACGAGACCGGCAAGTCCCCCGACGACGGTGCCGTTGATCCGGATGAACTGGAGATCTCGACCGATCTGGCTCTCGATCCGCTCGACGGTCTCGTCGGTGTCCCAACGCTCAACCGTGGTTGTGATCAGGTCGGCCACCTCACGTCCAGAGGACTCAACCACGCGAACGACGTTGCGTTCGACGAAGCTATCGATACGCGCACGTAGTTGTTCGTCGGTGCGAAGTCGGTCCCCAAACTCGTTCACCCCCTTGTTGATGCGAAGCCGTAGATCACTCGACGGGTCACGCGTCTGTGCGAGCAACGCCGCTTTCACATCCGTCCACGCCGACTCGATCCATTCACGAACCGCCGGGTGATCCAGGAGATCCGCCTTCGAACGCTCGACTTTCGCGATCAGGTCGGGATCGGTACGTAGATCGTGGATGAACTGTCCGATCTTGCGATCGATGTCACCGCGGAGCGGATGCAAGGGGTTCTGACGAAGGTCGTTGATGAATCGGTTGAGACCATCGAAAATCCGGGCAAAGACGCGTTCGTCGAGGGGATCGGGAACCCACCACGGGGATTCCGTGGCGAATCGTGTGCGAAGAACCTCTCGATTGGCGTGCAGTGTGTCCGCGAGTCGACCCAGGACCGCAGTCACCAGCTGCGTTTGTCGACCGCCCTCGAGAACCGTATCGATAAGGTTGGCGACGGCCGGGGCTGCCGGAATCGACTCGAGGTGATTCCGAATCGTCGATTCCAGGAGACGCTGGACGTCGTCGTCTCGGAGGAGACCTGCTCCGACGTTGATACCCCGAGCCACCGCATCGGAGGCCGCGTCGACGTTGGGTGGCGACTCCAGCCAAGCCCCCAACCGGCGAGCCGGGGCCGCGTCGTGGACACGTTCGGCGAGGACGCCGGGGGTCAGGAAGTTCGACTGGACGAACTCGCCGAGTCCCCGGCCAATCTCGTTCTTTCGTTCGGCGACGATCGCCGTGTGAGGGATCGGAAGGCCGAGTGGTCGACGAAAGAGCGCGGTGACGGCAAACCAGTCGGCCAGCGCCCCCACCATCGCTGCTTCGAAGAACGACCTCGCAAACCCCCATGCACCGTGACCGTCGGTCGTGGTGCGCACCACGATGTACGCGACGGAGACGCCAACCAGGAGACCTGTCGCGAGTCGCCGCATGCGGACGAACCCTTTACGCGGATCGTCGATTTCGTTCGGTGCGACCATAGAGCGGTCAGGCCCGGTCAAGGAGACGGCCGGCCTTCAATCGACGTTCGAGGTGGTGTTCCAACGAGGCTGTCGCCAGGCGCTCCACCTCGTGAGTCGCGGATCCAGCCGGTTCGGCAAGGGCGGCCCTGAGCTCGCCCCCCAGAATCATCTGCAACAACTCATAGGCGCGAATACTAATTCGCGATCCGATGGTGCAGCTCTTACAGGTAACCCCTCCGGCGATCGGATCGAAGCCCACGAGATCGTCGGTTGAGTTGCAGCGGACACACTCCTCGAGCAGCGGCTCATAACCCGAGTGGGCGAGCAGCTTCCAGAAGAACGATGCCACGATCATCGACGAGTCATTCTCATTGAGTGACCGAAGAGCTCCGCCCAACATGCGGTAGAGCCGCTCATCGGGTTGCCCTTCTTCGGCCATGAGATCGACAGCCTCGATCATGGCGCTGGCATGAGTCAGCCGTTCCAGGTCTTCGCGAATCGCCCGAAACTGCTCGATCGATTCGGCTTGGCTCACCGTTTGCAAATCCCCGCGGCCTTCGAACAGCAGGAGCGAAACGTGTGACATCGGCTCGAGACGCGCACCGATCCTGCTCTTCGTCTTGCGAACTCCCTTGGCCACGGCGCGAACCTTGCCGTGGGTGTCGGTGATGAACGAGATGATCCGATCGGACTCACCCAACTTGTACGTACGAAGGACAATTCCGTTGCAGCGATACAGCGACAAGAAATCTCCTTTCCCAAGTAGTATGTGTGCGTATGGATGGCGAGGAACTCAGGTTGTTTCCACACCACCAAAGCGTCGTTCACGACGCTGATATTCCCGCACTGCCTCAAACAGGTCCTCGCGTCGAAAATCTGGCCACAGAACGTCGGTGAAGACAAGTTCGGAGTAGGCGAGCTGCCAAAGGAGGAAGTTCGAGGTTCGGAATTCACCCGATGTTCGAACCATCAGTTCGGGGTCGGGCATGTCGGGCGCATACAGATACGAAGAAATCAGTTTGTCGTCGACGTCTTTGGCGCGGACTCCGTCGGCGATCATGCGTTGAATGCCGTCGACGATCTCGGCTCGACCGCCATAGTTGAAGGCAAAACTCAACGTCATTCGACGGTTCTTGTGGGTGAGCGACTCAGCCTCTTCGATCTGGCGAATCAGCCGACGCGGAACCCGCCAGTTCCGTCGGCCGATGAACCGCACGCGAACGCCGAGATCGTTGAGTTCGTCACGTCGCCGGACCAGGATTCCCTCGTTGAAGTTCATCAGGAATCGAACCTCGTCGACAGGCCGCTTCCAGTTCTCCGTCGAAAACGCGTAGACGGTGAACCACCTGACGCCGAGGTCGAGCGCCCCCTGCACCGCGTCGAACAACGCCTCCTCACCCGCGGCGTGTCCTTCGGTCCTGGCCATCCCCCGCCGAGACGCCCAGCGTCCGTTTCCATCCATCACTGCGCCGATGTGCACCGGAATTCGCTTGGGGTCAACTCCCGGGGGCATGCTGCTCATCGAATCGACCTTACCCGCACGAAGTCGGGCTCCGGCGGAGATCGGCGAAAAAACGAGAGGGAACGGCGAAAGACTACGGAGCGCCCCAGCCCGCTACAGGACTTCCGGGTGGCAGCCCGAGAGAGCTGTTGAGGCCCGGGTCGAAATGGACGCTGGCTGCACCCTGACCGGTGAGCGAACGGAACGCTGCGAGCGTGAGGAGTTTCGCGTCGACGCCGGGAGCGAATCCCCACATGATGACCGGCGACCCGCCCGCCCAGTACAGGTTCCCCTGATCGATGAACGAGCCCGACGCCACGTGAACGGCATCGAGGCGGATCGGAAACTTTCCGGCACCGAGGGAGATGATGTTGTGAAACACGCGGATGTTCGATACGGCGCTCGGCACGGTTCTCGCGTAGTAGCCAAACGCGATTCCGGCGTCGGTCGCACCAACCATGGTGTTGTTGCGGATGTCCCAGTTCGACTCTCCTTCGTAGGAGATCAAAATGGACCATCGGCCACCGATGAATCGGTTTCCTTCCACGACGACGTTGACCGCCGCGTTGGCACCGAAGCTGTGGATGCCGCCCGCCGCAGTGTTCAGGAACGTGTTGTTGCGAATCGTCCAACCCGACAAGCGGCCGAGACTCGACCCTGACCCGAGATAGATCGCGTGGTCGAGCAACGTGTCTTTTCCGTTGGAATCGAACAGATTGTTCTCGATCACGATGTTGGTGACGTTCCCGACGCCGACGATCGCGCCGTTGCCGTAGCTGTCATCGAAGCGCGTGATGGTGAGACCGGAGAACACGACGTTGGAGACGTTGTCGCGCAGTACGGCGAAGTGTCCAGAAACGTATCCGCCGTCGACGACCGGTCGTTCACCCGGGTAGGCGAGGAACTTCAGGTTCGAGACATTCGTCAGATCCATTCGGACGTCGGAGTGCGTGCCACCTCGCAGGTAGACCGTCTCCCCGCCCACCAGCTTCGGGAGGGTCCGCCTCGGCGCGGCAAGCGTTCCGGGATTGGCGTCGGAGCCCGCGGGCGACAGCACAATCGTTTTCCCCGTTGTCGGCGGAAGTGTTGTCGGCGGAAGTGTGGTCGGCGGAAGTGTGGTCGGCGGAAGCGTCGTCGGCGGCGTCGTTGTCGTGGTTGTCGTGGTTGTCGTGGTTGTGGTGGTGGTTGTTGTCGTTGTGGTTGGTGTCGTGGTCGAAGGAGAGGTTGTGGTCGTTGTTGGCGTTGTTGTCGTCGTCGCGGGTGGCGGGACTGACGTCGGCGGCGCGGTCGTCCCCGGATTTCTTGTCGTGACCGGCGTCGTCGAACTCGATGGCGTTGTCGTCGTCGGTCGAGCGATCGTTGTGGTTGGAAGGGTCGTTTGGGGCGTAGTCGTTGGGGGAGCAGTGGTATTTGGAATGGACGTTTGCGGAGTAGTTGAGACCGTCGGTGGCAGGGTCGGCGGCACTTCTCTCACGACAACGGGCGGTGAGGGCTCGACACGCGGGGCTTCCCCGGAGACCTGAGAGGGTGTCGTCGACGTGGTCGATGGATCTGGGTCAGCGGGCTGAGGTCCGACCGGAAGCGACGGCCCGAAGGGGGTGGCGACGACGACCGCGGTCACACTCGAAGCGCTCGCTTCGGGAAGCGAAGACGGGGATCCCACGACCTCATCGACCGGCAACGCAGGACCAGCGACCACGTCGAGTTGAGGCGGAATGAGCGCGCCGATGGTTGGCGTGTCGACGACGAGCGCCGGGATCGTTGGGGCAATCAACACCCGCGGCTTTACCAGCCTGGCGTTGCGAATGCGCACGCACTGCAGCCGCTTCACCCGGATCGAACGGGTCGTGCCGTCCTTGCGGGTCACGGTCCGACGGACCAGGACGGTCTTCTTCTTTCCGACTCGATACCCCTTGGCGACGGACCGATCGGGGATCCGACACGACGACGCCGTGGCGTAGCGGGTCACAGACACGGGAATCGCAATCGAGGCCACGACGACGGCAACGAGCGCGGCCACGCCTCGCAGACGAAGACCAATGCTCGCCCGGTTCGCCAACCGACGACCACGGGACGTGTTGGCTGCAGAGGGTATTTCCGGCTCGTGATTACCGAATTTTGACGAGTCCGTTTCGACCTTCACCCGCTAAGCATCGCACCGACATTGAGATTCGCGAAATTCGACGATGGCCGAAAGTGCCTGTAGCCTCCCGCCGAATGTGCCGCTGAGCCACCCCAGCGACCACCTCAAGTGGTGGCATTGCGACGCCGGAGATTCGCCAAACTGACGCAGAAACCCGACCAGGTGTTGCGAGGACGCTACCGTGAACGTCCTTATGGATGTCGATCCCACGGCGACACGCATTGCGTCCGCGTTAGCCCGGGTTACCAAGCACCTTCCGGAGGGCGGTCAAACCCGGTCCGGCCAGGTGACTATGGCTCAGGCGGTTCACGCGTCGATTCGCGGCCGTCGGCACCTGGTGGTGGAGGCCGGCACCGGAACTGGAAAGTCGCTCGGGTATCTCGTCCCGGCGATTGCGGCGGGCGCCAAGGTGGTCGTCTCGACGGCCACGAAAGCTCTCCAAGATCAACTCGCCGGCAAGGACCTACCCTTCTTGCACGACCATCTCGGGATCGACTTCAGCTACGCCCTGTTGAAAGGTCGCAGCAACTATTTCTGCAAGCAGAAGGCGTCTGAGTTCAACCGAACCGACGGGCAACTCGGCCTCGATGGCATGAACGACGACGGTTGGGCGTCGTCGGCCAAGGCGAAGGAGCGAATTTTCGACGAGGTGACCAAGCTCCTGGAATGGTCGCAACGATCGTCGATCGGTGATCGCGCCGAGTTGTCCTTCGAGCCGACACCGGCGGCATGGTCCGCGGTGAGCGTCGCCGCCGGAGAGTGCCCCGGTGCCGCGAAGTGCCCGATCGGGGAGGCGTGTTTCGCCGAGAAGGCGCGGGCCATGGCGGCGACCTCCGACGTGGTCGTGGTGAACACGCACCTCTACGGGCAGCACGTGCGCTCCGGCGGCCACATCCTGCCCGAACACGATGTAGTCATCTTCGACGAGGCCCATGAAGTCGAGGACATCATCGCGGACTCACTCGGGGTCGAGATCTCCGCCGGTCGATTTTCGTTCCTGGTCGGACGGCTGCGTCAGATCATCACCGACATTGACAAGTCGGTTGATCTAATCGACGTCGGCACGCAACTCGAACGAGCGTTGACTCCCTTCGCTGGGGAGCGGCTGGTGAAGGGCCCGGCCGCGGAAGAGGCAATTCGCAACGCCCTCAACACGGGCGTCACTCGAGTCAACAAAGCCCTCGAACTGCTGAAGACGATTCCCGACGATGCTGCCGGTGGCGCAGGTCAGCGAAAGATCCGTGCCGTGCAGGCGGCGTCGCAGCTGATCGACGATCTCGTGACGGCATCGGAGCTCGGCACGGCGAGCGCAACAGACACCGCCGATGAGCGGGTGGCATGGGTCGAGGCCGAATCGAAGACACGGGGACCGGTGCTGCGCATCGCACCTGTCGAAGTTGGCGCGTCGCCTGCCAAGTCGATCTGGTCCGACACGACGGCGATCTTCACGTCGGCGACGATCCCGCTCAACCTCGGCGCACGACTCGGCCTCGCCGGCGACAACACCGTCACGATCAAGGTGGAATCTCCGTTCGACTATCAGTCGCAGAGCATTCTCTACTGCGCCGTGCATCTCCCCGATCCGCGCAATGCGAAGTTCGAGGTCGAGTCGCATCGTGAGTTGGAACGCCTTCTGCGTGCGGCCGGAGGACGGACGCTTGCACTCTTCACCAGTTGGAAGGCAATGACCGCTGCGGCAGAAGCTATGCGCGCATTGAAACCTGCGCTTCCGTTCCGGGTTCTGACACAGTCAGAGTTGCCGAAGCCAGCGCTGACGAAGGCATTCCGCGAAGACGAGACGTCGGTCCTGTTTGCCACGTTGGGCTTCTGGCAGGGCATCGATGTTCCGGGCCGAGCGTTGTCTTTGGTGGTCATCGACAAACTCCCGTTTTCACGGCCGGACGAACCGCTTCTCGTCGCCCGTCGAGAAAAGGTCGGCGACGCCGCCTTTCGACTCATAGATCTCCCGCGTGCCGCGATGATGCTGGCCCAGGGATGCGGCCGGCTCATTCGCACCTCCACCGACCGAGGCGTCGTCGCCGTCCTCGACTCGCGGCTGAACTCTGCGAAGAGCTATCGCAACGACTTGCTCGCCGCCCTCCCTCCCATGCGACGAACCCGAAACTTCGATGAGGTTGCCGCCTTCCTCGAGGAGATCACCTCACAACCCTGAGCTTTCGGTACACAACTCGGCCTCGAAACCCCGTTTATCTCTCGTTCAGGGTGAGGTTGTGGACGCTTC
>JANOWU010000139.1:0-55737 GCA_031418035.1 Acidimicrobiia bacterium
GCGAGCCATTCCGAAATGTTGCGGTACCCGTCTTCACGGATTACTGGAGAGTCAGGGAACAACGCCACGATACGTGTACACATGGTATCGAATCGATCAACCAAAGCGCGTGCGGCCTCTACGTTCGCCGCTGTTATCACCGCGCCGTTTCGCAGGCTGGACACAGCCGACAGTGCCGCAGACTCGGCAAGCTCAAGAGAGTGGTCGAGAGACAATTCCACGTACGAATTGTATCAAGAATCCTCGAACGTATGTTCGAAGAAATTGGTGAAAAGGGCGCAAAACAGCCAAAACCGCCATCTCACCCGTCGTTTTCCCACACTTCGCATCCCCGCCTCCGTCAGAATCGCAGAACCTCCAAGGCCGCTCGAACCTGCCGTCAAGCAACTCCCGATGTGTTCCATCACGGCCATCAGTACAGTGCCACTTCTCAGTAAGCCGCTACCAGACCAGCATCACCAGAACCGACCTCGGATCTCCGCAAACGCAAGGTCGCGTTCGATCAGCACTCCCCTTCCAGGTGAAGTATCGAAAGCGCGAAACCGGCTCCGACCGACTAGCGAACCTCCGCTATAGATTCCGAGCGGCCAACTGTCTTAACGCACCAGACTGTTGGCTTGGAAATGCCATGTCATCAGGTGGGTTGTCAATGTGTGCCCAGCGCACATCATCCACCTCGCTGCGGTTGACATTTCCCGTCGACGTTGAACCCTCCGCTCTGCGCGCTTGGTAAATCAGATTGATCGTCGGCCACAACGAACCGTCAGGTTCGAGATACTCGTCCGGCCAAGCTCCAAGCAGTTGCACAATCTCGATTGCGTAACCGGATTCCTCCTCGGTCTCGCGTCGCGCGGTTTCGTCGGGAGACTCGCCGTATTCGCAAAAACCACCCGGCAAGTCCCATTTGCCACGTTCAGGTTCGCGCGCTCGTAGGACCACGAGGTAGCGATCCCTCTCAATTACCAGAGCCGATGCGCTTACCTTGGAGTTCAAGTAGTGCACATGCCCACAACTGGGACATGTGATCACGACCGAACCGTCCGCTCGGGCTCCACATCGAATGCAATGCATAGAGGGAATCTATGTGTTCGAGTCAAGCGACGATCTTCATCAACGCAGTCCGTCGTCTGCCCTCCCCCTCCTCAGCGTGATTGCGCGGCGAGAAGGTGCGCTTCGAGCTGCGCCCAGCCCTCCTCCGGATTGGCTCTCCCCATGCCGATCCGGAACCGGTCACGTGGGATCTCGAGAAGCTGCGATGCGTACACGGACGCGGGAAGCACCACCGCAGATCGTTCGCGCACCAGCGATTCCGCGAAGGCCTCCACGCCGTCCGCACCGAGGTACCTCGGAAACATCACACAGCCACCGTCGGGCGCTGACCATTCGACAATGCCCTCACAACGCTTCATCATCGCCTGAAGCGCGGGAAGGTTGTCGTGCATGATCCTTCTGTTCCGTGCGGTGACCGCCTCAGCATTTCGCAAGGCCAACGTGGCGAGAAACTCACTCGGCCCAGCGTTACAAATGGTGGTGTAGTGCTTGGCACGTTCGAGTCGGCTCAGCAGCGACCGATCCTGGCACGCGAGCCATCCGATCCGTAAACCCGGAAGGCCATAGGCCTTCGACATCACGTTCAACGAAATGGCTCGAGGGCTCAAGTCGCCGGCTTGGGGCAAGCGTTTCGTTGTGTCGAGCTCCAGACCCCGATACACCTCATCGCTGTAGAGCCAGATCCCCCGACGATCGCAAAGCTCGACAAGCTCCAGCCATGTCGCAAGGTCGGGCACGAACCCCGTGGGGTTGTTCGGGAAGTTCACGGAGATGAGTTTCGTGTTCGGACGCAGAAGGCTTTTGACGTGATCGATATCGAGGGTCCACTGCAGCGATGATCCGTGGCCGGTCCACAGCGCGAGTCCACTGATGTCGGCGCCCGTCGCGATCGCCACGGACTCCATCGATTGATAGTTCGGGACCGACACGATTGCGTGATCGCCGGGTTCAACGAGGATCTGCATTGCCCAGAACATCGCCTCTTGCGCGCCGCTGCAGACGAGGACGTCAGCTTCCGTGAGTGTGTCGTAGGTTGCCGCGATCGCCGAACGCATTGTTGCGGTCCCCCACGTCGGCGTGTAGCCCAGGGACAGTTCTCCGAACGCACGACGATCGCTTTCGTCGCCCAAGGCCAGGAGTTCGTCGACGGACCACGACTGAGAATCAGATGCCGTGAGGTGGTGTCGCACGGTGAACTCGTGCTCGCCGAGGTAGACCTCGAGTGCAAAATCGGGAAGCCTGCGGCTCATCGTCGAACCTTTCGTGGGGAGTGGACACGTTGCGCGAAGGGCTTCCCATTCTGGATGTTTCTCCGGGTGACAGAATCCTGACGTCCCCTGCTAGGTTTCTGGCATGCGCAATACGGTTCGCGATCATCGCCTGCAGCTGCAGTTGAGCCAGAACGAATTGGCGGAGCGAGCAGGAGTCACCCGTCAACTCGTTGGAGCGATCGAGATGGGTCGACACGCGCCCGGTGTCGACGCAGCACTGAGAATCGCACGTGTCCTGCAGGTCAGCGTCGAGGACTTGTTCGCTGCGTCGCAGCCATCAGCGAGCGTGTCGATCACCGATGAACACACGGATCCTGAGCCTGGCATCCCCGTGATCGTGAGTCGAGTGGGAGATCAGCGGGTGTTCGCACCTGTTCGCAACCTTCTCAGCAATGAGTCATGGGCGGTTGTCGACGGGTTCACGGGCGAAGGCGACATCGACGTGCTTCCCGACACCGATGACTCCGGATTTCTGGTGGCAGGGTGCGATCCCCTCCTCGGGATGGCGTCCGCAGTCGTCGCACGCCAAGGGGGACCCCGAATCGTTCCGATTCACCTGTCAACCGACCGAGCGATCGATGCGTTGGCTCGGGGCGTCGTTCATGGTGTCGTCGTTCATGGTCCGTCGCACTCGTTGCGCGCGGCACCGGTCGACGTCCACCGATGCCGCTTTGCCTCGTGGCGCGTTGGCATTGCATCGCCGGCCAACCGAGGTCTTGCGTCTGTCGAGCAGCTCGCCGAACGACGCCTGAGAACGGCCCAGCGTGAAGACGGTGCCGGATCGCAACGCGCTCTCCAGCGAGCGCTTGAACGGGTCGGGGCGAAGAGTCTTCCCGGTCCGCGCGTCGATGGTCATTTCGACGCTGCCCGCCACGTTGTTGCTGGCGTGGCCGCTGGTGTCACGATGGAGGCGGCAGCCGCCGCGTTTGGGCTCCACTTCTTTGCGCTCGAAAGTCATCAGAGCGAGTTGTGGATCGATTCGCGACGTCTCGGACATCGCGGAGCGACCGCACTCCTGAATGCCCTCACCGACCGGTCGCTTGTTCAGCGTGCGCGCCATCTCCCCGGATACGACGTCGCCGACATGGGAACCGAGGTGCGAGCCTCATGAAATCAGTTCACCGGACGTTGCGTCTGGTCAGGTCGGTGGCGTTGCTTGCGCCGGCGGTGGCGATCGTGATCGTGGTACTCGGATCGTCGTCTGTACGTGCGCAGACGAAGACGAAGCCCAAAGCCGCACTCCTTGTCGCCGGGGCGTCGGATCTTCGGCCCGCCTTCGAAAAGATCGGCAAGCTGTTCACCGATCGAACGGGCACGAAGGTCACCTTCTCGTTCGGCTCGAGTGGTCAACTCGCCCAGCAGATTCGCAACGGCGCGCCATTCGACGTGTTTGCATCAGCCGATGTTTCCTACGTCGACAAGGTGGTTGCCACAGGTTTCGGTGACCCGGCCACCAAAACCACGTACGCATACGGGCGTCTCGCCCTCTGGACCCCGAAAACTTCCTCCACGCAGCTCCGATCCGTGTCGGAGCTGGCCCGTGATTCCGTCAAGCGAATAGCCGTCGCGAATCCAGAGCATGCTCCCTATGGTGTCGCCGCGGTCCAAAGTCTCAAGTCGGCCGGTGTCTATAGCCGGGTGTCGGGGCGGCTCGTGTATGGGGAAAACGTCAGCGACACCTACCGCATTGCGACTTCTGGCAATGCAGATGCGGCTTTGGTTTCACTCTCGCTCGTCATAGCCAACAGCCACGGCGGGCGTTACACGGTTGTACCGTCGAAGGCTCACGAACCGCTCGAGCAAGCCATGGTCGTTCTTGGAAAGGGTGCGAGGGGGACAGCAGCAAAGAGCTTTGTCAGCCTCGTAGCAAGTCCTAAAGGCCGAGATATCATGCGCGCCTACGGCTTTCTTCTACCGGGTGACAAAGGTCCCCGAAGCGAAGGCTGAGGAATTCGGTGGATTGGTTTCCCCTGTGGCTATCCCTCCGCGTGGCGGCTCTCTCGACGGTCTTCGCCGGGACGATCGGAATTGGCCTGGCCTACATTCTCGCGAAGGGGCGATTCCGAGGTCGCGCTCTGCTCGAAGCGTTGGCGACCGTTCCGATCGTGTTGCCACCTACGGTTCTTGGGTATTACCTGCTCGTCGTTCTCGGCGTGCGCACGCCGATCGGTCGCGTCTGGGAATCGGTGTTTGGAAGCCCGCTCGTCTTCACGCCCGCAGCAGCCGTCGTCGCCGCGACTGTCTCGGCCCTCCCGTTCGTCCTTCGCACATCTCGGGCGGCGCTCGAAGCCGTGGAACCGCGGTTCGAGCAAGCGGCTCGCACCATGGGGCTACCTGAATGGCGGGTGGCGTTGCAGGTGTCTCTTCCGCTGGCCCGTCGTGGCCTGATTGCTGGAACGGCGCTCGGGTTTGCTCGAGCTCTCGGTGACTTTGGCGTGACGGTCATGCTGGCCGGCAACATCCCCGGGCGAACCCAGACCATGCCTATTGCCGTCTACGACGCGGTGCAGGCCGGCAGCGATCGAACTGCGTCGAACCTCTCTGCGGTTCTCGCCGCGATTGCGACTGTCGTGCTTGTCGCCGTGAACCGACTGAGCGCGTCCAGCTCGCAGGACCGCCGGTGAATTCGCCAACTCCCGAGAACGTCGGTTCGGTCGTCGATGCCGACTTCGGGCTCGCGGTCGGCGAGTTCGCGTTGCGCGCCCGGTTTCAGGCCAAAGCCGGGATCACGGTTCTCTTCGGTCGCTCTGGTTCCGGGAAGTCTCTGACGTTGAGTACGATCGCTGGCCTTCGCCGACCCGACTCCGGCACCATATCGATTCGGGGAACGCGCGCTGCGGATGCGGAGCGGATGTTTCATATGCGTACACAGGATCGACACGTCGGCATGGTGTTTCAGGATTCGTTGCTTCTCCCCCACCGTTGCGTGCTCGACAACGTGCGTCTCGCACTTCGTGCTGGTACACGACAGGACCGAATCGAAAATGCCCATCGGCTTCTTCGCGATGTTGGTGCCGACCACCTGGCGTCGGCCTCTCCGAATCGGTTGTCCGGTGGTGAACGTCAGCGCGTTGCGCTCGCCCGCGCCCTCGGCGGCGATCCTAAAGTTCTTCTTCTCGACGAACCGTTCAGCGCCGTCGATCATGAGACGCGAAAGGCACTCCGCACGTTGCTTCGTTCGCTCGTCGACACCTTGGGGGTGCCCGCCCTATTGGTCACCCACGACATCGACGAGGCCAAGGAGTTGGCGGACCACACAGTGCTGTTTGCCTATGGAGCGACGACTTCCGCGAGTACCGGATTTACGAGACCACCAATTCAATAGTACGCGGTTCGTGGACGGACCGCTTGAGCAAAACTTGCGCCCCCGCCGGTGGCCGTTGCGCAAACGACCGTGCTTGCACCGAACGAGGGAGGCTTTGCCGTTCCTGTCGCGACCAAGGCGGTGGCGAAGACCGTCACGTCGAAGAAGGCTTCCAAGGCCGCCGCGAAACCGCCGACGAAACGAGCACCAAAGAACTAGCGTCCTTTCCGGTCGGCGGGTTCAGCGCGGTGATCCAACGACGCAATCACGACCCGAAGCGGAGTGAACTCGCTATTTCTCCCTGGCGAGCGGCGCCCGTCGTGCGAGCGCCAAGCCGACAACGCCGGCCAGGATGGACGCGGCAACCACCCCTATCTTCGCCTGATCGGCACTGGCGAAAGGCAGGGCAAGTTCGGTCACAAACAGCGACACGGTAAATCCGACACCTGCGACGATCGCAGCCGGAGCGAGCGAAACCCAACCGGTACCTTCGGGCAACACCCCGACACCGGCGCGCACGACAGCCCACGTGGCCAACAGAATGCCGATCGGCTTACCGAACGCGAGCCCGAGGAACACACCCCAGGTCACGTTGCTCCCTGCTGCGTCGGACAACGAGTCGAACGAAATCGCAATGCCCGCGTTGGCGATCGCGAAGACCGGCACGATCAAGAAGCTCGTCCAGCCATGAAGTTTGTGTTCGAGCCACTCGACGACCGAGACCGACGAGCGAACGATGTGCATGCTCGACACCGCGTGCTCGACGCTTGAGAGGTCGGCGAGTTCCTCCACATCGACCACGTCGTTTCGCACGAGTGGTCGAACGGGCGCCAACAAACCCATGATGACGCCGGCGATTGTTGCATGAACCCCCGCCTCGTGAAGCGTCCACCATAGGGCGACCCCGAACGCGACGTAGACGGCGAAGGAGCGCACTCCAAGGCGGCGCATCACGACAACCGCAACGACAACCGCGCCTGAAACTATGAGAAGTGAGTTGCGTCCGCCGGACCGGTAGAAGAGCGCAATGACGGCGATGGCACCGATGTCGTCGACGATGGCGAGCGCCAGCAGGAAGAGTTTCGCTCCGGATGGAACCCGCGAACCAGCCAACGTGAGGAGCCCGACGGCCAGGGCAATGTCTGTGGCCATAGGAATCCCCCAGCCCCTCACGCTGGGGGAATTGAAGGTCAGCACGACGTAGATGAGCGCGGGGACGATCATTCCTCCGACCGCTGCCGCAACAGGCGTTATCGCCTTGCGAGGATCGCGAAGTTCGCCCTCCACGAGTTCACGTTTTATCTCGAGGCCGACGACGAAGAAGAAGATCGTCATCATGGCATCGTTGACCCAATGCCGGAGATCCATCTCGAAGGTAAAACTTGCGGCACGAAACCCGAGCTTCGTGTCCCACAACGATTCGTAGGACCCCGACCAGGGCGAATTCGCCCACACCATCGCGGCGATGGCAGCGATCACGACGACTACACCGCTCGCTGCTTCGGTGCGAAGAAAATCCGACAACGGCTTGATGAGGGCGGACCTGCGACGCGGCACAGCTTTCATACAGTCATGGCGATGTCCGGCACGGTTGGACACTAGCGTGACGGTATGGGTATTTCAGGTGCTGCGGTCCTACGACCGACTGTTCCGAACAACTTCTCGAACGGCACCGATCCGACACCGACGAAGCGACCGGAGGGGGATCGATGACGCAGGACCGGTTCACCCACGCACACGTTGACGCATGGCGAAGCGATGGTGCCGTGTTGATCGAGAACTTCTTCACTCCCGAAGAGGTAGCCGCAGTTCGCGCTGATTTCCAGACCGTATTCGGTCGGTTGGACGGGGGCAACGAGGCGGTGGACACCAAACGGCCCGGAGAGGTGGGACGCTTCAACGACGCACAGTTCACGAGTTTCGTGGCTGTTCCGTTGGCGTGTTCGCCGGCCCTGAACCTGATCGGTGTGCACCCCTCCCTGGTTCGGTTTGCACAAGCGGCGCTGCGATGTTCCGATGTGCACCTGTACCAATGCCAGGTTTGGGCCAAGTTCACCGGCGACGCCGACTACGACCAACCGTTTCACTGCGACTTTGCCAACCACACCTTGACGGTGCCATCTGAAGAGGACCAGTTGAATTCGGTGACGGTTCTTTGCTACTTCAGCGACGTCAGTGAGGCACACGGCCCTGCCCATTATGTGACTCGACCTGACAGCTCGAGTGTTGCCGGTCCCGAGTCCACGCTCGTCACGGACAAGCAAACTCACGAACGATTGCAGAGCCAACTGGCACGAGTTGCCCGGTCGACCGCAGCTCCCGCCGGAAGCGTGTTTCCTTACGGCATCGATGTGTACCACCGTGGTACGAACATGACGCAACCAGGAGGTCATCGTTATGCAGTGATGGCCTGCTTCAAGAGTGCGAACAACGAGGGTATCGGCTACCACGCATGGCCCTTTCATCACGCCAAGCCGTGGTCACGAATTTTCGACAATGCAAACCCGGAACAACTGGCGTGCTTCGGAGTGAAGCAGCCCGGTCATCCGTTCTGGACGCCAACCACGCTTGATCGCGCTCAAGTCCGGTACCCGAACTGGGACCTGACGCCCTACCGCCAGGCGCTTTCGAATAAGTAGGTCCACCTATTTGTCGAGTCGAGTGGCGCAGGTCTCGACCATCCAATGCAGTCGATCCACTGCTTCCCCGAGGCGAAGTGCCGATCCTTCACTCCATGCCCGATCGAACTCCTGGTCGCCGAGTTCCTTGAGCAACACGTCATGGATAGCTCCTCGTCGGGCCCGCTCCTGCTCAGTTCCGCGCTGATCGTGGATCTCCGCCAGTGATTCAAGTGCAGCCAGCATGACCGTAGCGTCGCGCGGCAACAGCGGGGCCGTTGCGCTTGGCACCCATTGCATCATCTGCACCACGGCAGTCGGCTCGTCGACAATCATGAGGTCCGAGAACCGCGCCACACCCTCGAGGAAGCCGACAAGGTCTCCCTGTTTGCGGGCACGTTGCGCAATCGCGGCGATCGCATGGGCTTGTGCAGACGTTCTTCCCAGGACGCTGGCGAGTACCTCTACCTCGTGCGTGATCATCGCGACCTCCTCCGTTCCCGGCTGAAGCAGAATCCGATTCGTCAGCGCGCTTAGCAGTCGAATTGCCCCCACCTTTCGCGCGGCTGCGATACCTTCGTCGACCAGCGTGACACCTCGTTGCACTTCGCCGACGACGGCGAGGACGACACCCAAGGGTGGGAACGGACGGCTCCCGTCACCTTGTTTGGAGCGCACTTCATGCTCGATGCGATTCGTAAGTTCGCGAGCCTGTTCACCGCGGTTGGAGAAGGCATAGCGGACGGCGAGACGAACTGCGGCAAGCACGGGTAACGGCAGCCCATTCGCCTCGGCCAGTGCCAGGGAACGAACCGCTGCCGCTTCGCCCTCTTCGTTTCGACCGACGGTCCAGGCGTGAGCGGCGAACCATCCGAGGATCTCGATGCGCATCGGCGCGGGGGTCGCATCGGTATCGCAGGCCGAAAGCATCTTTACCGCGTCGTTGCTTCGACCACGAGCGATCCACGCCTCAACAAGACTCAACGCCAGGTGCGCCGCCTGGACCGGGTCATGGGCGATGAGCCACGCATGCGCGGAGTGGATGTCTTCGGTGGCGTCGCGCACTCGATCCAGCCGAAGGGCCACCGTTGTGGGATCGGTGTCATCGAGCGGAACGGGAATTGTCGATTGCACCCACGAGGCGTGACGGGCCTTTACGTCGAGGTCACGCTTGGAGTCGCCGAGTTCAACGCCGCAGAAGTTCTGAAGCGGAACGAGCATCCGGAGGCCCTCACCGCGGCGCACGAGAAGCGAACGACGAACCAGTTCTTCGAGACTGTCGGCGATGTCGAATCGATTCCGTCCGGTCACCGCTGCAGCGGCCTCCCACGTGAAGTCTCCCTTGAAGACCGAAAGGTCGATCAACACTGTTCGGTCGTCTTCGGAGAGAAGCGAAACGCTCCAGGAGATCGCTGCGAACATGGTTCGGTGTCGTTCTGGCTGATCTCTCGAACGAAGCAGATCGAAGCTGGTTTCGAGTTCGTCGGCGATCTGTCGAACGGACATCAGGCGCACCCGGCCGGCTGCGAGTTCGAGTGCGAGCGGGAGGCCGTCGAGGCGTCGACAAATCCTGGCGATCGCTTCGGAATCGTGCGAATCGACGACAAAGTGCGGATCGGCGTGTTGGGCAGCGCGGAGAAACATGTTCGCAGCCGGGGATCCGTCGAGGGCGGGTCCGTAGTCCAACGGCTCGACCACCTCGACGTGTTCACCCGCGACGTCGAGCGCTCGTTGCGATGTCGCAAGAATCGCCGCGGCGCACGGAGCGCAAGCCAGGGTCCGCACCAGAGAACGAACTGCGTCGATTACGTGCTCGCAGTTGTCGAGGATCACGAGCATGTCTCGTGTTTGCATCGCCTGTCGCACAGAGTCGGCAGGCGACTGGGATTCCTCCGCGATGCCCAATGTCTCTGCGACAGCAGCACTGACACGGTCAGGTCCCGACACGGAGGCCAGGTCGACGAACCAAACGCCCTCCGGGAATGCGTTCATGCAGAGCCGTCCCAGCTGCAACGCCAGTCGTGTCTTCCCGACGCCGCCGGTACCGACCAAGGTGGTGATCCGACCGGAAACCACATGAGGTTGGATTCGTGCGATCTCTCCCTCGCGCCCGACCAGCGAGTCGATATCGACTGCGGGCAACGATCCCGTGGACACGGCAACCCGGAGCCCTCGCGGGTCGGGCGACATGCCGTCTCTCACGAGTTCATTCAAACGCTCTGGTTCATGGAAGCCCTTGAGCCGATGCATCCCGCGATCGACCAGAACGAAACCCTCCGCCGGATGAATACGCAGCTCCTCGGCCACCGCGGCGCTCACCACGATTTGCCCACCGTGACCCGCACTCATGATGCGTGCCGTCCGATGCATCGGTGGGCCGTAATGCTCTCCACCGCGTGGTTCAACGACGCCGCGATGCAGACCGATCCGAACTCGCAACGGGCCGGTCGATACCGACTCGCTCCGAGGCCCTTCGACAATGCGCGTTTGAAGGTCGCACGCTGCTCTCGCCGCGGACACGGCAGTTTCGAAAAGAGCGATCGCGCCGTCGCCGGTGCGCGCTCCAAGGGTCCCGCCGTTGTTTTCGACGGCTTCGCTCACAACGGCATCGTGATGGCGCATCAGTGCGCGCATCATGTCCGCCTCGTTGTCCCAGCGAGTAGACGAACCCTCGATGTCGGTGAACATCAGAACGCGGTTGATGAACGAAATCGATTCGGGGGTGTCAGCCACAACCCCTTCTACCAAGGGATCTGGGTATGATTCCCCGATGCCTGTCATACCACCGATCTCTTTCGATGACTTTTGCACCCAGGCCGGAACTTGCGATCTCGTGTTGTGGGGTGGGTCCTCAAAGAACTCGACCGGTGTTGAGCTCATAAGCAACAGTATCTATTCGCACACGACCATGGTGATAACCGAGCCGTCTACCGGTGCTCCCTTCCTCCTCCAATCTGTCACCGAGAGTTTCGAACTGATCCCCTTGTCGGCAACAAGGTCCATTCCGGGGTCCAGGCTGGCGCACTGCGAAAGACGATGCTCGACCTCATTGGCTACAAAGACCATCCGACGTGGCGGCCATATACCGGATCGAACAAGAACGACCCGGCATTTGTGCAAGCCGTGTGGAGTCTTGCCACTTCGCTTGACGGGATCGCGTTCCCCGAGGTTCCGTGGGGCATGGCTTCTCGCTTGTTCGAGGGCCGAGTCGAGGGAATCGAGAAGACCGACAAGCTGTTCTGTAGCGGCCTGGCCGGGCTCATGTACAAGCGGCTCGGGATCATCGACCAGACGATTCCCTGCAACGCATATTTCCCGAAGGACTTTTCGTCGATGTATCCCGGCTATCTCAACGTGATCAATGGATCGTTTGGCATCGATACCGTGGTGGATGTGTCTGGCGTTTCAGGTGTTGCTCCGAAGACGAGCTGAAGGTCTCGAGCAGCATGAACCCTCGCGTTGATAGCTATATCGAGCGGTCGAACAAGTGGCCCGAGGAAATGTCGGCAGTTCGATCTGTGCTCCTCGAGTGTCGCCTGGAGGAAGACATCAAATGGGGCAAGCCGTGTTTCAGCCACGAGGGAGCGAACATCGCAATCCTGCAAGAGATGAAGGGTTTCCTTTCGATGATGTTTTTCAAGGGCGCACTCCTGGATGACCCGTCACACGTCCTCATCGAGCAAGGTCCCAACTCCCGTTCCGCCAAACGCATCGAGTTCACGTCCGTCGCCGACGTCCGACGACTGAAGAAGGTACTCAAGACCCTGATCGTCGACGCCATTCGCGTCGAAGCAGCGGGCCTCACGGTGGGAGCTGCACCGACACCGGAGTTCGTTGCCGAACTGCGCGAACGACTCGAATCCGATGCAACCTTCGCGAAGGCCTTTGCCGCGTTGACTCCGGGACGCCAGCGCGAATACAACCTGCACATCGCAAGCGCGAAACAGCCGAAGACGCGCGTTTCCCGGATCGACGCGTGCGCCCCAAAGGTCCTTGCCGGGAAGGGCTTCCGAGACGTCTAGTAGGGGAAACGCAGCTTTGCGAGGGTGCCCGGCGCGACCGGTGTCACGGCAAAGGAGCCTCCAAGACGGAGAGCTCGTGTTTGGAGACTGGTCATTCCCCGACCGGCGGTGCCGGACGGTACCGCCGGAACTCCGATGCCGTAGTCTCGGACGCTGACTTCGAACGCCCCGGCAACGGGACCGAGATGCACGTCGATGCGTTCGGTATGCGCATGACGAATAGCGTTGCTGGTCATTTCCTGTAGTGCGCGTTGAATGTGGAGGGTCTGCTCCTGGGTGATGTGGATGTCGTGGAGTTGCACATTCCACAAAACCTCGATGGCGGCGGCCGCGCACTTCGCTTCGAGCCGCGATCGGAACTCGCCGAGCGAAACTGCGAAGGGTCGTTCGATCGGATCAAGGGAGTCCACGATGAGCCGCACGTCCTCGAGACACGAGCACAGGCTATGGACCAAACGTTCGTCGTCGATGCGTTTCGCTCGAACCTGCAGGATCAGTCCCAGCAGCTGGCTCCCGATGCCATCGTGCATGTCACCAAGAATTCGTTCGCGTTCGAGAGTCCGATTGGCTTCGTCCTGGGCCGCTTGAGAGGCTCGCCGCACGGTCTCGATCACCGCGATGAGCGACGTGTTCGTCAAGATGCAGCCGATGAATCCGGCTAACCGCAACACCGTCAACGTCGACGCTCTCAGGTCATCGGCAGATTGCATGCCCAGTTGATCGAAGACGTAGAACGCCGACACCTGCGTGACCGACAGTGCGGCCCAGACCTGCGCCGAGCGCTTTCCGCACGCCACGTACGTGGTGATGGGATGGATAAAGGCCCAGACCAACGCTGGTGATTGGAAACCACCCGTGCGCGACGCAACCACAAACGTGATGAGCCAGGTCGCAGCAGTGAACACGTTCCCGAGAACGGTCAAGGAAAACCCTCGTCGTATTCCCGTTGGCACGAACAGCAATGCAATGGCGAGTACGGAAAGAGCTACTCCCGAGATAGGCGAACCTAGGTACGCGTACAGACCAGCAGTTGAGGATGCACACACCACGCCAAGCCAGGCGATGACTATTCCCGTTCGCAGCCGCAGCGATTCCTGGAACGACAGAGGCTTCCCGGGCGACGCGTGGGGTACGTAACGGTCGGCGTAGCGAAGCGCAACCTCGCGTATGTTGAAGTTCGAGCGGTCGCCCTGTTTGCGATCCGAAGGCTGTGCAAACCTTTTCTCAGTGTTCATATCTAAAGATCGGCACACTTAGGGAATATCGCAACCCCCTTGAATACGGGATTTCCCTGCGCGACCGCTCTCCGTAGCGTTTGGTTCATGAAACGAACCTGACCATGACATCTCCCAACGCCGTCGTCATGGGAACGCTGTCCAGCGTGCCGTCCTACTGCGCCCGCCAGACAACGCGCCTGTATTGCAACCTCAGTTCGCCGGTGGCACGCTCGGGCGGCACCGCCGTGATCGGCTTCGATATCGCGATGCCGGTAAGTTCCGCCCCCATCAGCTTCCGGGTGGACACTGGCGCGAACAACGAACAGAACCTGACCAACAACACTGCGCACTTCTCCCCAACCCAGTCGTACTACTCGCCAGCAGTCGCCCCGGCCGGCTCGGCCGTCACGAACTCACACTGCACAGGAAAGAAGCTCACCTCGTACTTCGAATGCACAGTATACACCGGTGCCCTCAGTTCACACCCAACCACGCTGAGCTCCGATGGAACGATTGATTGGAGCGCAAACGGCGCCGAAGGGGCAGGTATGGGCGGAACCTGGTCGGTCAGCGGTTCACAGCTCACGATGCAATATCTCGACAACGGCCAAGGAATCGGAGACTTCGTCGGTTACGGATCATCGAACACGTGCTGGGACGGAAAGATGATGTTCCCCAATTCGACGTTCGTCGCCATGTACCGGGTGTGCATGTAAAGCACCCGGCCACGCATGACCCCACCGCAACAACGGACAACAACGGACCGCAACAACGCACCGCAACCCGAGCGCAACTCAGCGCTCGTCGGGGTTGCGGTGCTGCCGCGAGCCCCGGTCTGAGTGTGCGAGCCACACCGCTTCGGACTCCACAAGCGCTTGGATCTCTCCTGGCGAGTAGCCAAGGACATCGCCGAGTACTTCTTCGGTGTGTTCGCCGAGGAGCGGAGCAGCGCGTCGCATGCCGTTCGGTGCGATCGTGAGCCGCCACGGGATTCCGGGGACGATGCGCTTCCCTACGGCGCCGTGGTTCGGCGTCTCCAGCATGGCGATGGCCTCGAGCTGCGGGTTTCCGCCCCATAAGTCAAGTGGCGAGAGCGACGGAAACGCGGCGACACCGAGCGCCTGAAGCTGCTCGGTTGTCTCGAACCGGTCATGTCGAGACGTCCACGACGCGATCACATCGTCGAGTTCGGCCTCGTGCCGCACACGATCGGCAAAGGTCGCGAACCGTGGATCCTCGGCAAGAGCTGGATCAATAAGTGCACTGAGGTTCTGCCACATCGTTTCCGACGTGCACGCAATCGTCACCCACCGGTCGACACCCGAAGCGGGGTAGCAATTGTGAGGGACCCATCCCAGATCACGATTTCCTCGCGGACCGGGGAGCTCACCAGTGCTCTGCCATTCCAGCCAGGGTTCCCCGATCGTCGCTGCCACCGCTTCGACCATGGCGCAGTCGATCGTCGCAACTTCGCCGTTGCGGCGGCGCGCCACGATCGCCGCCATGGTTGCCCACGCCGCTGCGATACCCGTGCCGGGATCTCCGATCGAAATCCCGGTCTCGGCTGGAGCGTCGCCTTCGTATCCGTTGGCGGCGTAAAGACCCGCGACCGCTCCCCCAACCGGCCCGTAGGCCATGTTTGAGGCGGATGGCCCATACTGCCCGTAGCCACTGAGCGACACGACGATCACGTTCGGGTTGATCTTTCGTAACTCATCGGGACCGAAGCCGAGCCGAGCCATCGTGCCGACCCCGAAGTTGTCCACCACCACATCGCTGATTGCAACGAGCCTGGCGATCGCGTCGAGCGCCGCAGCGCTGTGGAAGTCGATTCCGAGGCTGCGTTTATCGGAGTTGTACAGGTGAAACACACCGGCGGTATCGACGTTGAGCGGTAGATCCGTGGGCGCATACGGGAGTCGGCGAAACATGCAGGTACGTTTCGGCGATTCCAACTTGATGACGTCGGCACCAAGGTGGGCGAGCGTCTGCGTGCAATAGGGCCCGGCCCAAATCCACGTGAAGTCACACACTCGAACACCGTCGAGCGGACGACCTCTCAGGTCCCTCGCCTCAGGCGAAACGGCAGCGGGTTCCACACGGTCTTTCCAGCCCTCGCCGCTGTGCTGATCTCGGAAGGGGGCGTCGTTGCGGATCTGCCACCAATCCCTATCGAACTTTGCTGGCGGACCGGGCAGCCGTGTTCCGTTTGGTGAGGTGACGAAGAATCCCCTCTCACGAAAGTGGGGATCCGCATCGAGCTGCTCCATGGTGTTCATGGGCGAGATGCACACTCGGGCCGCCTGCGCGCGGGTACACACGTCATCGACGGTCCTCTCTGCCATCCACTCCGAGATGTACAGATCGACCAAGTCGGCATTCTCACGACGGGAATTGGGGTCGGCGAACACGTCGAGGGTTGTCCACTCCGGATTCCCGATCAGCTCCACGAACGATTCCCACTGCGAATTCTCGGGGCAGATGAACTGAACGAGGCCGTCGCTACAGGAATAGATGTTCCACGGGATGACGATCTTCACGCCGAGCCTCGATGCGTCGACTCCCTGGTACGACGCCGAAACCGGGGCCGTCTCGGTCATCTTCGCCGCTGCCGCAAAGAGGGAGAAGTCGACGTGCTCACCTTGCCCGCTGCGCTGTGCCGCGTCCACGGCCGCGAGGGCTACCGTCGCCGCGGTTGTTGCAGCGTTCAATGTGGCGTGGTGGCCGGGCGCCTTCAAGGGGGGAAGATCGATCCGCGTTGCCGCCGACGGAGAAAGGAAACCCCAACTCGATCCGTGGATCACGTTGAGTTCGCTGGCAACGAAATCCGCGTAGGGGCCGGTCATGCCGAAGGGTGTGATCGAACACACGACGAGGCGTTCATTCGCTGCCGAGAGCGTCGGATAGTCGAGCCCGGCCGCCCTCGCCCGACGTGGCCCCAGATCGTGAAGCAACAGATCAGCGTCGTTGAGAAGCCCGACGGTCGAGCCCAAAATTGAGCGCTTGTTCGTATGGAGCCAGCGTCCGATGTCGTGAGGTCGCTCCGCGACAACATCAGAGTCGACACCCAAAGACTCAAGTTCGAGGCGGATCACATCGGCGCCCAGGTCGGCAAACAGTTTCGCCGCATAGGCAACGCCAACCGAACCCGCGATTTCGAGAACTCGGATTCCTTCGAGTCCCGATGGCACTGTCACTTTTCCTCTTGCGATGACGAACGGGCCGCAGCTACTTCAAATGTACACATACTAAAGAAAGCCCCATCCGGGTTTTCCGGCCGCGCACGCCTCGTACGCGACAGGATCAATGGGCTGGTAAATCCCCGTCGTAGTTTCGCCATCACAGCTCACGCGGCACAGATGCTCGTCGAGCCCGGCAAGACGAGCACGAACGTCAGGTTGGTTCACATCGAAGGTTTCGCCTTCGATGAGATCAGGCCCGTCGTAGCCGCCCTGATGAATGCCCCGACCTGGCGTTCCTCCGTACATGCCACAGCTCAGATACGCGGTCTGCTGACCTATCCGTTCGTAATGGACGGTTTTTGTTTCACCGGTGCTCAGCTGATAGTCGACCACAGCTTCCACGAAGATCTTCGTGTCAGGTTCGAATCGGAGCCTTCGGTTTGGCCTCGCGACTTTCGCCGATCCTTTTCTATGGTCACCGAACCGATAGAACACGCTGTCGCCCCACAGCGTCCAACTCGGAAACGCAACGAAACCATTGCCTGATGTCCCGATATGTAATCGGCCACCAAGCGCAAGGGCCGGGCCGCCGACCCCTCGCCCCACACCCCAGTGTCGGTCACGAGTACCCGGGGATCCCTTCGGCAGCTCGATACGCTGTCCGTGCGCCTCGACCCAGCCTTCGACTTCGCCGAAGCTCTCGAATCCGGTGGTGACATCGCCGCGGCGACCGGGTGGAAAGCCTGTCGAACTGTTGGAGAGTGGCTCTCGGAAGGTTTGCCTGGTGGTGTCGCGAAAATCAATACAGAAGCTGATCCCCCACTCGTTGGGTTCCAGTTCGAATCGCCACCACCGCATCCCTCGAATGATCCGGGGATGAATCGGGCCAATGCGAAGGTTCGCTCGATCAACGCCTAGCGACCGGAAACCACGGACCGATGTGTGCATACCACCGACGTTCACGATGGCATACGCCTCCGCACGGTCCAGGTTGGGATAGAAGCTCCCCCCGACCGCCACCAGCGCGACCCCGTCGGGGTCGTTGCACACCATCCAGTACCGTTCATATGCGCGCGGATCACCCGTGGCCATGACCCGGATCGGGTCTGGAGTCTGGTGAATCAAGTAGTCATCGAGTGGCGAAAGCGGAAACTGCTCGGCGAAGTGCGCGTCGCTCACGATCAACGCGGGAGTTGGGTCGAGGAAGGCGTCGGAGTTGTCTTGGCTCGGTGCGGGAATGCCGATCGGAGTTGTGCTCATGTTTCGATACCTGTCGCTTCTCGATGCCTGGCGCGCCTATTTTGCACGACGCGCCAGGGCCGGATCGGCGGACACGCGACGCAAGAGGTGTCGTCCGACCTTTGTCCGTAGATCTTGATCACCGTCGTCGAACGTCAAGCCGGCGATGCACTTCACAAGCTCCGCTCGGGCCTCGTTGTTCGCATGCACGGGATCGTTGTCCATGGATACATCATCGCCTCCGAGAAGCGACCAGGTTTGTCGCGTGTCCCATCGTAGAAAGGCCTCACGCGTACCAGTCGATTTCGCACCCGGACCCGACTCCTCCTCGGTCGTTGAACCGCGCGCGGAACGTATCGCCGCACGGAGCAACGCCGTCAACACCGGCGCGTTTGGCTTGTAGTGCTCGTTGCTTCGACCTTCGAGATAGGCCCGCAATCCGCTGGCCTGCATGACGGCAGTCTTGTATGTGGCAAAGACATTCCACCAGTGCACCGACTCGCGATCGACCGCACGCCCACGTGCACCTTCGTAGAAGCTCAGCAACTCCTCTCGTTCCCACGCATCGGTGATGTAGTGCTCCCTGGTTCGCAACGGCTGGGTGATCCAACCGAGATCCTCATGAAGGTCACCGAGGTGGGCGAGCTCCCAGTCGAGCAGACCAACGATGTTTCGTTGCTCATCAAGCAGAACGTTTCCGACCTTGAAGTCGCCATGCACGAGCGATGTTCCGGGAGACTCCGGCGCGTACGTTCGCAACCACTGCGCGCCATACGCGAGCTCGGGGTACGGCTCGACCTGATCGCGTCGAAGAACTTCTTCCCACTCATCGAGTGCGATCAGGGAAGCCATCGGACCCGGGTCGATCAACTCGGTGGCCAGCTCGGTCGCGCGCCAGTCCACGTTGTGGACGTCCGCGAGAAGTGAGCAGAGACGTTTTGCGAGTTCGACGCGTTCGTGCAGTGGCTCGGGGCCATTGAGCGCGAAGTAGTCGCATGTGCCCTCCAATCGACCCATCACCAAACCGGGCCGACCAAGCTCCTCACCCGTTGCGTCGAGCCAACGAGCGTACGGTGTTGGTATCGCCACCGATTCAAGAGCTCGAAGCACACGAAACTCGGTGGCGCGATCGGATTGGAGAAGCCCGCCCGTCGGATCGCGTCGGGCAATGAGAGGCTCGGTGATCGTTTCGCCGTCGTGTTCCCAAACAGCATCGAACAACCAGTTGTGACGCGAACGTCCGGTGCTCGCGCGGGAGAACCGAGCGACAGTTGCGGTCGCGCCGAGATGCTTGCGTACGAACGTCTCGAGCACCCTCAAGACATCGGCGTCGTTGGGACTGCTGTCGGTAGAAGATTGCGTCGTCATCGTCGTTGGCCTCGTGACGCCAGCTGAAGTTGATCACGAAACTTCGGGTCGGCGATCGCCAACATACGCTCGATCCGTTGAGGCACCGTCGCTCCACGAAGGTCAGCGATTCCGTGTTCGGTCACGACGATATCGGCGTCGCTACGCGGGGTTGTCACGACCCCGTCGGCGAACCTCTCGACGATTCTCGACACCGAGCCGTTCTTCGCCGTCGAGGCGAGTATGGCGATTGAGCGCCCGTCAGACGAAGACGATGCGGCGCGCGCGAACGCGCACTGTCCGCCGACAGTACCCACGGCGAAACCGTCGATCATTTCGCCGTTGCTCTGTCCGGTGAGGTCTACCTCGATGGCCGAGTTCACCGCATAGAAGGATCGAAGTGACGCCAGAACACGTGGGTCATGGGTGTAGGTGACCGGCAAAATCGAAAGGGCAGGGTTGCGGTCCGCCATTCGATAGAGGCGGTCGGTGCCGAACAGTGAACCCGCGACACTCACGCCTTCGTCGATTCCTTTGTGTGTGTTGCTGATCGCGCCCGCCTCGATCAGATCGACCAGCGCTTCGGTCATGAGGCCGGTGTGTATTCCGAGCTCACGATGGTTGCTCAGACTCTGCACGACGGCATCGGGTATGCCGCCCACCCCGACCTGCAGCGTCGCACGGTCGGGAATCAACGACGCAACGTGTGTACCGATAGCCCAATCGGTCTCGGACGGCGTTCGCCGCTCAACGCAAATCAGCGGTCGGTCATCTCGAACAATTCCGGCAAACGAACTCGTGGGTACGGTCGTGTGACCAAAGGAGAACGGTACATTTGGATTCACTTCAGCCAACACGGTTCGCGCTGAATGAGCAGCCGCATGCACGTAGTCAGCGACGAGCCCGAACGAGTGTCGACCCGAAACGTCAGCCTCACTGACCTGGGCCAGCACGACGTCGATTCGCGGCGAGCCTCTCGTAAAGAGCTCGGGTAACGCCCCAAGGTGTGCAGGGACCACCTCGAGCACGCCCGCTTTCACAAGGATCGACGATTGGCCGACACCACCCAGCCCAACGAAACGCAAAGCGTCGCTGTGCTCCGGTTGGAACAAACCCGTGAAGGAGGCGCCAAGAAAAACCGTCACGCCCGCGAAGGCGTGACGTTGCGCGATCAACGCTTCGACGAGCGCTCGCGGTTCCGCCGTGCCCTGTCCTACGAGAACTGTGTCGCCGGAGCGAATGAAAGGCGTGAGATCGATCAACAGGGCAACGATATACAACAGGACCTACCATCGACATCATGATCGTGTCATCGTCACGCGAATTGCCGGAGTACGACGCGCTCCCGGAGATGGGTTCCACCGGCATGCGACATGCGTGGGGCGTGTTCGGGGAAGGCGATCGGGTCGGCACCCTGAATCTGTTGACGCCACAAATGGTGCTCGACGCGGCGCAAAGCGTTCGAACCGGTGAAGTCCTATCGCTCGATCTCCCGCTGAACCTCCCCGATCCTCCCTTCTTCGGCCGAAAGGCCTATGAACACCACGTCTTTGCCCTGAATCGTCATGAGATGGATGACCGTGTCGACAACTTCCACCTTCAGGGGTCGACGCAATGGGATGCCCTCGGCCATGTCCGATGCCGCGAGTTCGGGTACTGGGGTGGAAGAACTCAAGATCCGACGAGCGAGGCGAACGACCTCGGGATCGAGCAGTGGGCCGAACGGGGAATCGTCGGACGTGGTGTCCTTGTCGATGTCGCCGGATGGGCAGCCGCGACTGACAATAGATTCAGTGCTCTTGCACCTCGCGCCATCACGGCCGACGATCTTGCGGCGACCATGGCGATGCAAGGCGTCGTGACTCGGCCCGGTGATATTCTATGTGTACGTACTGGTTGGGTCGGAGAGTATCTTCAGCTCGATGAACGAGCTCGTCAGGAGTACGCGAGTTTGCCCGTGTTCGCCGGGCTCGCGGGGAGTGAGTCGACGGCGCGGTTTCTCTGGAACCAACATGTCGCGGCGATCGTCTGCGATAACCCTGCGGTCGAAGTCGTACCGATCAATCCGGCCGACGGATCGCTGCACCGGCGACTCATCCCGTTGCTCGGCCTGGCCCTCGGCGAGATGTTCAACTTGGAGGTGCTGTCGAGTAGATGCCGGGCGTCGAATCAGTGGACCTTCCTGTTCAGCGCCGCACCCTTGAAGGTTCCCGGAGGACTCGGGTCCCCCGGGAACGCCGTGGCGATCCTGTAGCGACTTCCGGGCTCACGTGAAGGCTCGAATGACGCTGGGCTACCGAAGCGACAGTCCGTCGAGTTCCCCGGCCCTGCGCCATTCGTCGATGATCTCGAAGAACCGAAGCGGCCCTCCTCCGTAGCCCGCCGCGAAGTAGCCGTGCGGGCTCGGGCCCTTTCCCTCGTTGTTGTAGTAACCGGGAGTGCACTCGGCGTAGAACCGAGCACCCAGGTGCGCCTTCGACGCCATCTCATCGACCCAACTCTGCTCACCTTCCTCCGTCGCTTCAACGACGTGCGCGCCGCGTTTCTCGACCTCGCCGACGACGTAGGCGACATGTTTGGCCTGCTCGTTGAGCGTATGAGGGATGTTCACCGTGAAGGCGGTTTGGGTGATGCCGATGAAGAAGCAATTCGGAAAGCTATGTGTCTGCAATCCATGGAGCGTCCGAAGCCCACCGGACCATTTGGCCGAAAGCGACACACCGTCGCGACCGACGATGTCGAATCCGGCCCGCTTCGTGTATGGCGTCCCGGTTTCAAAGCCGGTCGCGAAGATCAGGCAATCCAACTGATACTGCCGGCCCTGTGCGAACGCATGATGCCGAGACAACCGTTCCACCCCTCGCCCGAGTGTGTCCACGAGCGTGACATTCGGGCGGTTGAACGTGTCGAGGTACTCATCGTGGAACCCCGGACGCTTGCAGAGTTGGCGAAACCAAGGCTGGAGTGACGCACCAGTCGCATCATCGTGCACGGTGGAAGTGACACGAGCGCGTACCTGCTCCATCTTTGCCATGTCGAGGAGTTCCGTCGCTTCCGCACGCTCCGCACTGGTGAACCGGCGTCCGAGCCTGCTCTCCAAATCCTTTACACCGGGGCCCGTGAGCCTACGGTACACGTCGGTCCATCCGTCCCCCACGAGATCCTCATCCTGGTCTCCGCCGCTGACGAGGATGTTGAAGTTGTCCATCCGACGTTGTTGCCAGCCGGGCTGAAGACCGTCGGCGAAACCGGGGTTCGTCTCACGGTTGTTTCGTACGTCCACTGACGACGGGGTTCGCTGAAATACGTAGAGATGCTTCGCCCACTTCCCGAGATGAGGGACACATTGAATGGCGGTGGCACCCGTACCGATGACGCCAACGTTCTTGTCGACGAGCCCCATCAGGTTTCCCGTCGCATCACCCCCCGTGTAGCCGTAGTCCCATCGGCTCGTGTGAAACGTGTGGCCGGCGAATTCGTTGATTCCGTCGATTCCCGGGAGCTTCGGCCGACTCAACCCGCCGCTGGCAATGGCCACGAAACGCGAACGCATGCGATCACCACGATTGGTTTCGATCGTCCAGCGACGAGACCGCTCGTCCCAAGACATCGCCGTAACACCCGTCTGGAAGCACGCAAGATCGTAAAGATCGAAATGACGAGCGATTGCTTTGCTGTGCTCGAATATCTCGGGCGCGAAGGAGTATCGATGTTTGGGGATGTATCCAATCTCCTCCAACAAAGGTAGGTATATATACGACTCCACGTCGCACATCGCGCCGGGGTACCGGTTCCAATACCACGTGCCGCCGACGTCGCCGGCCTGCTCCACGAGACGTATTCGCTTAAGTCCGAGCTGTCGCATCCGGGCCGCCAGCAACAGCCCTCCGAAGCCGGCTCCCACGATTGTCATATCGCATTCGTCCGTGAGCGCCTCGCGATGGAAACCTGGAGCGACGTAGGGGTCGTCCACGTACGACGAGAAGTCGGCCGTGACCTCGATGTACTGGTCGTTGCCTTCGGCGAGGATTCGAGCGTCGCGTTCGGCAGCGTAGCGAGCACGAATAGCGTCGGGATCAAACGACAGCGGGCCGATCAGCTCTTCGAGATCTAGGTTGCGCACTGTTTGGGTTCCTCGGTGTTGAAGCTTGATTCGGTTCGCCCCAGTCTCGTCGCCTTGTCACGTCACGCGCGCCAGCATCACGTTCGTTGTCGGCGACCAAGCCGAGTCGACGGGAGAAGCCGATGCAGCAGCGAGGTACGATGCGGTACCTCCACGATCAGCGGGCAGGTACCCACATGGCATCGACCGGCACCTATCTCAACTTCAATCGAGAGACCGAAGCGGCGTTTCACTTTTATCGTGAGGTGTTCGGCGGTGATTTCGAAGGCAACGGAGTCATCCGCATGGGCGATGTCCCGTCGGCTGACGGCGCACCCGCGATGAGCGAGGCGGACCAGAAGCTCGTGATGCACGTTGGGCTGCGAATCACCGGCAACCACCTCCTCATGGGGACCGACGCTACGGAGTCATCCGGATTCAGTCTCAACATGGGAAACAACGTGTACATCAATCTAATGCCCGACACCCGTGAAGAGGCCGACCGGCTGTTCAATGCGCTGTCCGCTGGGGGCACGATCGAATCACCGATGGCCGACATGTTCTGGGGCGACTATTGGGGAGCCTGCGCCGACAAGTTCGGCGTGCAGTGGATGGTAAACCACGCGCCCACGGCGTAGGCGTTTTCTCTTCATCATCAGCACCCCTTCCCTCAAGGCTCGGCGTAACGCTGGCGAAGGGTCGACCACGACGGCCGGCAGTGCGGAGCGCACTACTGTGCACTCGTGGCCGAGTTCCCTGTTCTCTTCTTCGATCGCCCGCTGCCGGACGCTTACCGCGACCTGATCGAAGGCAGGGCCGAACCAGTGGGTCCAGACCAGGCGGATCTGATGCAAGCCGACGGTGTCATCGCCGGAGTCGTGCAGCGATGGGACGCCGCTGCGGTTCAGGGAACGACGCGGTTGAAGGTCGTGTCGCGAACGGGCGTCGGGTACGACAACTGCGACGTCGCTTCGCTCGCGTCGGTCGGTGTGGCGACGTGCAACGCACCCTGGGCTCCGGCCGTGTCGACGGCAGAGCACACCGTGTCGTTGATCATGGCGATCACAAAGCAATCGGTGATCCAACACCACCGGGCACAACAGGGTCTTGGTGGACCACCCGTGGCGAGTTCACTCGAACTCGACGGTCGCACACTCGCCATCCTCGGGCTCGGGCGCATTGCTCGTCGAGTCGCCGCCGTCGGCCTGGCGCTCGGCATGCGCGTCGTCGCCCACGACCCCATGCTTGCCACGTCACCTGTGCCCGACGTCGAACTCGTCGGCCTCGATGAGTTGTTCCGTTGCGCCGACGTTCTCACGCTTCACGCCCCGGGTGGTGCGGATACGCGCCATGTGGTGAATGCGAGAACGTTGGCACTCATGCCCCAAGGCTCCTATCTGGTCAATTGCGCACGGGGGTCGCTGGTCGATCAAGACGCGTTGGTGGCGGCGCTCGACAGTGGCCACCTTTTCGGCGCCGCGCTCGACGTGACCGAGCCCGAACCACTTCCGGTCGGTCACCCATTGCTCGGCCGCGACGATGTCATCGTCACCCCACACGTCGCTTCGTCGACAGCTGCAGGCCGCCGCCGACTCTATGAGCACGCGATCGACAACGCGCTTGCGTTGCTCTCGGGTAGTCCACGAAACGTCATTCCTGCTTAAACCGCCCGGTACTGGTTTCTCCGCCGCCCAAGTGATAGCAACAGACCCATGACTTCTTTGCCAGAACTATGGGCCGACGGCGGTATCACCTTCGGAGGCTGGATGACATTGGCATCGTCGGTGGCGAGCGAAACAGCCGCACGAGCGGGATTCGACTACGTGTGCTGTGATTTACAGCACGGCGTCGTCGACTACCAGGAATCGATTGCGATGATGCAGGGCACGCTGCTCGGTGGCAGCAACCCGGTTTGTCGCGTACCGTGGAACGAACCAGGAATCATTGGCAAGCTGCTCGACGGAGGATCAACGGGAATCATCGCGCCCATGGTCAACACTCGCGCCGAGGCTGAGGCGATGGTGCGAGCATGTCGATATGCGCCAGCGGGATCGCGTAGCTACGGCCCTGTCGTTTCGGGAATGCGGGAGAAGGACTATTTCGAAGGGTCCAAAAATGTTGCGGTCATTCCGATGATCGAAACCGTGGAGGCCATTCGCAACCTGGATGAAATTCTTTCCACGCCCGGTATCACCGCCATCTATGTCGGGCCTGCAGACTTGTCGGTCACCCTCGGCTTGCCGCCCGGCAACAACGACGATCGCACCGAATTCACCGATGCGCTGAAGACCATCGTCGCTGGATGTCGCAAGCACGGTGTTGTTGCCGGAATCCATTCGACCGGTGCCTTGGCGCCGATCCGGGTCGAGATGGGCTTTCAGATGATTACCGTGGCCGGCGATCTACTCGCCATGCGGGCCAAGATGGGCGAAGAACTCGCGCAGGCCCGCGGCGCCGCCAAGCCCACAGCATCGAAGTCTGTGTATTGAGTACTCTGCGCGGTACTCTGCGCGCGTACGTTCTGCGCGCACCTACGGTGAAACAGGATTAGCGATACAACGCCGGCTGCTCCATCAGATCGACCCGGACCGCTGAACCATTTCGCATTGAGGTCACGCCCGCTTCGGCGATTCGCGCTGCGCAGTAGCCATCCCATGCGCTGGCTGCGCCAGCAGCAGGCTGTCCCGAAAGGATCGAGTCGATCCAGGCCTTGTTCTGGACGTGATACGCCCGAGCGAATCGAGGTCGCCAATCACCAGGGTACGACGACGACGCGTGCAAACCTGCATGGAGTTCGCTGTCGACCGGTGCCCGGAGGGACACGCTGCCGAGTTCCCCGACCAACTCGGCGCGGACGTCGTACCCGTAGGTGGCGTGATTGTTGACCTCCACGTTGACCAGCCGACCGGCAGCAGTTTCGAGCACCATGAAGACCGGCATCGGATGTGTGGTCGGCGGCTGGAGCTGAGGTTGGAACACCGAGACGCTTACGATTTCGTCGTCGAGCAACCACCGAGCCGCGTCGAACTCGTGCGGCGCCGACCCGGTGATGGCAAGCTCACGTACGAAACTTGCCGGTGCATCGACGTTGCGATGAAAGCAGTGCATCATCAGTGGCGCTCCGATCGTGCCTCGGTCCAGCGTCGCCTTCATTTCCACATATGCGGGATCGAACCGGCGCATGAACCCGACTTGCACCCGCTGGACCCCGACCCGCTCCTCGGCCCGCATCACGTCGATGCACTCGGCGGAAGAGGCCGACAGCGGCTTCTCGCACAGCACGTGCTTTCCGGCTCGAAGTGCCGCAATCGTGAGGGCCGCGTGCGTGTCATCGGGGCTCGCGATCACCACCGCATCGACGATCTCCGCAGTTGCGGCCTCGAAGGGGTCGGTGAACACAACGGCGACTCTGAGGCGTTTGGCAAGAGCTTGCGCCCGATCCTCAGACGTGTCGCAGATCGCGGTCAGGGTGACGTTCGGAAGCTCCTCGGCGAACAGCCGGGCGTGGTCCGCCCCCATGATCCCCGCTCCGATGATGGCAACACGAACCGACATGTGAACCCTTCCTTGCAATGTGCGTGTGAGCATGAAATACCGACGCCATCATGGACCATCGGCGGCGAACGAGTGGCGACTGCGAACGTTGCCACCGCCGAGCTTGTTGGTCGCTGAGGGTGTCACGCCTCTCAGATCATGATCATCGTGCTGATTCACGGGCGGCGTAGAGTCGCCGGATGGAGAATCAATCCGACAGGCTGAAGGGCAAGGTGTGCGTCGTCACGGGCGCCACAAGTGGAATAGGAAAGGCCACGGCGGAACGCTTCGTGGCCGAAGGTGCGACTGTGGTGTTGGCCGGCCGGCGACGCGAACTCGGCGAGGCGATAGCCTCCGGCCTCGGCGGGTCGGCCACTTTTCGCACGACTGACGTTTCGCTCGAAGATGACGTACGTGCGCTTATCACCTTCACCTTCGAAAGTTTTGGGAGGATCGACTGCCTGTTCAACAACGCAGGCGGACCCGGTCAAACCGGCGGAATCGAAGGTCTCGATGTCGAACTATTCGACGCAACGTTCGCAAACAATGTCCGTTCGGTGATGCTCGGCATGAAGCACGTTGCGCCGATCATGAAGGCGCAGCAATCCGGATCGATCATCAACAACGCATCGGTCGCCGGACAGCGTTCCGGTTACTCCAGTTCCGTTGTCTACGGTTCGTCGAAAGCCGCCGTGATTCAGCTGTCCAAGGTGGTCGCTATGGAACTCGCAGAGTCTCATGTGCGGGTCAACTCGATCTCCCCCGGTGCGATCGCCACGGGAATTTTCGGCAAGGTGTTCGGCATGGAGCACGCAGCAGCAGACGCGACGTCGGCTCAGATGGCAAAGGTGTTTGCCGGAGCGCAACCGATTCCGCGTGCTGGCCTCCCGGCCGATATCGCCGCAGCCGCACTCTTTCTCGCCAGCGACGACTCCACCTTCATGACGGGTCAGGACCTGGTTGTCGACGGGGGCATGATCACCGGCCGGGCATGGAGTCCGTCGCAGGCGGTGTACGCGCAGATGCGAAAGGCGTTCGGCGTCGACGAGTAGGCGGTGGTTACAAAGCGACTGTCAACTTTACCTTGTATGCTGTGGGCATGAGTGCAACAGGCGATCTTCGCGTTTCATCGCGGGGGCAGATGAGTCTTCCGTCGGTAACGCGCCATCGTTGGGGTCTCGACGATGGCGGTGATGTCGGCTACCTTGATCTGGGTGATGCGATCGTGATCGTGCCCGGGGGTACTGAGGCAGTTCGCAGGAGGCTTCTCGTTGCACTCACAGATGATGATTGGCAGCACGCCCGCGCCGGCTTTGGGGATGACGAGCTGACCAGCCAGTGACGGTTGCACTCGTCGACGACCAAATTCTCAGCCAGATTCTGCGCAAACGAGTTCCGCGGACACTCGCATCAAAGACCATCTTCACAACTGGCTATTGGTATGTCCGCTTATGTCAGGCCGTGCTGAACGCAAATGACCGAATGGGTGTTCTCTCTCGACCGTTTGCCGAGCTCCCGACACCACTCCGGGACAGGGCCATCCAAACGGTGCTGGAACTTCCCGATGAGATTGGCATTGTCAGCTTGCGCGAACTCGCGCCGAGCATCACCGGGCTTCGCCGAGACCACCAACTCAACATTCTCACAATTGAAGCTCTGGCGGCAGCGATTCACCTTGACGCACAGGTGTACCTCAGCGCACCGTCCCCCTTGCTCGAACAGGCGCTATCCGAAAGACATGTCAGAGTAAAGATCTTGCCGAGCAAATAGAAAGAGTTTCTGGCGGGTGCCAGGAGCGACCCTCGAGCGCACCGACTGCGGTTGCAGCGTTAGCGACCGTTACGCCGCCGGGACTGACCAGACGATGGCGGGAGGTTTCACTGCTCCGCACCGGGGCCCACCGTCGGAGCCGGTCAAATCGATGCTGGCCCGAAGGTGCCCGACTTCGAGAGCGGATTCGAGCACGCTCGGATCGATCCGATTCAGCATGAGCTTGGCTCGACGGAACATCTCGAACGCGCTGTTCTGGTGAACCTCTCCCCACGTGAGGTACACGAAACGCTCACCGCGGACTCCTTGGACCGATGGCCCACGGAACTCGACCTGTCCATCGCGTAAGGCAGCATCAATGTCGAGATCCCAATGGAACTCCGACTCGTCGGCCTTCACGAGCTCGGCCGGTTCACGTCGTATCTGGATCCCTACGTGCACATTGGTCATCAGTGAACCATCGCCACGACAGAATACGCAGCCGGGCGGGTTCGAGCCGGAAATCGAAAGTCGCACACCGCAAGTCTGCCGGACCAGTCCTCCGACACCCAACTTCCGCCTGGAGTTTCGTCGCGCAGTACGCTTGACAGGAAACCATTTGGTTTCCTATATTGACATGTATGGAAGACGTGTTTCGAGCGCTTGCTGACCCGACTCGCCGGGATTTGCTCGACTCGCTGTTCACCCACGACGGCCAATCGTTGCTCGCACTCACGGCCGGTAGAGGGATGAGCCGGATTGCCGTCGCGAAACACCTGAGCATTCTCGAAGAGGCCGGTTTGGTGGTGAGCCGTCGTGCGGGCCGGGAGAAGCGCCATTTCCTAAACACGGTTCCGATTCGCCTTGTCCATGACCGTTGGGTCAGTAAGTACACCGAACATTGGGCGGCCAGCCTGGTCGGCCTAAAACATCAATTGGAGGACACCACGATGGAAAAGATCTTCGAGATCTACATCCGCACCACCCCACAACGCCTTTGGGCCGCGATTACCGACCCCGCCACGAGACCCCGCTTCCAGTTCGGTGCCACCATCGAATCCAACTGGAAACCCGACTCGCCGTACGAGATAAACCACCCCGACGCACCCGCGCCCCTCGTCGACGGTCTCAACCTTGAGATCGACCCGCCACGGCGGCTCGTGCAAAGCTTCCACGCACACTGGAGCGACGGCGCCGACGCCGCCGGAACGTCACGAGTGACATGGGAGATCGAACCGGTCGGCGATTCCTGTCGGCTCACGGTCATCCACGATCAGCTGCCCGAAGACGCTGCACCGGACCTCTACGGCGGATGGCCAATGATCCTGTCGGGCCTCAAGACCTGGCTCGAGACCGGCACCGAACTCACCACCCCCGGATCGCTGATGTACAGCCTCGCCGACGAAAGCCTCACCCCAACAGAACAGGAGACCAACTGATGAACACCAAGACCGACACTCGCAACGTCGCCGATCACGTGAAGACCCGCACAACAACCAACACCGACTCGATCGTCGGCAAGGTCGGATCGCTCGATCACACCTTCACCGCGACCCTGACCTGCGGTACCAACCCTGGCGCGTGGACCTGTGTCGTTACCGACTGGACTCCGGCCTTCTTTGGGACACGTGGGCTCGTCAAGATCAGCGGCACCATCGACAACCAGCCATTCCGCAGCGCGTTCATGGCCCTCGGCGATGGCACGCACAAACTGCCCGTCACCAAAGCCCTCCAAACCGCGATCGGCAAACGACCCGGCGACACCGTTACCATTCACCTCACCGAGCGCCACGCACACTGACGAATCGACCCCGCGGCCCCTCGTGACCGCGGTACTCCGCAGCGTGCCCCGCTACAAGGTCACGGAGCCGTCGATGCACGTCACGCTGTGGCCACCGACCCAAACATCCTGGGCGTCGACGTGCACATGAATGCGACCCGCTCGGCCAAGTACGGTGCCCTGCGCCGCAACATAGGGAGCGTGGATCCGACCAGAACGCAACAGCCACTGGGCGAGTGAGGCGTTCAGGCTCCCGGTCACCGGGTCTTCGCTCACGATGCCACGACTGGGAAAGAATGCGCGGACTTCAATGGCGTGCGGTGAGCCCGGTGGGTACAAACCGGCGACGCCGATCTTCAAGGTTCCCGTCGGCCGCGACTGCACGGCGAGCACGGCCTCGGCGGAAGCCAGCAACGCCCCGATCCATCCAGGCCCGTTGTCGATCCATTCGACAGCCAAGATCTCCGTGGGCGACACCTGCAGTTGAGCGGCCACCTCGGCCAGCGTGTCGGCGTCGACGTCGCCACCACGAAGCAGCGGTGGTGCGGCGAACGCGAGAAGATCCTCGACAGGTTTGACGCGCACGAGTCCGACGCCGCACTCTTGCACCACATGATCAGGAGATTTCGGTTTCCCTCCCGCCCGTAGCCACGCATGGCAGGACCCAAGCGTGGGGTGTCCCGCGAACGGCAGCTCAGACGATGCGGTAAAGATCCGCACTTTGTAGTCTGCTGCCGAGTTGGTAGGCGCGCAGAGGAATGTGGTTTCGGAGAGGTTGGTCCAGTTCGCAAACTGTTGCATCTCCGCGTCGGAGAGACCATCACCGTCGATCACCACCGCCAACGCATTCCCTCGATACGGCACATCGGTGAACACGTCTACTTGCGAAAAGCGTCGTTGCATCAACCAAGTTTGGCTCATTCGAGAGCCTGGGCGTGTGTCACGACCAGGTCAATTCCGAGAAGGTGCGTCCCGACGAGCTCAATAATCGCCCATCCGCAACGAAGGGCTAGAGATCACCGGATTGCAGCAACGAGCGAACTTCTTTCGCGCGCATACGAACCTCGCGGAGATCACTGAGGCGGCGTAACCCGGCCATCGGCTGCGCAAGGCGATGATTCTTCCGAAACCGTTCCTCATGACGGTCGAGGAAATCCCAGTACAGCGTCGTGTACGGGCACGACGTGGGTCCCGTTCGCTTCTTCGGGTCGAAGAAGCACCCCTTGCAGTAGTCGCTCATTTTCGAGATGTACGCACCACCACTTGCGTAGGGCTTGGTCGCCATCAACCCACCGTCGGCATGCAGGGACATCCCGATCAGGTTCGGAACCATGACCCATTCGGCCGCGTCGATGAACGACGTCGACATCCACTCCGTCATTTCCTGCGGATCGATTCCGGCCAGCAGTGCCAGATTGCCTAACACCATCAGTCGTTGAATGTGATGCGCGTACGCCCGGGCATCAAGGTCGGCGACCGTACGGGAAACGCAACGCATCTTCGTGGGTTCACCGAGGAACACCGGCGGAATTGGCTCGTGCGCCTCGAGGGCATTTTGCTTCGCGTAGTCGGGCATCCACAGCCAGTAGAGCCCCCAGACATATTCGCGCCAGCCGATGATCTGACGGATGAAACCCTCGGCCGATGCCAATGGAATCCGACCGTCCCTGTATGCAGCCTCGGCCCGCGCCACCACGACGGACGGATGAAGTAGTCCGACATTCAACGACGACGACAAGAGCGTGTGCGCGAGGTGCCATTCGTCGTGAAGCATGGCGTCTTCGTGCGGTCCGAAGAACGGCAGCACATCGGTGATGACGCGATCGAGACGTTGCTCAGCCTCGCCCGCAGTTGTCGGCCACAGCCCGTTCCACGGCGCGCCGAACGCGTGGGGCGCGAGCGCATCAATCTGCGCACTTATTTTCTCGTCGATGTCATCCAAAACAAAGAGTTCCGGCTCGGGCCACGTACGTCCGTCCTTGGGCGGAGGTTGACGGTTCTCTGCGTCGTAGTTCCATCGGCCGCCGACCGGTTCACCGTCGGGCTCAATCAAGATGTCGAGACGCGACCTCTGCCAACGGTAGAAGTCCTCCATCCGGAGCCGGTTCTTCTTCGTTCCCGCCCATCCGGCGAACGTTTCCGCATCACACAGAAACTGACCGTTGGGTCGAAGGACGACGCCGTAGCGGGTCAACATTTCGACACCGCGCCACGACATCGGCGACATGGCCACGATCTCCGACGGATCGAAGTGTTTCCGGTGGGACACAAGGCCGTCCCCGAACGAGTCGGCGACCCGCTCATCGACTTCGAAACCCCGAGCGCGAAACTCCCTCGCGAGCTTCGCCATGCCCGACAGCACGAGGTGCATTCGTTGCCGGTGCCAACGTCGACGCGCCATCTGCGAGCGACTCGTAATGAACAAGATCCTGGTGTCGGCCGGCGTCGCGTCATCGATCGCGGGACTCCGCAGCGAGAGTTGGTCGCCGAGTACCAGAACGGTGCGCATTCTTCGACGCTACTGCCGCGGCGGCGCAATCATTCTGGGGTGCGGTGCGACTTTCACGAGCCGCCGAAGAGGATGAATGGTTCGCTCATAGCTGTGTCGAATCGGGGCGCTGGTCTCCGACCGGCATCGTTATCCGTAACATCGCGTCCTCCTCTACGGTCGAACCCATGAAACTTCGAAACCGGAAAACGCGTCGCTGATGGTCACCCGTTCTCTTCAGGGGGCCGTCGTTGCGGTCATGGGAGCAAGCGGCGGCCTGGGTTCCAATATTGTGCGCCTTCTGGCCGATCGTGGTGCGGTTCTGGTACTCGCTGGTCCACACGCTGACCGTTTACGGACGCTCGCCGATGAGGTCGCGCCTGCGACGTCGGTGATCGTCCCGTGTGACGTGCGAGAGGCACACTGCGGCGATGTGATCGTTGACGCAGTTTCGGAGTTTGGCCGCCTTGATGGCCTCATCAACGCCGCGGGAGTCGTGGCCTTTGGATCACTGCTTGAAACCGCCGATGACCTGATCGAAGAACTGTTTCTCATCAACACGTTGGGACCGCTTTGGCTCATGAAACGGGTGTCCACCCTGCTCTCGGCGTCGAAGGGTTTCGTCGTCAATATCAGTGCCGTCGTGGCCGAGACCCCACTTCCGAACATGGCTGCCTACAGTGCATCCAAGGCTGCTTTGACTGCGGCCGACTCGGCCCTCGCCCGTGAGCTTCGCCGCATCGGCATAGCTGTATGCGATGCGCGACCCCCGCACACCGAAACGGGGCTGGCCAACCGTCCGATAAGCGGACAGGCACCGAAGCTTCCGCCGGGTTTGGCACCCGAGGCCGTGGCCCGGGTGATCGTCGAGGCGATCGAGGCAGGTGTATCGGACCTACCGGCGTCGGCGTTCGGGTGAGCCCGTGAGTGGTGTCGCCCTCCCCCCGATTCATCCCGGCGACGAGGTCGCGTGGGTGAGGTCCCATCTGTCGGACCTGTGTTGCGACGAACCAATGCCGTCGCCGCGTTTCCGGGGTACCCAGGCTGCGGCCGACGCAGCATTGGCCGAGTTCGATGTCGCAGGGTATGCGGCACGGAGGAATGAGGTGTTCCCGATTCACCGACGCGGGGCCTCCGGCCTGTCGCCCTTTATTCGCCACGGCCTGCTGTCGCTACCCACGGTCTGGGATTCAGTGACAGGCCCGTTCCGTGATGTCGAGAAGTTTCGCGACGAGCTCCGCTGGCAGGAATACTCGCGACATCTATACGCGCGCATAGGGTATGGCGCGAGCAGACCGATGCGCCATGACCCACAACCTCGGCACTCCGGCGTCGGCAATCGAAGCGACCCGTGGGATCGATCGATGCTCTGCGTGCATACTGTCCTCTCCGAGCTGGAAGGCGATGGCTGGCTCGTGAACCAGACCCGCATGTGGTTGGCCTCGCAGTGGACCGTTCGACACGGGGCCGATTGGCGCATCGGCGAAGACCGGTTCTTCACGCACCTGCTCGACGGTTCACGCGCTGCGAATCGGCTCGGATGGCAATGGACGATCGGCGCCGCAACTGGGAAGCCCTACGGCTTCTCACGATGGCAGGTCAACAAGCGCGCACCTGGCTTGTGCGAACGGTGCGATCATCGAAACACGTGCCCGATCGAGTCCTGGCCACCCGAAGGATCACGCACGCCGGTTTCCGAGCCGCCGGGCATGCGTTCAGGACCCGGGGCCTCAGCCGTGGCCGGTCCCGCTTCCCCGCTGCTGTCCGGGGATCCCGCTGTGGTCTGGATCACGGCGGAATCGCTCGGTGATGCTGATCCGGCGTTGCATTCGCACCCGGATCTCCCGATCATCTTCGTGTTCGACGAGCCGTTGCTCGGGCGCCTTCGACTGTCGGGCAAACGGTTGGTGTTTCTGGCCGAGCGACTGGCCGAGCTGGGGCGTTCACGCGAGCTGAGGCTCATTCGGGGCACGCCGACACAGATGCTCGCTGAATCTCCCGTCGCAGTGACGTACACGCCGGTCCCGGGCTGGCGGCGGATCGCCGAATCGGTCCGTCCAGCGGCGGTGTATCCATGGCCCTGGCTGCACCGCCCGGGCACCGGAAGCGTCGCCAGCTTCAGCGCGTGGCGCAACGCACTCCGTTGAGCCCTTCGCTCAGTGGACTCAGTGGCGACGCCGGACGTGGTGTGTGCTGTGCGGGTCGAGCTCCGGCTAACCGAGATCGAGCAAGCGGTCCTCGAACGGATAGTCGGTCATGACCTCGACACCGGTCTCGGTGATGAGCAACTGGTCCTCCAACTTCACTCCCTGGCCGCTCTCGGACGAGCCGATGTAGCTCTCCACGCAGAACACCATGCCTGGCACGAACACATCATCGAGTGGATATGGCACTCCGGGCACGACATGGGGAAGGTTCGGATACTCGCCGATCATTCCGAGGCCATGCCCCACGCAGTAGTAGCGACTCGACCGGTGCTCTTCCGGCACTGACCACGCCTTACTGGCCACATCAGCGAAGGCCACGCCTGGGCCGATGAGCGAAGCATTGTGGCGAAGTTGGTCAAATGCCTTGCGGTACAGCTCCCGCTGTTGCGTGGTCGCTCGTCCGTCGCCGGTCAGGAAGGTCCGAGAGAAGTCGACCGAGTAGCTCTCGAAGGCGATCGCGTCGGTATCGATGCACACGAGGTCGCCCTCCTGAATCACCCGTAGGCCGCATTCCTGGAAGTAAGGAAAGGTGTTCGGACCGCTCTCCAGAAGCCGTGTCACCACGAACTCCCCGTGCTCAGCAGCGAGTCGGCCGACGAAGCAGCTCCACAACTCGATCTCGGTCATCCCGGGTCGGAGAGCCGATTGCATGTCCCGCACCGCAACCTGGGTGCGGCGCGAGGCCTCCCGCATGTACGCGATCTCGATTGGCAGCTTCACCCGTCGGGCGCGGCTCAGCAGGACGTCGGCGTCGGTGACGGTGAAGCCCTCGGACCGCAGCGCGTCGACCGCAACGAACGGAAAGCTGTCGATGGCCAGCCGACCAACCTCGCCGAGGTGTTCCCGAACGATGTCGGCGATCTCGCTCGCCATCGCCGCGGATTCGCTCGCCGGGGAACCATTGCTGCTGACATGGCTCAGACCGCGAGCGATGCGCACCTCGTCGATGGTCGGGAGCCCCTTTGCCAGATGCTCGCCACCGACATAGTCGAACAGAATCGCCGGACCCTCGGCGATCAAGAGCAAGTAGCGGGCGGGTACACACAAATTGAACACCGTCATGTTCGTCGCGCCGCTCGCATACAACACGTTGAACGGGTCACGCAGAAGCAGCGCGGGAACGTCGAGCGTCGACATGTACTGCCGGGTGTTCGCGAGCCGCTCGCGATAGAGGTTGTGTTTGCTCGCGACGCTGTCGAGGTCGGGGTCAGGAAGCATGCTCCGATGGTAGCGAGCGCACAGTGCATGATTTGCCTGACGTCGGCACGCTGACATCGCCAAACTACGCTCACGTATGAAGAAGGCTCCCTCCTTTCGGAGGGAGCCCTTTCGAGTCCAGGTTGCTTCAACACCGCCACGCGGTCGCGGCGAGGTGTCAGGTTGTACGGATCAACCGGCGATGATGACGATCAACCGGCCTTGCCGGCGGCAAGACTTCCAACGTCTTCGAACTCGGTGGTCAACGGAACAACCTTGCCCTTTTCGAGCTTGCTGTACACCACGCTGCGGTTGAAGAGACGCTCGTAACCTTTCAGGCCATCCGTCCATTCCTTGGTGAAGTCGAGTACCGGGACCATGCCGTTGAGGTCAAGGTTTGACGTCGCCGTTGCAGCGTCGAAGAACGACTTCGCAGTGATGTCGCCCTGGATCTTGCTCGCAATCTGGTTGAACCCTACATAGGCAGCCCACGTACCCATTCCGCCGAGGCTGTTGTAGTCAAGTTCGGTCAAGTCATAGCCGCCTTCCTTGAGCGCGACGAGGTACTCGGACCATGGCGGCGTGGAAATGTCTGGATACATACCAGCGATGATGTCGCCGTCGGTGGACTCCTCGTTCCCCTTCGCTGACACCTCGTTGAGGTTCCCTTGCGGTCCGTACTGGCGAGCGGTCGTCCCCGACTGGGTCCAAGCGGTGTTCCACGTTACATACGGCGTCTCCGAAACGATCACGATTGCACAGTCCGCTCCTTCCGTCGCCTGTGCCACTTCAGATGAATAGTCCTGAGCAGTCGGGGGCAGGATGACCGTCTTGCCAAACTTCTTGCCGAGTGCCTTGATTGCATTCTCCATCGGAGGGAGGAAGATCTGCGCACCGTCGATGATCACTGCATTGATGTTCTGGCAGCCATCATCGATCGCTCGCTTCACCGCACCAACGGCGTACATCGGCTGATTGCCGATATTGAACGAATGCTTGCTCGTGAGCTCTGCCGGAGTGATCGGACAGCATGCGCCAAACCAGGTGATATCGGACTCTGCGATGACTGGCACGATGCTCTCGGCGAAGAACGTGAAGGAACCGACGATCGACACCATTCCTTCATCGACTGCCTGGCGAGCGCACGTGGTCGCGACAGCCGGGTCGAACTGCTCGTCGCAAACCGTGACCTTGATCGGACGGCCGGCGATACCGCCACGAGCGTTGATGTACTTCTCGTAGGCCATAGCGGTGTTGGCAATGTTCTTGTATGTCGGGCCCGCAGCGTTCAGCGTTGTGACGGTCATGATCTTGATTGGCTCGCCGGTCGGCGCGGCCACTGCTCCTTCCGTCGAAGCGGCTGCAGTGTCGCCAGCGGCTTCAGTGTCGCCAGGGGCTTGAGTGTCGCCAGCGGCTTCTGTCTCCGCAGAGGCCTCGGTCGCCGCCGCAGACTCCGTTCCGGCGACTGCTTCGGTCGTGTCTGCTTTGTCGCTGCTACACGCTGAGGCGAACAGGGCGAGTGCTAAACCTACCGCCACCCCTGCTCGAACCGTCCGTGTGCGCTGGGCACCTGATCTCTTCATTGTGGATCCCCTCTGTTTCCTGGTTTGGACATGAGGTAGGTCCGATGTCGCATCGATCTTCACCTCGCCGTCATTTCACCACGCGTCGTGCAGTATCAGCGAATCCGAACGACCATCCGCCACAACACGTGAACGGGCGGGTCTCGATTCTGCGGGTCACGGGCCGGGCCGATGAGGTATCTCATGAACGTCTGCAGTACTGTTCGCTCGAAACGACGAACGACTGTTGTTTACCACGTACACGTAGGATTAGGAGGACGGGGTCGATGGGCGAAGTCATCAGGTTCGCATTGCTGGGGCTGGGCGTCGGAGCCCTGTATGCCTTTGCATCGCAAGGTCTCATCGTGATCTACCGCGGCACGGGCGTCCTGAACTTTTCGCTCGGAGCAACCGCCATCGCCGGCGTGTTCATGCAGTGGGAACTGCAATACGAACACGGGTGGCCGTTCCTCGCAGCAGCACTGGTCGGCGTCGCCCTCTCCGCGTTCCTCGGAGTCCTCACACACTGGGTGGTCATGCGCCCGCTCCGCAAGGCAAGCTCACTCGTTCGGGTGATCGCGACGCTCGGTGTACTTGTCTTTTTTCAGGCCGGCGTCGTGATCCGATATGGATCGGCCCCGCGTCAGGTCTCGAGCTGGCTTCCGACAAGGCGCTTAACACTGTGGGGTGACGTCGCAACCACCGCCGATAGATTCATCCTGCTTGGCATTGCATGCGCCTCCGCGTTCGGCCTTTGGCTGCTCTATCGATCGAGCCAATTCGGACTGTCCACCGAGGCAGTATCGGAGAGCGAACGATCAGCGTCAGCCGTTGGGGTGTCGCCGAATCAGATCGCTGTACTCAACTGGGCACTGGGTTCCGCCCTTGCTGCTATCGCCGGCATCCTTGTCGTTCCGATCATCACCCTGCAGGTAACAGCGATGACAGGGCTCGTCCTCGCGGGCCTCGCCGCAGCCCTCATCGCGGACTTCCGTTCGTTTCCGATCGCGACGGCGGCCGGGTTCGGACTCGGGATAGGTCAGACACTTGTCGGACGCTTCGTAGACCAACAGGGACTCGGCCCGTCGCTCCCATTCCTCGTCGTCATCGCGTTCCTCGTATTCCGTGGGCGCTCATTGCCGCTGCGCGACTACTTCCTTCGTCAACTGCCAATGATCGGCAACGGTCGACTGTCGTGGGACTGGATGCTGTTCGGGTTCGGCAGCGTCATCTTCTTGATGCTGACGAAGTCGAACAAGTGGGTCGATGCCCTTACCGTAACGATGGGTGTGGCGATCGTGCTTCTCTCGATGGTCGTGCTCACCGGATACGCAGGGCAGCTCTCGCTCGGTCAATACGCGATCGCAGGGTTCGGCGCATTCGTCGCCGGTCGACTTGTCGCGGTCTTTCATCTTCCGTTTCTGGTCGGGTTGGTTGCCGGAGTGCTCGCTGCGATCCCGCTTGGAATCGTGTTCGGACTACCCGCCGTGAGAACGCGCGGGATCAACCTGGCCATTGTCACGCTCGGGCTTGGCACCACGATGGAGCTGATGCTCTTCCGCAACCGGAGCTACACCGGCGGCGTGAAGGGCACCCAGGTAGGCAATCCCGATCTGTTCGGCTACGACATCAGCTCGATCAAACATCCCGAACGCTACGGAATCTTCGTGGTCGTCATGGCGGCCTTCACGGTGTGGGTCGTCTCGAATGTTCGCAGAGGTCGCAGCGGGCGTCGCCTCATTGCGGTCCGTACCAACGAACGAGCGGCGGCGTCGCTCGGAATCGATGTAATGGTCGCAAAGCTTTTCGCGTTTGCATTCTCGGCTGCGATTGCAGCGCTCGGCGGCATTGTGCTCGCATTCCGACTGAGTTCGATCAGCTACCAGTCATTCACCAACTTCACTTCGGTCACCTACGTTGGGCTTGTTCTCGTGGGTGGTGTCGGCCATCTGCTCGGTGCCTTCGTCGGAGGAACCATGGCGACCGCCGCGCTCAACCAGGAAATTCTCGAAGCGACGTGGGGCAACGTCGGCCGATGGATCCAATTTATAAGCGGTGCCGCAATTCTTCTCACCGTGTTGGCGTACCAAGACGGCGTAGCAGCCGAATGGGTGAAAATGTTTCGGCTTGCCAAGAAGGCGCGCAAGTGGGGTCGCCCCTATGTGATTGAACTTGCCGACGTCGCCGATCCCAACGCAACCGCTGACAACTCCAAAGTCTCACCGCGCACACTGCGCATCGAAGGACTTACGGTTCGCTACGGCGCCGTCGTCGCGGTGAGCGATGTGACCTACCGTCTCGAACCCGGAACGGTCACCGGCTTGATCGGCCCGAACGGCGCTGGCAAGACTTCACTCATCGACGCCATCAGCGGCTTCACGTCAGCAGAAGGACGAGTGTTGATCGATGATGTCGACCTCTCCAAACGGTCCGCGACGAAACGGGCGAGGTCCGGAGTGGCGCGATCATTTCAGTCACTGGAGTTGTTCGAGGATGCGACGGTCTTCGAGAACCTCAGCGTCGCCGCCGACCCGCAGGACCTCCGCTCCTACGTTCGAGATCTCGTACACCCGATCAACCCACCGTTTCCCCCGGAGGTCGTGCGGGCGATCATCGAATTCAAGCTCGACCAGGATCTGCATCGCGACGTAAAGGACCTCTCCTACGGCAAGCGACGACTGCTGTCGATCGCTCGGGCTGTCGCAATGCATCCAAGCGTTCTGATGCTCGACGAGCCGGCGGCCGGGTTAAGTTCGACAGAGGGCCAGGAGTTGGCCGCCGTCGTTCGTCGTTTGGCCGAGGACTGGGGCATGACGGTCCTCGTCGTGGAGCACGATATGAATTTCGTCATGGGTGTGTGCGATCAGGTGATGGTCCTCGACTTCGGACACCTCATCGCTTCGGGTTCACCTGACGAGGTCCGCTCAAACCCCGCGGTGATCGCGGCGTACCTCGGAGACCAGACCGACGACGACCCACCGGACCTCTCAACAGCGAGCGTCACGGAACTTCAGACGGTGAATGCCGGAGGTTCCAGGTGAGCCCGCTTCTTGACACTCGACCGCTGCTCGAGACCCGCAATCTCAAGGCTGGCTATCTGAGTCGAGAGGTCGTGCGGGCGGTCAACATCACCGTTCGGCCCGGCGAAGTGGTGTGCCTGCTCGGCCCCAATGGTGCTGGAAAGACAACGACGTTGATGACCATTGCCGGTGAGTTGTTACCGGTCGACGGCATTGTGTTGTTCAACAACGTGCCGACCTTTACCCCGATGTACCAACGAGTGCGAAACGGAATCGGCCTGGTCACCGAAGACCGGCTGATCTTCACCAAGCTGTCGACGCGCGACAACCTGCGCATCGGCGGAGGCTCGGTCGACGACGCTCTCGCGCTGTTCCCGGAACTTGAACCTCGGTTGGCAGTCAGAGGAGGGATGCTCTCGGGTGGCGAACAACAGATGCTCGCCCTCGCACGCGCGCTAAGTCGAAAACCGTCACTTCTCCTAGCTGATGAGTTGTCACTCGGTCTCGCTCCGATGATCGTTGATCGCTTGTTGGGTGCGGTGCGAGCGGCCGCCGACAACCAGGGCACGGGCGCACTGATTGTCGAACAACATGCCCGCAAAGCATTGCGATACTCCGACCGGATGTACCTGATGGCACGAGGCCAGATCCAACTTGAGTTGCCTTCACACGAAGCGCTGAAACGTCTTGACGAGATCGAGGCCGCCTATCTCAGTGGTATGTCCGAGACAGAGGAAGACCACATTGAACGTAAGCGCCGCAAGGACAAGCGAAAGGCATGGAGGCGCCTCCGCGTCCGTGAACGCGAACTCGAACGGCTAACTGGAAGGGTCGTCTCGACGAGATCCACCGAAGAAGACGAGTTCTACCTCGACAAGGAACAATTACGACGTGCAACGGCACAGCGCCAGAAGAAACGCTTCACCTTGAGGAAAAGCACCACCAACACGGCGATCCACACCACCAACACGGCGACCCACACCACCATCGACGGGCAATCAAACACCGACGGGCAACCGATCAACAAAGGAAATGGAGATAGCTGACCATGGGCTATAGAACGGCAGAGCTACCCCCGGTCGATCTCGACGAATTCGCGACCATTCCGTTCTTTGAACGAATGAAGCTGCTGCAGCTTCACTGGGTTGAACAAGGCTTCGGTACACCGAAGAACACGTCGATGTTCTATGTCTGGAAACTGTTCTGGTACGGGCTGTTCGGGCTGATCTTCGCAGGTGCCTTCACCAAAGGCTTGGAGTTCAACAACATCTCGGGCTGGTGGGACGAACCAATTCTGTACCAGAAGCTCATGGTCTGGACGATCCTTCTGGAGATCATGGGACTCGCCGCGACGTGTGGACCGTTGGCGTTCCATTTCGACCCTCCGATCGGCGGGATCCTGTATTGGTGGCAAAACGACACGCTTCGAGTTCCGCCATACCCAAATCACGTCCCGTTCACCAAAGGAACCCGTCGAACTCCATGGGACACCGGTTTGTACAAGGCAATCTTGGCCAGCCTCGTCTTGCTGATGTTCCTGTCCGGGGATCGCAGCGTCGACGGTCTCCCCGAGGGGAGTGCCGGCATCTTCCCGCAATGGGCGGTGCTGTTGTACTGCGGGCTCATCCTCACGATGGCCTTACGTGACAAGGTCGTCTTTCTCTCCTCACGCGCTGAGCAGTACGTCCCAACACTTATGTGCTTTGGGCTCATGGGCAACTTCCACGACATGATCGTGGCCGCGAAGATCTTCATGGTGGTCGTGTGGATGGGAGCCGGATTTTCGAAGTTGCAACACGGCTTTTCGTCGACCGTTGCGATCATGGTGCAGAACACACCGTGGGTGGTGTGGGATAGGGTCCGAAAGGCCACGGTCAAGGACTATCCAAACGACATCCGGCCGTCCAAACTCACCCATCTCCTCGCCCACATCGGCGGAACCACGTGCGAATTCGTGATGCCGCTCGTGCTGTTGTTCTCGCCATGGCGTGGACTCACCTGGGTGGGAATCATTTCGATATGGATGCTGCACACCTTCATCATCTCCACATTCCCGCTAGCGGTGCCGCTGGAGTGGAACGTGTTCTTCATGTTTTGTGTTGCGTTCCTCTTCGCGAACTTCCACGCCAGCGAAGGGTACGGGGTCGGCGACATGAGCCCGCTACTGCTCGCGATCGTGTTGTTCGTTGCACTCTTCCCGATTGTTCTGGGAGCGCTCAGACCGCAGTATGTGTCGTTCCTGATCGGGATGAAACAGTACGCGGGCAATTGGGCTTCGGCCACCTTTTCGTTCCGCAACAAGTCGATGGAAGACCGCATCAACGAGCGAATCGTGAAGTCCTCCGACAATCAGATCGACCAAATCGAGCCACTGTTTGGGAAAGAGATCTCCGAGATTTTCATCCAGAAAGCAGTGGCGTTCCGGATGATGCATCCAATGGGACGCATGCATATCTCCGCGCTCATGCGCCACGTTCCTTCACTCGACGACCGGATTCAGCGAGAAGGTGAGTTCGTGAGCAACGTCCTGACCGGATGGAATTTCGGCGACGGCCACTGTCTCGACGAACGATTGATCGCAGGGCTACAGGAGCGCTGCCAGTATGAGCCGGGCGACGTGACCATTGCCTTCACCGAATCCCAGCCGGCCTTCAGCAAGAAGGTGCAGTACCGCGTGATCGACGCGGCGCTCGGATGTGTGGAGAAGGGTTGGTATCACAACGACGACGCATACAACGAGCAGCCGTGGCTTCCGAATGGCCCGATCCCGCACACGATCACCTGGACGATGCCGGGGTACGTTGCGCCGGGCGTGGCGTACCCTGGGAACGGTGGCCGCACATGAGTCAACGCTGCAGTTGAGCTTCGCATCAGTCGAGGGACGGAACTGGTGATGCAGTGAGTTCCGCAATCGTGGTCGGCAGTGGGCCCAACGGGCTCGCTGCAGCCGCCCGCTTGGCACGAGCCGGACTCGCTGTCACCGTTCTTGAAGCCAACGATTCGATCGGCGGTGGAACGCGCAGTGCGGAGATGATCGTTCCCGGTCTTCTTCACGATCACTGTTCGGCTTTCCATCCGATTGCAGCGGCTTCGCCATTCTTGACCGAGTTGGATTTGTCGTCGCATGGCCTTCGTTGGCGGCTGGCGGAAGTCGATTGCGCGCATCCTCTCGACGACGGATCAGCCGGGGCGTTCTACCGCTCGATCGACCGCACTGCCGAAGGTTTTGGAACCGATGGGACTCGTTGGCGTCGGCTCTTCGAGCCGCTCCTCGATCGATTCACCGACGTCCTGGCTGACGCCACACAGCCAGTACTCACGGTGCCGCGCCATCCTCTGTCGTTCGCCAGGTTCGGAATGGCCGCGATGCTCCCCGCCACCACGCTCGCTCGGCTATGGACGACGGATCAGGCCAGGGCCCTTTGGGCAGGAGTGGCAGCGCACGCGTTCTACCGACTCGACCGCCCGTTCACGAGCGCCGTCGGGTTCATGCTGCTACTCGCCGGCCACGCCGAGGGATGGCCCGTGGCCGAGGGTGGCTCGCAGGCAATAGCCGACGCTCTCGTTGCGGACGTCCGACAACACGGAGGTGTCATTGAGACAAACCATCGGGTGAAGTCCACCGACGATCTTGCGCCCTGCGACGTGTTGATGCTCGACGTTCCTCCTTCGACAGCAGCGGACCTCCTCGGCGATCGTCTCCCCGCACATGTTACGCGCGCATATCGATCCTTCAAACATGGGCCCGGCGCCTTCAAGGTCGACTTCGCTGTCGAAGGTGGGATTCCGTGGACATCGTCTGCGTCACGCGAAGCCGGCACGGTTCACCTCGGCGGTGACTTGCGTGAAGTCGTCACAAACGAATTGGCAGTGCACAAGGGAACCATGCCCGAGCGACCATTCGTGCTGGTTGGTCAGCAGTACCTCGCCGACCCGGGCCGGTCCGTCGGCAACGTGCATCCTGTCTGGAGCTACGCACATGTGCCACAGGGGTACACCGGCGACGCGAGCGAAGCGCTCATCAATCAGATCGAGCGGTTCGCCCCTGGATTCCGCGAGCGAATCATCGGCACCGCAGTGCGTTCGACCACCGACATGTCCGTGCACAATGCCAACTACATAGGCGGCGACATCATCGGTGGAGCATCGTCGCCAATGCAGTTGATGTTCCGGCCACGCTTCGCCCGAGATCCGTACTTCACCGGAATACCAGGAACATACCTCTGCTCGGCCTCCACACCCCCGGGAGCGGGGGCCCACGGAATGTGCGGTGCCAACGCCGCAGCACGAGCACTGGCCGCCCTCCGAACCAAGCAGTCGTAGAGCTTTGTCCGCAGTGTGTCGGGTACGTGGTCACAATGTTGCTTCGGGCGCCTCAGGCACAAACACCGGACATGCCCGATTAGATCTCGCGTGTTTTTGGCAGGCATGATCCAATCATGGAGATGCTCGCTTGTGGATACGGACTGATCGAAGGACCGCGAGCTGATGCCGAGGGAAACCTCTGGTTCAGCGACGTCCCCAATGGTGGCGTGTTTCGCCGTGCCGTCGACGGCACGATCACAACGGTGGTGCCAAAACGTAAAACCGTCGGCGGGATTGCATTTCATGCCGACGGCGGCATCGTCATTTCCGGCCGCGACATCTGCCACGTGAACAACGGGGTGTCGCGCATTCTGTTCGAGAGACCCGAACATGTCGGAGGCTTCAACGATCTCTTCTGTGACGCCGCCGGTCGCGTGTACACGGGTTCGCTGCGATCAGATCCGTTTGCAACGGGCGAACGCCTCTCGGGTGAGGCCTACGTTGTCGATGCTGTTGGGTCGGCGCGTCAGGTGTACGACCGCGTCGGCTTGTCCAACGGCATCGGAATTTCACCGGCCGGGGACCGGCTTTACCATGCCGACTCGGCGGCACGCGAAGTGATCGTCCACGCGCTCAGCCCAGCTGGAGAAGTACGTGACCGAGGAGTTCTCGTGCGGCTGCCTCGTGGCGAGACACCCGATGGACTTGCCGTCGACGAAGACGGTGGCGTCTGGATCGCCGTGGTCGGAGCCGGCATAATTCGCCGCATCACACCGGACGGGGCGCTCGACACCGTCATTGATGTCCCCGCGACGATGGTGACATCACTGTGCTTCGGCGGTCCGGACAGGGCCGACATGTACGTCGTAACCGCCGACAACACCGACGCCGCATCACGACTGGGAACGATCTTCCGTCTACGTCCCGGCGTGCGCGGCACCGAGGTATACCCGGCCAGGATCTGACCCCCTTGGATGAAGGCTCGACCGAGTTGCGACGGGCGTCAGGTTGGTAGACAATTCGTACTATGCCCGACCCCGATCCCACTGACCTTGCGACGAAGGACCAGCCCCGGGCATCAGCTCCTGACGGCGGCCTCAACGACGGCTTCGCTGCCATGGCAATCGTTGTCCTGGTGATCGCGTTGATCGTCCTCGTCGTCACTCTGGTCTGATCGGCGTCCCGCATAGGGTGGCAGCGGGATCGACCACGACCGCTCGGTGCTGTCCGAAGAGCCGCAGGCAGCGAGCTCATCAATAACTCGTCCCTGCCGGCGTGGGGGCATCCACCAAGAGACGGTCCGCTCAGCTCGGCCTGACGACGGGACGTTCGAGAGTGAAGCATGCGGCCCGCGGGTCAGGTCCTGAGCCGTCGAGAACGTCAGCGATGTACTGGGCAGCAAGCGCGCTGTACGTGATCCCGTTGCCCCCGAAGCCGAGCGCGAACTGGCAGCGGGGCAGCTGCGAATGTCCGCCGATGTAGGCCAGCCCGTCGGGCGTCTCCGCGAAGGTCCCGCACCACGAGAACGCGACGTCGGTGGGGCCGATTCCGGGCAGCCGTTTTCCCAGCGCTGCGTGGAGTGCCCTCGTCTTGGTGCGCAGGGCCCGGCGTCGACGGAGCGGGTCCCGATACGCCTCGTCCTTCCCACCGATGAGGATCCGACCGTCATCGGTGGTGCGGCCGTAGATGTACGGATCGTCGTAGTCCCAGAACAGAAGTCCGTCCGGATAGCGCCGGTCGAGGGCAGGCACCGGCTCGGTGACGAGGGCGAACGAGCTGTGCAGCGCGAAGGGGAGCTCAGGCAGGAGCGAGCGCACCTCGTATCCGGTTGCGAACACCACGTTCTTGCAGCGGATCGTATGTGCACGCGAGGTCTTGACGGCGGCGCGACGTGCGGTGAATTCGAACTCGACAGCCTCCGTGCGATCGAAGATGCGTGCGCCCCGGCGCTCCGATGTGGCCAGGGCGTAGTTGCAGAGGGCGTACGGGTCGACCGACGCACCCGACGACGATTCGACGGCGGCCAGCCCGACGAGTCCCCAACGGTTGAAGAGGGCACTCTCGTCGAGCCACTCGACTTGGAACCCCGCTTCGGCGCGTGCTTCCATCTCACGCTGGAGGATCGTCAGATCACGTCGCTTGATGGCCATGAAGACACTGGGCGAGCGACGGAACCCGCAGTTCTGTCCGACCGTCTGCGTGGCCCGCTCAACCAGCTCGATTCCACGGTTGCATTCGCTATAGGCCGTGACAGCCGATTCGACACCGATGGCTGCGGACAGGTCGACGAGGAGCTCGTCGATCTCGTACTGCAGCATCGAGGTGCTCGCTGACGTGCTGCCACCACCGGTGTCGCGCCGGTCGATGACGACCGTGTCGAGCCCACGCCGAGTCAGTTCAAGCGCGATCAGCGAACCGGTGATGCCTCCGCCGACCACGACAACGTCGCACCCGATGTCCGTATCGAGCGGCGGATGGACTGCAAGGATCCCATCACGCCTGGGCCAGAAGGGCGTGCCATCGTGCAGATCCATTCAGGTCACCCTGTCGGGCGTGCGGCGCGAGACGCGGTGTTTGGACCCCAGCGGAGAACAAAAATCACGTTAGGGGCGCATATCGGCACGCTCCGCCCAGCCAGTGCCCGACCCACCGGGCAGCCTGACGGTTCCGAGGTCGGGCTGGTCTCGCTATTTCCACGAGGCCAAGGAGGACGGTCTCGCTTGCAATCGGTGGACACTGCGGTTTCCTCTCGTTCGGTGTATCGCTTCGTTCGATGTATCGCTCATTGGGAGAGCCTGCGAAGCCCCTCGCCCACATTGAGCCAGTCCCTCACATTAAGGCAGCGGAAGGTCTGCGACTCCACGATGGTCGGGTCCATTCCCCGCCAGCGGCACCGTCAAACGTGCGAGGACTCACTGAGCTTGTTTTCGCTGATACGACCGCTGGGTCTGGCAGGGCCGAAACGAAAAGGCTGCTGTCGCGTGTTTAGCCACGCCATGGGAGTGGTATTGCGTCCGCATGAAAATCCCGTCGAACATTCGTGTTTCGCCGAGCCGGAGTTCCTTCCCATGGGCCAAAGCGACCCAGCCCGGGATCACCTGCGTTGTTGGGGATGACTGTGCGAACAGCGCAGTCCAGGCGACCGGGGCCACGGGCGTTGGCGGGCATGACTGTTCGAACGGCGCAGTCCAGGCGACCGGGGACAAGGTGGCCGACGCAGTTGCACGGCACGGATGGATCGCGGCCGTGGCTCGGGTCGGGTGGGCGGCGAAGGGAGTCGTGTACGCCTTGATGGGGACGACGGCATTCACCATCGGTCGCGGGAAAACGACAGCCGACGATGCCTCGCCCGAGGGGGCACTCGGCCAGGTCGGTGGCGCCGGCGGGCAGAGATGGCTTCTCCTTGCTCTCGCGGTCGGCCTTGCCCTCTATGGGACGTGGCGCATCTTGAGCGCACTGCTCGTGAGAGGGACTGAACTCGCCGACTGGGCTGACCGGATCGGCTACGTGTTCAGTGCGGTGTTCTACGCCTTTCTGGCTTACACGGCAGCCATGGCTGCACGCGCCGGAGTGCAACCGGAGGACTCCAACTCCATGGAACGGGCATCGAGTCTCCTGGCCACTGACTGGGGTCGCCTCGGTTTGGCAACGATCGGGGCGCTCATCCTCGGCATCGGCGTGTACTTCGTCATCAAAAAGGGTTTCATGCGCTCGTTCTGGGATGACCTCTCACGCTCAGGGCTCAAGCCGTCGGAGGCGCTCGCCATCGACGTAACCGGGACGTTCGGCTGGATCAGCCGCGGAGTGGCGACCGCCGCTGTCGGCTACTACTTCGCAGTGGCTGCGTGGCGGGGAGACAGCTCCGAGGTCAGAGGGTTCGACGGCTCGCTGCGAGCCGTGGCTAGTCACGATCGAGGCCGGGCGATCGTTTGGCTGTGCGGTGCCGGGCTCGTCGCCTACGGCATCTTCTGTGCCGTTTCCGCCCGCCATCAGAAGCTGGAGGTCTGAGCAATGACGCTGGCCGTGCTGATCGCGACCTTTCTCGGCGTGGGAATCGCAACCCTGCTGTGGATGGGGGTCGACTCTCGACGCCACCGCCCACTGGACAAAGAGCGCGCAGAACATTGGTTCGTCGCCCACGCCCCAGAGCGGCTGCGCGACCTGCTCCGACACGTTGACCGGCGAGTGGCTGGCGGCTCGGCGCTGGTCGCCGTTTTCGGGGTCGTGGTCACGGCCGCGGCCATCGTCGGCTGGATCTTTAACACGATCGACCGCGACCGCGGCTTCGCCCGCTGGGACCGTTCGGCTGCCGAATGGGGGAGCGAGCACGCAACCCCCTTCGCCGTCGACGTGCTGACGTGGGTAACGCAACTCGGTGCGTCCGGGGTGCTGCTGCTGTTGATGGTCGTGGTCGGCCTGATCATCAAGAAGCGCGACGGGAGCTGGACGGCACTTGCTTATGTCCTGACCGTGGGGTTCGGCGTGATGGCGCTCAACAACCTCCTCAAGTTGCTCGTGGGTCGTGAACGCCCGTCGGTTTTGCGGCTGACAGAACCCTCAGGTTCGTCGTTCCCTTCTGGCCACAGTGCTGCAGCTGCTGCTGCGTGGGCGGCGATCATGCTCGTGCTGCTGCGGCGCCAGTCCAGGAGACGACGCATTGCCGGAGCCGTCACCGCGTTCGCGATCACCGTCGCAGTGGCGACGTCTCGCGTCTTGCTCGGCGTGCACTGGCTCACCGATGTCATCGCCGGGGTTGTGACGGGATGGACCTGGTTCAGCCTGGTGACCGTGGTATTCGGTGGCCGCCTCCTCGTGTTCGGTCTGCCGGCAGCGCTTGCCGCCGCTCAGTCCGACTCCAGCCCTCCTGGGCCCGATATTCCCATCCCTCTTCGATCACGGCACGAGCCATCGGTGGTGTCCAACAATGACTGATCGAGACTGCCGCCCAACCACCACGGGATCAGACAGCCCTGAGGGCTCGTCCCGTAGAGGCGAAGCACCCTCCGCGGTCGTGCGGGCCATCGCTCGAGCCACGGACACCAAGGCCGGTCGGGCGACCGTGGTGACACCAGGGACTTCCATCGACCTGGTGCTCCGCGGGACATCCACCGACCTTGCGTCGACGGTCGTGTCGATGGGGGTGAAATCGAAACGAGCAAGAGCGGATCTCCGCAACGACGTTGTGCCTGCCCTTATCGAGCTGCAGGACCGCCTGCGGGCGGAGGAGGCCCACAGCGTCCTGGTGGTGTTGCAAGGTATCGACGGGTCGGGCAAGAGCAGTACCATCCGCCACGTTGCCTCCGGGCTCGACCCCTCGAGTGTCCGGGTTGCGTCGTTCAAGGCGCCGACCCCGTCCGAAGCACGGGAGCCGTTCCTCGCTCGTATCCGGCGCGAGCTGCCCGAACCCGGTCACGTCGCATTCTTCGACCGCTCGCACTACGAGGATGCGATCGTGCCGCAGCTTGCCGGTACCCCCGCCGGGCTCCGCGCTTCACGCAAGGCCGCTCGCGACATTGTTCGGTTCGAGCGCACATTGGCCGAGCAGGGCACCGTGGTGTTGAAGGTGCTGCTGCAGATCTCCCACGAGGAGCAGGCGGCCCGGTTCGAACGACGACTTCGTCGACACGACAAGCACTGGAAGTTTCGCCTCGACGACCTCGAGACACGTGAGCGTTGGGTTGAACTCCACCTTGCGCAGGCAGCGGCCATCGAGGCGACGAGCACGCCGGAGGCCCCGTGGTTCGTGGTCCCGTCGGACGATCGAGCCATCCGGAACTGGGCAGTCGGCTCCTTGCTATGTGCAGTGATGGAAGGGATCGACCCCCGCTACCCAGCACTGTCCGACGACGTCGACCCGGAAGCGGTCCGCGCCCGGCTCCGATCGGCGATGTCCACCGCCCCACAGTCGGCAGATGCGACGGTGCCGTCTGCACCGGGCCCGGACAAGGCCGGCCACACCAAGACCAACAACACCAAGACCAACAACACCAAAACCAACAACACGAAAACGAACAACACGAAGACGAGCAACACCAAGACCAGCAACAAGAAGACCAGCAACACGAAGACCAGCAACAAGAAGACCAGCGAGAGCCAGCAGGGCAGACAGGAACAGGACCGCACGGCGCAGGCGGATGGTCCGCTCGGCGCATCCATCCCACGGAAGGACAAACCAACATGAGCACCGCGATGACCGCCCCCGCCCGCACGACGAACGGAGGGGTCATCCGGCAGATCCGGCGTGAAGACGTGGTGCGGCTCGTGGGCGCGTACTTCGTGCTCACCACCGTTTTCGTCGCCTTCGGGAAATTCCTCAAGAGGTTCCCGGGGCTGCTCGACGCGGACCAGCGTGCCAACGAGCGCATCGCTGCGCAACGCACGCCCGACTGGGACCGTTGGACATGGTGGGGATCGGAAATCGCAGGCACGCTGCCCAAGGTCATCGCCACTGCGATCGCGACCTCCATTCTGTTCGCCGTCTACCGCCGATGGCGTGACGTGGTCCTCACTGTCGTGTCGCTCGGTCTCGAGGCCGCGGTGTTCCTGACCACCACGCTCATAGTGAAGCGCCCGCGCCCCGAGGGTCTACGCATGGAGAGTTCACCGGTCGACAGCAGTTTCCCGTCAGGACACACTGCAGCAGCCGCCGCGTATACGGCCTTCGCCGTCGTCGCCTTCTGGCACTCCCGCCGTTCCATCGTGCGCGTGCTCGCCGTGGCTCTCGCGACGGCGGCTCCAGTAGTCGTCGGCTTCTCCCGGTTCTACCGAGGGATGCACCACCTGACCGACATCGGCGCAGGTGCGGTACTCGGACTGATCTCCGTCGCCGTGGTCGCCTGGATTATCGCCTCCCATCACGAAGGAGACGGGCGAGGATCGGATCAGGAAACCGTCGCATTGTCCGAGCCGGTCCGTGCCCAGGCGGGCGTCGGATGAGCGCCGTGAAGGACGACGGATCAGCACCCAAAGCCGTGGTCATCGCCAACCCGAAGAGCGGTTCGTCACAGAACGGTGAAGATCTTGCGGAGGAGGTCGAGCGCTTCGAAACCGATTTCCAGATGCGACCGACCACCGAAGATGATCCCGGCGAGGGACAGGCGGCCGCAGCCGCGAGCGAAGGAGTGGGCACGATCGTCGTAGCAGGCGGCGACGGCACCGTGCGGGCCGTGATCGAGTCAGTTGCCGGAACAGACAGTGCACTGGGAATCGTTCCGCTCGGCACTGGCAACCTGCTTGCCGGTAACCTCGGCATCGAAAAGGGCGTCGACAGTGTCGAGACGGCGCTGACCGGTGAGACGCGGCCCCTGGATGTGGGAACGGTCAACGGCGAGCGGTTCGCAGTGATGTCCGGAGTCGGGTTCGATGCCCTGATGATCCGCGACGCCAACCCCACGCTGAAGCGTCGGTTCGGAACGGCTGCCTACGTGCTGTCAGCAGTGCGCAACCTTCGCATTTCCCCGTTCGACGCAACAGTGTCCGTCGACGGCGCCGAGGCGTGGAAGGGTTCGACCGTCATGGTTCTGGTGGCGAATTGCGGTCGGGTCAGTGGCGGGCTGGAGGTCTTCCCGGATGCCGAACCTGACGACGGACGGCTCGACGTCGCAGTGTTGTGTGCAAGATCGATTCGGCAGTGGGCCTCGGTGCTGTGGCGTTTCGCGCGGCATCTGCCCCAGCCACCCCACCTCGTGTTCCGGAGCAGCGGCACCCGATTCGTCGTGACTCTCTCGCGGCCCGTGGAGTACGAACTCGACGGTGAGGTCCGAGATCCGGTCACGGTCCTCGAGTACGGCATCGAGCCTGCGGCACTGCAGGTCAAGGTACCGTCACAAGGACCTGAAGATGCCCGATGACGCGCAAATGGCCAGGTCGACTACCGACGATGCCGGATGCTCTGCCATGCTGATCTCCTCTGATGTCGAACGAACCTCACCCCCAACGCAGCGCTGCATCCATCGTCCTCGGGCCGCTGCTGCGGTACGTGAGTGGCTCGACTGCAACCATCTGGGTCGAAACCGACGCTCCCTGCACCGTCTCTGCGGTTGGGGTGACGGCGAAGACTTTCTCCGTGGCGAGCCACCACTACGCACTGCTGGTGCTCGTCGACCTGCCGCAGGGCGCGACGATCCCCTACACGGTGTCGATCGACGGCCTTGCCGCATGGCCGCCGCCGGACTATCCGTTCCCCCACCCGACGATCCGCACCCTTGTCAACGGCGAGTTCCACTCGATCCGCTTCGGGTCCTGCCGGATGGCCGCGCCTCACGTCGAGCCCTACACCCTTCGCCCCGACCAGCACAAGCTGGGGTGCGGGGTGGACAGCCTCAGAGCGTTGGGAGCGGAGATGCTCCGGCAGGACCCTTCAGCATGGCCCGATCTCCTGCTGCTGCTTGGCGACCAGGTATACGCGGACGAATCGTCGCCTAGTGCCTCACGCCGCATGGATTACCGGAGGACGACCGGACGGACCGACAATCCCCCTGACCGTGTGGTCGCCGACTTCGAGGAGTACACCTGGCTCTACCACGAAGCGTGGACACCCGACATCGAGAGGTGGGTGCTGTCGTGTGTTCCGTCGATGATGATCTTCGACGACCACGACATGATCGACGACTGGAACATCTCGATGGCGTGGGTGGAGTCAGTCCGCCAGGAGCCCTGGTGGTCCGAGCACGTCATCGGTGGTCTGGTCTCGTACTGGATCTACCAGCACCTCGGCAACCTGTCCGCCAAACGACTCGCCGAGGAAGGCATGCTCGATGCGGTCACGGAGATGGGTGACGCCACCGATTATCTCCGCCGATGGGCTCTGTCTTCGGAGAACTTCACCCCGATCCCAGGTGGGTACCAGTTCAGCTTCGACCGACACATCGGACAGACCCATCTCATAATGATCGACTCCCGCAACGGCCGGGTCTTGGCCCCGCGGCAGCGCGAGATGGTGGACGCTGACGAGTGGAACTGGATCGTCGAACGAGCAATGGAGCCGGCTGCGCACGTGGTGATTGCGACCTCGTTACCGGTGTTCGCGCCAGGAGGGCTTCATGGTCTCCAACAGTGGAACGAGGCGATCACTGACGGCGTCCGGGGTGGGCTGGTTGCACGACTCGGCGAGCGACTCCGCCGCGCGCTCGACCTCGAACACTGGGCGGCGTTCGACCGGTCCTTCCGGAAGATGGAACGTCTAATCGTCGACGTCGCGTCGGCCGAGCGCGGCGTCGATGCGCCGGCGACACTGACGATCTGCTCGGGTGACATCCACCTGTCATGCGTGGTCGGGGTCGAGCTTCCGGAGACTGGCAGTGCCAACGTGCGCCAGGCCATCTGCTCCCCTCTCCGCAACGATCTCAAGCGGCGCGATCAACTTCTGATGAAGTTCGCCATAACCCGGGGCGGGCGCTGGCTGGGTGCCCGCCTGCTGCGCCATGGTCGGCGGGAAGCGAGCTTGCTGAGTTGGCAGCTCGGCGAAACGATCGTCTTCGAGAACAACATCGGGCGGCTCACGTTCGACGGCGAGGAGCGGACGATCGAACTCGACGTGGCCCGGATCGCCGACGATGGATCGTTCCGACTCCAGAACGTCGTGACGGTGCGAGACACCCCGGCGCGCCAGGGCGCATAGATCGCTCGAAAGTCGTGTCTGCCGCACGGGGACAGCCAATCTGTGTCCGTCACCGGGCGGCGTCGCATGTTCTTCCGACTCATCCACCGGACAACACCGATCCGCTTAAACCACGGATCCGTAGCGCCTCCCGACGCAACCGCCACCGAAACAAGAAGTGCAGACGCGTCAAGGCCAATGCCCACCTGCAACATTTTGTCTACAATCAATCCTGAACGCCTGACCGCGCTCACGGAGTGCCCGGTATTCACTTATCGATTTTTCACGACGTCGACCGGGACATCACAAAGGTGGGCTGGGCGAGATTGAACCGAGGACCTCTTGACCCCAGGCATTCGGGCTCGTGTCGGCCCTGCCGTGTCGTGCAGTAGCGCGTCCGTACAGTGTCGCCGAGTCCGGCCAGTATCGCCTTCTAAGAACACTTGAAGAACAATTCCGTATGCGCGCGTACCTGCGTGACCTTTCGTCAGCGCACTGACTATCGCGCCGGCGAGTGGCAGCCCGCGTCAGATTCCACATCGATCGACTCGCCGAGCACGGCCCCTCCTCGACGAACCCTTTGACTCGACATCTACAACGTCCGGAACGCGAACTGCGCTTCATGCTTCACGGGCGCAACATCCGCGTCACCTACTGGATCGCCACGGGAAGACGAATCGTCCTCCTGACCGTCTTCGCCACGACCCAGCGACGAGAACAACGAGAGATCGCGCGTGCCATGCGCGCATACCAACGTTGCATCGACGAGCAACACCTCGAACAGGAAACGACACGACCAAGCGAACCAGCTGGACCGAACTCAAGGCGACGACTCCACTCACCGAACGGGCACAGGCCGCGTACGACGACGAAGCGCGGATCTCCGCATTCCGAGCTCTCGTGCACCGAGTCCGAACCGACGCCGGGCTCACTCAAGCCGAGCTC
>JANOWU010000140.1:0-55790 GCA_031418035.1 Acidimicrobiia bacterium
GTGAACTTCGCCTATGGCGGCATTGCAATGTGGACGGCGTTTGTCTACGGCGACCTTCGAAAGGGCGCATACCCCTTTCCTGTTCCCGGGCTCCCGGCGCGTTACCACTTCGGTGGTGGCGACGTCGGGTTCCGGTGGGCGTTCTTTCTTGCCATGTTGACGGCTGCGGCGTTAGGACTCATCGTCTATCTGCTGGTGTTCCGGCCGCTCCGAAAAGCCCCTGCGCTCGCCCGTGTCGTGGCGAGCGTCGGGTTGGTGATCTTGCTCATGGATCTCGTTCGGGGCCGTTTCGGGGACACCACCGTTTTTCGTGTCCCGAGCATCCTTCCGAGGGACCCCGTATCGATTGCTTCTGGTCTGACGGTACCGCGCGATGGTTTGTGGCTCGCCTTCATCGTTCTGGTCATGGCCGTTGCGTTGTGGGCAACCTTTCGCTTCACCCGCATCGGCATGATCACCCGCGCTGCGGCCGAGAACGAGAAGGGAGCCGTTCTGCTCGGCTTCTCACCGGATCTGATGGCCGGCGCAAGCTTCGTGATCGCCTCGGTGATCGGCGGTTTTGTGGCCATCCTCGCGGCGCCGATGATCGCCCTCAACACCACGGTGCTGACCTTCGCCTACCTGATTCCTGCTGTGGGTGCGGCTTTGATCGGCGAGTTTAAGAGACCGCTTCCGACCGTCGCCGTCGGCATCGCGATCGGCATGATCCAATCGGTGTTCACGAAGCTCCAGAACGACCTCACGTGGTTCCCTAAGTACGGAGCCCGTGAAGGCCTTCCCTTCATCGTGATCATCATCTCGATGGTGGTGATGGGCGAACGTCTACCCGACCGAGGTGCCGTCAACAACTGGAAGCTTCCGGCAGTTCCCCCGGTGAGGATGACGCCGTTCACCGCATTGATGCCGGCCGCAGCGGCGGTCGCGGGGTTGTTGTTCCTCGGTCCCCTGTGGCGCAATGCGATCATGACGACGCTTATCGCGATCGTGTTCGCGCTCTCGTTGGTAGTTCTGACCGGCTTCGGTGGCCAGACCTCGTTGGCGCAGATGGCGTTCGCCGGGGTGGCGGGGTTCACCCTGTCGAAGTTGGCGGTCCGATGGGAGATACCGTTCCCAATCGCCCCGCTCCTCGCCGCATTGGTCGCGACCGCGTTCGGTCTCCTCGTCGGGCTTCCCGCATTGCGTGTTCGAGGAACGAACCTAGCGATCATCACGCTCGCCGGCGGCCTCGCCGTCGCGGAGTTCTTGTTCAAGAACCCCGACTTCATCGGCGACACCAAGACGGCGGGAGCCAAGGTTCCGAATCCGAAGATCGGTGGGTGGGACTTCGGCTTGATACTCGGCAACAAATCATCGAGACCGATCTTCGGTGTCTTCCTCGTGGTCGTGGTGCTCATTCTGTGCGTGCTCGTCGCCAACGTGCGCAAGAGCGCGACCGGTCGGCGAATGCTTGCGATTCGTTCCAACGAGCGCGCCGCGAGTGCGATCGGCATCAACGTGGCAAACGGAAAGATGATGGTCTTCGCGGTGTCGTCGTTCATCGCTGGTATCGGCGGGTGCCTCATCGGTTACCGGTTCGGTTCCGTGTCCGACGTCTCCTACGGGACTATTGCTTCCCTCGCCGCGCTCGCGGTGGCCTACCTGGGTGGCATCACCAGTGTGAGCGGTGCCGTCGCATCGGGAATCGTTGCATCATCGGGCGTCGCCTTCTTCACCATGACACGGGTTGTCGGTTCTCTCGGGAAATGGGAGTTCTACATCGGAGGAGTGCTGCTCATTTTCACGGCCATTCAAAACCCCGAGGGCATTGCGGGCGCGTTTCGGGCCCAGGCCGCAGAGAAGCGACTCAAGAAGGAACGCAACGCCGTTGATTCTGTCTCGAATATAAGTGCACTTACGGTGAACGCGAAATGAGTTTGCTACGAACCGAATCGATGTCGGTCACCTTCGGAGGTCTGCGGGCTGTCAATCAGGTTGACTTCGCCGTTGCGGAAGGCTCGCTCGTCGGGTTGATCGGCCCAAACGGGGCCGGTAAAACGACCTTCATCGACGGGGTGACTGGGTTCGTCCCAACCACGGGTCGAATCGTCTTCGATGGGCATGACATAACAAAACTCCCCGTGCACAAACGAGCGGCCCTGGGACTCGGTCGGACGTGGCAGTCGCTCGAGTTGTTCGACGATCTGACCATCGAGGAGAACCTCTTCGTCGCAGCCGACAAGCAGACGGCGAAGAACTTCTTGTTGGACATCGTGAGGCCGAGCCGAAATCGTGAGCGCAGGAGCGTCGAGGCCGCGTTGGACGTGCTGGGCATCGGTGATCTTGCGAAGAAGCGACCCAACGAGATCAGTCAGGGCCAACGCAAGTTGGTATCCGCAGCGCGTGCCTTGGCGACGGGCCCGAAGCTGTTGTGCATGGACGAACCGGCCGCGGGATTGGATACGCAGGAGAGCATTCAACTCGGCATGAGCATTCGCTCGATCGTCGACGCTGGCACAAGCATTTTTCTGGTCGACCATGACATGGGCCTCGTGTTGAACATCTGCGACTACATCTACGTCATCGAGTTCGGCATGAAGATCGCCGAAGGTACACCCACGGAGATCAAGAAGGATCCGAGGGTCATCGAGGCGTATCTCGGCAAGGCCAACCACGACGCGAAGGACGACCTTCACGTGAGCGAGAATCGATGAGCCTGCTCGAACTGAAATCGCTGTCGACGGGATACAACGGTGTGTCTGTCGTGCGCGGAATCGATCTTCACGTCAATGAGGGCGAGGTCGTCGCATTGTTGGGGCCCAACGGTGCAGGCAAGACCACGACGCTGCTCACGGTGTCGGCGATGAATCCCATTCTGGGCGGTGAGATCGCCCTTTTCGGTCGGTCGATAAAGGGGCGTCGGGCCCATCATTTGGCTCGTGAAGGTCTCGCTCATGTGCCCGAGGACCGCAGCCTGTTCTTTCAGCTCACTGTTCGAGAGAACCTCCGGTTGAAGGCCACACGTGGATCGACGGCACTCGCCGAGGCGCTGAGCTACTTTCCCGCGCTCGAAGCGCTGATGGATCGTCGGGCTGGTCTGCTGTCGGGTGGCGAGCAGCAGATGCTGGCAATGGCACGTGCACTTACGCTTCGTCCGAAGCTGCTGATGGTGGATGAGATGAGCCTCGGGCTCGCGCCGATCATCGTGGAACGGCTGCTGCCGGTGCTACGCGAGATTGCCACCAAGACCGGGACCGGGATCTTGCTGGTGGAACAGCACGTGCACCTCGCGTTCGAGGTCGCCGATCGTGCGTACGTGCTGAACCACGGGAACCTCGTTCTCGAGGGCACCGCCGACTACCTCCGCGCAAATCTGGGTCTCTTGGAGAGCAGCTACCTCGGCAGCTGACCCCCGTCGCTCCTGCCCGCGTCGCTCCGCCCCGTTCTGCCACCGTCACCCGTTCGAGCTGTTCTGCCCGTTCGAGCTGTCAAGCCTGAGGGACCAGCGGAATTCGCAGCGGGGTACGCCTGGCGGACTGGGGTCGCTCGCCGACGGAAGTTAAAGTCGCACCCTATGACCGACCAACCTTCCAACAGCCAGCTTGTGGACCTCACCGGCAAGCGGTCACTGATCACGGGCGCAGCAAAGGGCATCGGCGCAGCGATCGCCGAAAGACTCGCCCAAGCGGGCGCGCACGTGACCATTGCCGATCCCGACCCGGCCGGTCGCGACACCGCTGCGGGGTTCGTGGCACGGGGTCTCTCGGCGGACTACGTGTCGTGCGACATCACCGACGCCGCGCAGCTATCGGATGCCGTTGCGGTCGCGGCGGGCGATGATGCGCTCGACATCTTGGTGAACAATGCGGGCATCTTTCCGACGACCGGCGCGATCGACGCCGTCACCGACGAGTTCGTGGAGCGGATGCTCCAGGTCAACGTGCGAGCACAGTATTCGGCGGCTCGCGACGCCAGTCGGTACATGACTCGTGGCGGGAGCATCGTGAACCTGGCGTCGATCGCGGCGATACGCGGTGGCGCAAACATAAGCGCGTATACGGTTTCCAAAGCGGCGGTCGTTGGCATGACGCGAGCTTTTGCCTGCGAGCTCGGTCCACGCGGCATTCGAGTCAACGCGATTGCACCGGGTGTCATCGACACGCCAGGTGTCCAAGCCCAGCTCGAACCGTTGAAGGCCAGCGGGCTCGATATCGAAAAGGTCATCGCCGCCAACCCGTTGCGCATCGGTGGTCGGCCTGACCACATCGCCCGTGCCGCGCTGTTTCTCTGTTCCGACCTCGCCGAGTTCGTGACCGGTCATATTCTGGTCGTCGACGGCGGGGCCACCGCCTAGGAACATCTGCCGATCGAAGCGTCACATCGACGGTCGACTCGATCTGACGCTACGACCGAGAATGACTCCGGGCGTCGCCTTTCGTCACCGCATCGACCGCGAGGAGCACGAGGGCGGCCCACACGAACAAGACGCCGACGAATCGTTCCCCCGATACGTGTTCGTTGAGGAGCGCCACGCCGCAGAACATGACCATCGTCGGAGCGATGTATTGCAGAAGGCCAACTTGGGCGAGAGGAATCTTTGCGGCGGCCATGCCGAACATGACGAGCGGCACCGCGGTTACGACACCGATGACGAGCAGGAAGAACTTGGCCTTGGTCGGTGCCTGGAGTGAATCGAGTCGGTCGAACCTCGCGATCAGACCGAGTCCGACGACGGCAAACGGTAGGAGGGCGGTGGTCTCCGCTGCCAACGATTGGATTGGTTGGAGTCCGGTCGTCTTCTTCAGGTATCCGTATGCGGCGAATGTCAGGGCCAGCCCGAGCGCAATCCAAGGGACTTTCCCATACGCAAAGCTAAGTACACACACTGACGCTGCCCCAAACGCAAGCGCGATCTTCTGGAGTTTCGCAAGCCGTTCGTGCAACACGACAACACCGACAGCGACCGTGACGAGCGGGTTGATGTAGTAGCCGATGGCGGCGTCGACGACATGGCCATTCGCCACGGCCCAGACATAGATCAACCAGTTGGATGCGATTGCGAAACCAGCAAGGACGAGTCGTCCGCGGACACCTCGTCGGAGCGCCCCGCGTACCCAGCCGAAGTCTCTCTTCACGGCGAGGAACGCCCAGGTGGCCACTGTTGTCGCCACCACGCGAAGCCCTGCGATTTCCCACGACGAGATCCCACGGAGCTCGCGAAAGTACAGGGGAAACAGTCCCCATATGCCGTATGCCCCGACGCCAGCCAGCAGCCCCGAGTACCCACCGGGCCTACGTGCTCGACGCGAGGTTGCGTCGGGCGTCGTGGCGGTGGGATCCGTGGTCAAAGTCACGCCAACCAGTGTGCTCGACGAAACCCCGAAAGCCTGGCGGTTTTCAGACAGTCAGAGCCAACGTTGGGAGCACGCGCTCACGGACCTCATGCCTCGGCGACGAATGGCCGGGCGAGCGATACAGACTCTTTGACGCCGCCCACCGGAGAATTGATTGTGGGCATGACAGAAGCCGGCGTCTGAACGGACGAAAGCCGTGGTTATGGTACGTGTAGCTAGCTTGTTTGGCCAGTTTGCTCGAAGCGAGGGGGAGGCTCCGATCGAAAGATTGGCACCACAGCGCCAAGATGTGCGCCACAGCGACGCACGGTGGCGCCAACTTGGCACGGTGGTGCCAACAGCTGATCGGGGCGGAATCAGCCCGGCGCAGTCCACACTTCTGTACCAGGATGGAATTGGGCCCACGCAAACCAGAACGCTTGATGAGTCGCGATCTCGGCACCGTCGGCCATGGCGCGCAGGCCACCACCATCAGCGGTGAGCGTGACTCCACGTGCACGTACTATCTTGCCGTCGGCGAGCGCGGTGCGGGCCGCGTCGACCGCGAACGCGATGGTCGTACCATCCGGGGCAACAACGCCCAAGACCTGCGTGTGGACACCGAGACGCGAGTCGCTTCGGCGGATGGGGAAGATGGGGCCGTTGTCGTCTCGACCCTGGAGGGGGTCGAGCGGGTAGCTCTCGTCGACGCCGCCGTCGCGGGCGATGATGCGGGTGTCAGGATGCGCTCGACGCCAATCACCCCACCGCGCGACGACCGTGGTCAGCATCGGCAGGGTTACGCGGGCGTCGTGCAACGGCCCCGACACGGCGCGACCCGCGAACGTGTCGAACGCAGAGCCAGTGTCGAGGTCGTACATCACCTTGTTCGACAGCGACAGCAGGCCGCTCGTTCGCAACACCAACGGACGCGTCGCACCCTTCACGCGGTCGGTGAAGAAGGCCTGCGCGGAACCGCAGAGTGTGCAGTACGGAATCGCGACGCGACGATCGCCGATCGTGAGGTTCACCATCTCGTGTACCTCCATGATGTTCTTCGGGAGAGCCACGTGTTCTTGGCCGACGGTGATGCCGAAGACGTAGCGGTCGTCGGGATACCAGTCGCCCATGCTTGCCGACGTCAGCGGAGGGTCATCCAAGGCGGGGATGCACCCGCGAATGCATCGGCTGCCATCGCCGAGCGGTCGGTCGTCGGGGAGCACGCCACCCCAACTCAAGAACCGCCAGTCGATGTCGGCGTTGGCGTCGGTGAAGATGCTGTCCCACCGAGGCTCCAGCGCAAGAAACAGGCTTGACTTGAAGCGGAGATAGTCGACGGGCGCTGGTGTATCCCACGCGATCAGGAGATCGGTCGCCTGCCGCCACACATCGTCCGTTCCCGGCAACGTTGCTGCGGTGAGCTCGGTGAAGGCGCGGCTGAGTTTGCCGTGATCGTTCGCGCTGCTGAAGCGCATGACGTCGGACAAGATCCACGCCAGTCGTGCATCACCGGAACCGGCGAGGGTATCGAGGGCATTGGCGTCGAGCGCATCCTCTTGCAGCGATGGCACGAGTCGGTCGATCGCCTTCTGGACATCGGCACTGACGGCGCCCTCCGGGACAACCGGTGCCGAGGGCAGTGTTGCGTCGTCGGTCGTTGTGTCTGTGGTTGTCCCTGCTGCAGTCTCGTCAGCAGTCTCGTCAACGGTCGGTGCCGCGGTCGGTGCTGCGGTCTCTGCCGGTTGAGGACGCGCGACCTCGTTCGTGGTGCAACTGACGAGGAACGTGACGGCGAGCAGTCCCCCGATCCCTCGTCGACACAGATGCCGACGTAGTCCCATCCCACGAAGACGACGTCGCATGCGTTGCTCTCCCTATCAGTACGCCCCGGACCCGTACCCTACCGAGTCGGCAAGTGACACAACACCGGAGAATCCCAGCGATCTCTCAGGGTGCGGTCACGGTGTCAGGTGGCGGTCAACGTTGCGCACGGTGGCCGCATCGTGAAACGCTGGCCGCATCGCGCGCGCAAATCGTAGGTACACGTAGTAACAGGTGACGCTCCGCATTCCTAGACGCGCTCGTCTCGGTACCCGATCGCGATGAGGGGAGGGGCGAGCGCCATCAGCGCCGCGGTGATTGCGAACGCAAGCGCAAACGCCGAGTCACGGGAGCTTCCCTTTGTGACGCCGAGCACCGCAGCGGCCATTGCGACCCCGAGTGCGGTGCCGAGTGATCGGATGGTGTTGTACGCGCCGTTGGCGGCGCCGAGCATGTCGGGGGTTACCGCTCGTAGCGCTGCAGCGTTGAGTTGGCCGGCGGTCAGGCCCATGCCTATGCCGATACCCATGGTGGCGGGAATGAACGACCACCAGTAGTTACTCCCCGGGCGCATGAAGAGAGCCAACCACACGACCCCGAACAGCGCGATCAATGCTCCGGCAGTCAGCGAGCGCCGGTACCCGAATCGAGCGGCGACCGGCACGCTGGCCAGCGTGACGAAGACCATGACAACTGCTCCAGGACTCATGGCGATCCCGGTTCGCAGGATCGAATACCCCCACACCTGTCGCATGAACAGCGGGTACAGAAACCATGTCGCGCCGCCGGCCACGCCGAAGATCGACGCAGCAGCGGCCGTCACCACGAACGATCGAACGCCCAAGACATGGAGGTTCACGAGAGGCTCGGGATGACCAAGGGAGCGTCGGACGAACACGACCCCGGCAACGACGGCGAGCGCGGCGGCCGCAAGGACCGCCGGTGACGACCATCCCCAGACGCGACCCTGTACAAGTGCGACGGTGAAGCCGCCGATCGCCAGCGTCCCTGAAGCCGCCCCGATGACGTCGAGCGGCCCGGGTTCGACGTCGGGCAGGCTTTCCGGGATGTTGCGGTAGGCCAGGAACAGCGCACTGATTGCGATCGGGATCGCGATCGCAAAGACGGCGCGCCACCCGGCTGTCGACAACACGATCGAGGAAAGCGTCGGACCGAACGCCGAACCGGCCATGCCGACCGACGACCACAACGACACGATCGAGGCATGTCGCTCCGGTGGATACGTCGGAAGCACTGCAACGAGTGACGCCGGGAGGACCAGTGCGGCCCCGATGGCCTGCACGACTCGTGCGCCGATCAGCATGCCCAGGTTGGGAGCCGCGACCGACGCCGCTGCGGCGAGGGAAAAGATGAGGAGTCCGGTGAGGAACATACGACGTCGCCCGACTCGATCAGCCAGACGCCCCCCAACAAGCATGAGGGTGACCTGGCACACGTTGTATGCGGTCACGACCCACGAGACCGACGAGAGCGGAGCGTCGAATGCCTTTTCGAGTGTGGGCACGGCGATGTTGGTGGCTGTCGTCACAAAGCTGATCATCAGCATCGATGCGGTTGCGGCAACGAGTGCAAGGAACGCTTTTCTCGCTGACTCCGGTGATGTTCGAACCGTGGTGGAAGCCGGTGCTGCGGTGGACGTCTGAGCGCTCACAGTGATACCTGGGTTAAACGACGAACCCAATCTCGGCTGGTCATTGCCGAATGTCCGCTGAATCACTGCCGGATGCCCGGGCGCCAGGAGATGTCTCGGCGGCAGGGGTCATCCCGCATTATTCCTGAATCTGGGTCGGGTCAGCGAATCGCCGGGTTCTGGCTCGCTAACCTCAGCACGCAGGGGTCAAGCTTGGAAGTGCGAACGTGATCTGGTTTGATTGGCAGTAGAGTTCGCCGATGGAGCAGGGTCGCCTTGTCCTGCCGTTCTGTTGGCCATGTTTCAGTTCTCAACGGCGGTGATTCGTGTGAGCATTCCAAGTGAACATATGATGCCGGATTCTTTTTTCGAGGATGCACCCGTTGCCTACGTTGTCACCGACGCAACAGGACTGATTCGGCGGGTCAACAGGGCGCTTCTGGCCTGGACCGGCCGCGCGGAAACGGACCTCGTCGGACGATCCTTGGTTCAGGATTTGCTGTCCGGAGGGAGTCGTATCTACTTCGAGACCCACGTTGGACCGGTTCTCGCACTCCATGGAGTCGTGAACGACGTGTTGCTGAAGCTTGCATCGAGCGAAGGAACGACGATCTTCACGGTCTGTTCCGCGAAACGAATCCTCAAACCCGCAAACAAGCACGCAAATGACCATGCAAACATCGGGAACGAGGGCAACGGGAACGAGGGCAACGGCGTCAACGACGAGGTGATGTTCGTATTCGTGAACACCAGTGATCGTCAGCAGTTCGAAAACGATGCCCATCGAGCAAAAGCGAGACTTGAGCGTCTGCAACGGCTCACCTCTGCGTTCGCGGTTGCCGTAACCGTCGAAGAAATCGAAGCTGCCGCGTTGACGGAGATTCTCGACGGCGTGAAAGGCGATCACGGTTTCGTCGCACGACTCTCGGGCGAAAAACTCATCGTCGGCGAATCGTTCGGCGTGGTTGTTCCTGAGGCCCACGCGGGCCGCACGCTCAACCGAACGAACTTTCCCGAAGCGATCGATGTGGTCGGCTCCGGCACCGTGGCCTTTCTCGAAGATGTTCCTGACGGCGCGGATGGATCAACCCATGACCACATCGGCACGAGGGGTAGTAAGCGCGTGGCTCTCCTCCCGCTGCGCACCCACGGTCGGACCTTCGGTGTGCTATGCGTGGCGCTGAAAACTCGAGTCGAGTTCGACGCCGACGAAAGGTCGTTTCTAACCCTGTTCGCGGAGCTGACTGCGAAGGGACTCGAGGTAGCCAAGCTCCACGACGACACCATCCGTCGGGCCCACGAAGCGGGGTTCCTTGTGCGGATGAGTGCTGCTTTGGACGACGCGATGTCGTTGGAGAGCCGATGCCAACGCCTGGTCGACCTGTTGGTCCCCGAGTTGGCCGATTTCGCCTCGGTCGAACGTCCCGGGGGCGAGCCCAGAGTGCTGGCCGTTGCGCATTGCAACCCGGAGCTCCTCGAAACACTTCGCGAACTTCGCACCAGTGTGCAGGTGCCGGAGAGTCAACCGCATTCGCTCGCGGTGGCGCGTGTGACGCACGAACCTCAGGTTCTCAGCGATATCACGCCCGACGTCTACGATCGATACGGGTTGGAGCCCCATGCGCGAAAGCTCCTGGGCACGCTCGCTCCGAGTTCGTACGTGGGGCTTCCCATGCTGGCCCGAGGAGAGTTGGTGGCGACACTTCTGTTGGCGATGTCGCAGTCCAACCGACGGTACAGCGACGCGCACATTGCCCACTTGACCGACATCGCGAACCGGGCGGCCGTCTCGCTGGAGAACGCCCGTTTGTATGACCACGAACGATGGGTCGCAGAGTCGCTTCAGCGCGAACTCCTCGGTCGCCCGCTGCCGCAACACGACACCGTGCAGCTTCGTTCCGCATACTCCGCCGGGGGCGAGCAGATCGAGATCGGTGGCGACTACTTCGACTCGTTCCTCGTCGGTGAACACCGAATTGGCATTGCGGTGGGCGACGTCGTAGGCCGAGGTATTCCCGCCGCTACGGCGATGAGCCAACTTCGCACCGCGCTTCGAGCCTTCGCGCTGGACGAAGGTGGTCCGGCCGAAACTCTCGATCGCCTTGAGGCCTTTTCCTCGTCTATCCCCGGCTCTGCCTTTTCGACGGTGGCCTACGCCGAACTGGACCTTCGAACACTCGAGTTGAGTTACGCGTGTGCCGGGCACCCGCCACCCGTTCTGATCACTGATACCGACGGTCCCATGGCGCTGTGGGGCGGTCGATCATCCTTGCTCGGGATCAGTGGGGAAACTCCGCGAACGGAGAGTCGTGTTCAGATGGCGGTTGGAAACACCGTTGTTCTGTATACAGATGGTTTGGTCGAATCGAGGAACCGTCCCTTGGACTCGGGCCTCGCGGAAATGATCGAGTTGCTTCGACACGACCCGGCCATCGACCTCGATACCCTCATACAGAAGCTGAGCGTCAACGGCGATCATCAAGACGACATCTGCCTTCTGTCGTTGACCATCACGGCCGATCCGAACAAGCGATAATTGCCGGGTGTCAGCTCGCGCTCGTAGCAACGTGCAAGTCACCGGCGTCCCCGGGGCCCGCACCATTCTCTTCGCCCACGGATTCGGCTGCGATCAGCAGATGTGGCGTTTTGTTGCGCCCTCTTTCGAAAGCCAGTATGAGGTCGTCATGTTCGACTTCATTGGCTTCGGGCTTTCCGATCGATCGTCGTACGATCGGCGCCGGTATCGGACGCTGTCCGGCTATGTCGCCGATGTCCTCGAGATCATGGACGAACTCAACCTCGTCGACGTCGTTTTCGTCGGCCACTCGGTGAGTGCGATGATCGGGATCCTTGCCGCCGTTGCGCGACCTGAGTTGTTCGAGTCACTCGTGCTCATCGGCGCATCGCCTCGTTACATAGACGACGTCGACTACCGCGGCGGGTTCACCGCCTCCGACATTGACGAATTGCTTTCGCTCCTGTCGGCGAACTTTCTGGGCTGGTCCCAGCAGATGGCGTCCCTTCTCGTGGGCGACCCGAGCCCAGGAGACGCTCAGGGAGAGCTTGCGAAAGTCTTCTGCGGCAACGATCCAGATATAGCGCGACAGATGGCTGAAGCGACGTTCTTGGCTGACAACCGCTCCGATCTGTCGAAGTGCAAAACACCCGCACTTGTGCTCCAGATGACAAGCGACAACATTGCCCCTTTGGAAGTCGGACAGTACGTCCACGCAAACCTGGTCAATAGCGAATTCGTCGTCATGGCGGCAACGGGTCACTGTCCGAACCTGTCTGCTCCCGTTGAAACCATCGCCGAGATACAGGCCTACCTTGACCGACGATCAATTGAACGGGCAGGACGAGGCGTTGAAAGTGCGCAGACGGAGCAGGGGTAGAACGGGCCAAAGACGTCGTTGTCTGTTCTGCCGGGTGCGAGTCACGGACCCCATGAGCCCCGCTCGTACGGCAGGGGTGCCGTGGTTCGTTGAAGCACCGGGTCGACGATGCGCCAGGCATGTTCTACAGATTCCAGGCTTGCGAAATTTTTTCTGTCGCCGGTGGCCGCGTCGAGAAACATGCGTGCATAGGCACTGAGTGTTTCTGCGGTTCGGTAGTCGGTGCTCGATACGAGTTTGGCAATGGTGGTGCCGGTATCAATGGTTGCGCTGCGCGCCTGAATGGCCAACGCGATCGATTCGTTGGGACTGATCTCGATGAGCAGCTGGTTGGGCTCGGGCTGACAGTCGTCGGCGATGAAGCGAACCGCCGACTGATCTTGGAATGTGACGACCACGTGCGTTTTCGTCTCGGCCAACGCTTTGCCCGCCGTGACCGTCCACGAAACCCCGTGCCATCTCGGATGATTGATAGACATATGTGCGCGTACGAATGTTTCGGTGTGCGAGCCGGGAGCCACCCCGTCCGTGGTCAGGTAGCCCGAGTACTGACCGAACGTGACATCGCTCGGTTGCAATGGGGCGATCTCGGAGAGCACCTTTGTTCGCTTCTCGTGCACCTCTGCAGGATCAGCAGATACGGGCGGCTCCATGGCGAGCGCAGCAACGATCTGAAGTGCGTGATTTTGCACGACGTCGCGCAGGGTTCCGTTGCTGTCGAAGAAGCCAACTCTCCCTTCGACGCCGAAGTCTTCAGCCAGCGTTACCGTCACCGAGTCGATGAGTTCGCTGTTCCACAGGGGCTCGAACACGGAGTTCGCAAAGCGGAACACGGCAATGTTTTGGAGAGCTTCCTTCTGCAAGTAGTGATCGACGGCATACAGCTGCAACGGGTCGAAGCTCTCGTGGATTCGTTCAATGAGCTCGCGCGCTGAAGCAAGATCGGTGCCGAAAGGCTTCTCGAGGAGTAATCGAGCCCGGCTCGCGAGTGTGGTGCCCGCTACTCCGACAACCACACTTTCGAATACCGTCGGAGGGATCGCCACGTAGCAAAGCACCAGAGCGCGAGCATCGAAGCGCTCGGCGAGAGTGGTGTACAGCTCCGCATCGCCGTACTCACCCTGTACGAACGTCAGATTCGCTAGGAGTTGATTCATCACTGCTCCGTCGAGCGGTGAGTCGTTCTCCTGTGCTTCTTCGATGGCGGTCTGCGCGACCTTGCGCAGTTTCGTGTCGTCCCAGTCTGAGCGACCCACACCAATGATCGGGATGGAAAGCAGGTTTGCGGCGGCGAGCTCATACAGCGCAGCAAAGATCTTCTTGCGGGCGAGGTCTCCGGTGATCCCGAAGATCACGAGCCCGGTGCAGTCTTGCCTGTCGTTGTCCACGCCGAAGTGTTACCCGCCGCCGATCACCTGAAACGTTCGACGAAGATCGCTCGTCGAGTAGCTCGTGTTCCGGTCAGCCCGGTTCGTTCGGTTCGACGGGCGGACCGGAATCCGGATCGGCAACCCAGAGGCCCGGGGCGTTTTCTTCTTGGTCTTGTTGTGTATCGGCATCGCCGTTTTCGTTGTCGGGGGTCTCCACGGTCGAGCCAGAGGATGGTCCTTCGGGTTCCTCGTCATACGGAGCATCGCGCCCAATATCGGGGGTGCCTTCTTTCGAATGCGCGCCTGGGGGACGGTTATCGTCGAGGGGGTCATGTTGGTCTGTGTTTGTCATGCCGGTGTTGTGCCCGGTGGGGAGCATTCGAAACCAAATGCCGCCAAGGCAATCCCTTCAGGCGTGGAAGCTAGAGAGCCTGGAGCGAACGGAGGACGAGCAGGAGGCCCGCACCGGCAATTGCGAACCCGGAGAGCAATGGCAGGGCGCTGATGGCGATCTGAAAGTTCGCAGCGAGGGGCGACGTATGCGTTGTGGACCAACGACGAGCTCGTCCTTCGAATCGGACAAGCAGCAGTCCTGCGGCCACGAGCGTTGCGGCCAGACCGATGCCGTAGGCGCAGACGAGGGCGATACCAAAGGGAATCCGACCGAGCGCAATTGCGCCGAGGAGGACCACGAGCGCCGATGGGCTCGGCACCATTCCGCCGGCAAGGCCCATGACGATGAGTTCGCTCCGTCGGACACGAACTCCCGGTGCGGGGAGAATGTGGCGGTGATGGCGTCCGCCGTGGGCATGACTGGTCACGACGAAGCGAGCATCTCGATGATGTACCTGCACGTTGGGCTCGGCGTGGTTGGGCCCGCCGTGTTCGTGGTCGTGGTGTTCGTGGTCGTGGTGTTCGTGGTCGCCGTGTTCGTGGTGGCCGTGGCCGTGGAAGCCGTGTTCATGTTTGACCTTCGGCGTTTGACGAAGACGCACGGAACCGCGACGACGCACGATGAGTCCGAGACCGACGGCGAAGACGAGTACACCCGACGCGAGGGACGCCCATCGAAAGACGCTGCTCGGAGACACAGAACTGGTCGCCGAAACCAGTATTCCGAGGATGATGATTCCTACCGTGTGTGTTAGCGCAACGGTGGCGCCGATGGAGATCATGTCTCGACGGGTACCGCGCTGGCTCACGGCGTATGCGGCCATGATCGTCTTCCCGTGGCCGGGTGCCAACGCATGCATGCCCCCGAGCAACGTGGCGAGGAGCAGCGCTCCTACGGCGAACGGGAGAGTGATGTTGCGTTGCGCAACCAAGCCTTGGAACCTCTCGGTCAGGCCGTCGTTTCCTCGCTGGCTCGTCGCCAACGGACCACCGTTGGGTGCGGTGTTCGCCGTTGCGTTCTCCGCTCGATGTATCTGAAACGAAATCTCCTTTTGCTCGCGTGGGGAGGCAAGCGCGTCGGTTGGGTACGCAGTGAGCGACTTGCTCGGCGACACCGCCGAGATCGATCCCTTCAGCTCGACGCCGGTACCCGCTCCGGTGATTTCGCGCCACCCGATTCGGCCAGGAAAGTTGCCGTCTTGCAGCTGCAGTGTTTGCGGGGCGGAATCGACGGTGAACTCACCTCGAAAGTGACACTCCAGTCGTAGCGTGGAGAGTCCGGCCTGGCCGCGTGGGAATCCCACGAGAGCGCTGGTGGATCGTAGAACGACGCGGGTGCCGTCAGCTCGCAGGTCGAGCGACCTGCCGGAGTCGGAACATGCCGTCGTACTCCACTTCTGACCCGTCGACGCCGGCACTGGACCGCTCGGCACCTCGAGCTCTTGGCGCACCTGGAGCGCCGGTATCTCGGCCATGTCGACTATGTAGGTGATCTCGACGCCATTGGAATCGAACAGGAGATGGGTTGCCGTGTTCGTCGTGAAGTTTCCGAGCGGATGCGCGCTTACCGGAGATGACCAGCTAAAGATAAGTACGCTGAGGAGTGCCAGGAGCACCAGGCTCCGACGACGAATCGAGCGAATCCCGTAGCGTCGGCGAGTCGACACGTGCTTGGGCTTTGGTGAGTTCATTTCATTTCCATAGAGCGACGGAGCGCAGCCACTTTGGGTTGCTGAGCCGGTGAGAACCAGCGGTTCTTGAGTGCGGATGCGAGTTCGGTTTTGGCGAGGGCGCGATCGCCGTGTGCGGCAAAGATGGCGGCTGCATGCCAGCGAACCACGGCAACCGCAGGCTTGGTGGAGGTTGCCTCCTTGGCATATTTGACCGCATCATCGATCTTCCCGGATTGGAACGACGCCCAGGCCAAAGCGTCGGCAGTGAAGATGGTCCGACGCTCGCCGTAGGCCTTTTTTGCAACTTCAAGCGCGGCCGGTGCGGCCGACTTTCCGCGGTCGGCGAGAAGTATGGCGAGCTCCGAGTCGAGCACCGCACCGTTGGCCTTGAATAGGGCGACGGTCGCATCCACCAACTGGTTCGCCGCTTGTTCGTCGTTCCGCTTGCCGGCGGCGCGGGCGATGTCGGCTTGAAGACCAAACGCTCCGGGCGTAGGGACTCGTTCAGTAAGAGTATTTAGTATTTTCACCGCTGCGTTGTAGTCCTGTGACCCTGCAGCGAGACTGGCGAGACCGATCGCGCTCACGACAGAGGAAGGGTTGATCGCAGCTGCGGCTTCGAACGCGCGTCGTGCCGGCAGTTCTCGACCGCGCTCGAGAAGTATTTCTCCGAGGTACCCCAGGGCCACGGACCTATCAATAGATCCATCGGGTGCAGAGGCCACTGCCGATCGCATGGCTGCCTCGGCGCCGGTGAGATCGCCGCGCAACTGTCGCAGGTACGACAGCCGTGACAGTGATGCGACACCGACACGCTGTTCGAGTAATTCCTGGACTCGCTCCTCGGCTTCGGCGTACTGACCGAGTTCGATGCTGGCATCGATTGCATTCAAGCGCGCTTGGAAGGAGGTGGGATTGATCTTGAGTGCGGCGATGGCGCTCTGCCTCGCAGCAGGGAATTCGTGCCGAGCGAGGGCGAGTGAAGAACGCGAGGTGAGGAGTTCTGCAGAATTCCTTGTCAAGGACGAGGCCTTTGCAAGCGCCTCGTCGGCGGAGGAATACATTCGGGGGTTGCCGGTCTCGAAGGCCCGCCGGATGTACAGGTCACCAAGAAGAATCCATGCCATCGGATCCTTTGGCTGACGTTGGGCTTTCGCCTTCTGAGAGGTGATGCGTTGCTCGGTCGAAGAGGAGTCGATTGCCGAAAACGCAGGAGTAGCGAGCATGGTCGCAAGAACGGTTGCGCAAAAGATACGTACGCAGATAAAGAGAGATTTGGTTCTACGGGAGCGCCCTGCGGGGCGCGAGGTATGACGACCGATGCTGGTCGACGTTGTATGAGTTGACTTTGCATCGGTCGTCATTGGGTTACCTATCGCTTGTTGTCGAGCGGGTCACCGTTCGACGAGGGGTAGGAGTAGTAGCCATCGGCTGGCCAACCAACATACGGGAAACGGTTGAGAAGTTCGCGGTCACTGAAGTCAACTCCGTCGCCGAGAGCATTGTTCGGGAAGACCTTGAACTCTTTCGAGAAGTCGGTCGCTCCCGCAACTGCTTGCAGCGCAGCGTCGATGACGTCGTCATTCAGTGTGCGTCCGTTCGGGAAGCCCGACTTGGCAATTGCGGTGTTGAGACGAAGCTGTTCCGAAGGCTTCACACCCTTTGGCTGGTTGAGGCCTGGGATGCCGGTCAAGAAGATGACGGCCAGGTCTTCACGACCACCCAAACCGAGGCCCGCTTTCACCTCTGTCGGTACTTTGACTCCCGGGTACAGAACAGGAATCAGTTTGCCAAGCTCCGGCTCGAGAACACCCTTTGCGAACTGAAGATCCTTGTCCGGTGAGGAGCTATTGAAGAGATCCTTCGCTCCAACAGGAACGATGACTTCATTCACGAGGGGCTGTCCCAAGCGGGCAACCTGCTTCCACGTGTCCGCAGACCCGCTTGCCCCTGGAACTCGGCGCGAGGTGGTTGACCACATGCCGATGACGGAGTCGCCGGCGGTGATTCGAGTGGACGGCAGCTGCAGAACGATGGAGTGCACGTTCTTGCCGGCGAGGTAGTCACGCCCCGGAGCTGTCGGAAGCGGGACAAGGTGCGCTCGATTGAGTGGTCGGAGACCGCCAAGGTCGAAGATCGCTCCGAGATCGGCAAAGAACGGATCGTCACGCGGTCCAGCGAAGACCTTCATCGTGGAACCCTCCAACGAGGCAACTGCCTCGTCGGCGAGCGCTCGATAGTTCGGCATCGAACGAGGTCCAACGTTGGCGGGCGCCGCAATCACACCCTTTCCGATTTCCTTGGCGACGCCTTCCTTCACTTCGGTGACGGTGTAGGTCTGGCGAACATTCAAATCAGGGTCTGCCAACGACGTCACCTGGTTGGTGTTGTACAGGAAGGTGTTGGGATTCGAATACGTCGTCTTGAAACGGAACTGGTATTTGATGTTGGCTATTGCGTCACCATTGTTGTCAATGTTGAACTCGTAGAGAACGTCGTCGCCGAACCGGTGGAAGTTCGGTCCTCCGCCTGGATCCTCGAACGGGTTCACATTCATGACGAGTGTGGTGGCCCGGTCATTGTCGGGGCTCACGAATGCATAGACGTCGGTGAGGTCGGCGACGGGATCTTCGCTGATCGACGGCGCCTCGCGGTGACTTGAAGCATTCGCTACGGTCGTTGCCAGCAGAGCAATGCCTGCTGCCATCCCGACCGAAGCAAGAAGCTTGCGGTTTGACTTGCGTTTCATAGTGTTGCCTTTCTTGGGCGGTGCGTGGGGGGGGTTGCAGGGTGTTTGAACAAACCGCCGAGCGGTTCGCTCATCCGGCTAGGTTTTGAGGCGCTAGCGAGAAGGGTTAGCTTTCGGAGATCGAAGGTCTGGCAATCGCCACGACAATCCAGTCGCGTCCGCGTGGAGCTACGACGACGTTCATCGCAACCGGGGCTTGGATTGAAGCGACACGAGCCCAGCGAAACGACGCGCTGCCGAAGCTCTGAAGAATGGGGTCGGGTTCATCGAGCTGATCGAGGTCACCGATGTCACCGATTTTGGGAGGTGAAGATTTTTTGCACAGGGAATCAGCCAGCCCGGTGACTCCGATGAGCCCACTCTCGTACTGGTTGGTCGGGACGTCGGCGCATTGCTGGCGACTGGCCGCCCACTTCATGACCGAAGAACGAATGTCCGTGATTTGTTCGGGCGAGATGTCGGCAAACGCTTGGTCGACGGAGCGCTTGCTCCAGACGACCTTATAGCCACCGGCTTCGGCAACCGTACGTACACGTAGGGTTGCGGTTTCAGCAACGACACCGTCGATCTCGCTGATCTTCGGGGTTTGTTTGACTTCCACGGTCACGGTGTCGCCGGTTGTCTCTCGAACAGCGAACTGCGTCCATCCGGTTGCGTAACTCTCTTCGGTCAGGCGCTGTACGTTCCCGACGCGCTCTTGATCCGATGCGCTAATGAGATTCCATGCCGACGCAGAGTCTCGGGCGACGAGAAAGCCAACGAGTTCACCGACGGCCTTTGCCGGAGTGGCTGCGCCGGAACTCCCCGGGGCACCCGGTCCCACCGCTGTGCGGAGTGCCACCGATGTGGACGGAACCGAGAAGTCGAGTCCGGCGGCTCGTGGGCTCGACCTCAGCGTCCTCTCGGTGGGTAGCGCCGCGGGTCGTGGTGTCGCCGAAGAGACTGTGGACTTCGAATCGGTGTCCGTGTTCTTTGCAGCCGTGTTCGGCAGACGCTCTGAGCATCCCGCAAGAACACCGAGGACGACGAGGGCCGACACTGAGACGAATTTGGGTGAACGGTAAAGGTTTTTATGTTTCATGAAAGCTGTCCCGCTTCTTGCTCCGGCACCGTGCCGTGTAAGTGTTCGAAGCAATGCTTCACCCGGATTGGAAAACTTCGAGAAGCGCCAGCAGTATTCGTGGTTTCGGATGCGAAACCTTTTTTCCGGTTGAGCTTGCATATCGTGCACTCACTACCCGTCACCTGCGGTTCTAAACGCAAACACCGAGCTCGCCACCGTCATCGGACGGCAAGGTTCGAATCCGCCGGACCAATTCACTCGGCTTCACTCGGCACCGGGTGGGCATCGTGGGGTTGCGAGCGGCAACCATATGTCTACGTAGTACAAGAAGGTGTTGCGCCGGCACGGATCACAGTTACGCGTTGGGAGATCCAAAAGAATCCGTCGTGTCGGGGAGGACGAAGTGGTCCCGACGCGACTCTCGAACCACCTCTTTGATCAGAACCTGAATCGCCCCGGCGAGCGGAATAGCGAAGAGCGCGCCGACAAAACCGAAGAGCTCAACGCCCAAGACCACGCTCAGCAAAACGACGAGCGGATTCACTTTGACGGTGTGTGACATCACTGTGGTTTGGAGTACGGAGTTTTCGAACTGTTGATAGAGGAAGAAGAAGATCAACGCAATGAGGCCGGCCGTAGGCGAATGAAGAAACGCTGCGAGCACAGCGGCGGCGGCGCCGAGGGTGGCCCCTACGAGCGGAATCAGGTCGGCAAAAGCGACCCAGAGGGCAAACACCCCGGCGTTTGGTATGCCGAGAATGGTGAGGCACGCGAAAGCGGTCGACCCAGCGATCGCGCTGATCAAGAGGTTTCCGATCATGTACCCACTGACCGCAGTAGATGCATCGGCACAGACGCGTCTGGCAGCCGGCTGGCGTCGGTGGGGGATGAGGCTCAATAGACCCTGACCGATCGCCGAAGACTGGGTAAGCAGAAGGAAAGCCGTGACGAACACGGTTACGACCGCGAGGACTGCCTCCAATGCGCTGCGCGCAATCGCAAAGGGTGAGCTGCTGACGTCGGTCGCCCATGCTTCGAGTTCCGCCTTGTGATCATTCACGAGGGAGTCAAGGTTGAGACGCGTCACGAGATTTCCGACGGGACCACTTCCGTTTGCCGCAGCGTCGATCGTTCCCGGAAGGTCGGTGACTACGCGAACGATCTGGGCCTGAATCGGCATGACGAAGAGCGCAGCGGCTCCGAGGAAGAGGCCGGTTGCACTGAACATCACGATGGCCGTCGCAATTGCGCGGTGCCCCCGCACACGGCGCTGGACTCGTCGGACCGTTGGCGCAAGCACGATTGCAAAGAAGCCGGCAACAAGGATCCACAGCATCACGCGCAGTGTCGCCAAGATTGCCGCTGCGATCACGAGACTGGCCGCCACCACCAAAACGGTCGCCACGATCGTACGCCACGGCACGGTCGCCCATTTCGACGGCGCCCGAGCGGCTACCGAAGGTGCGCTTTCGTGACCGTCGTTTCGAGGCTCACCCAAGATGATGGTCATGCATCCACCCGGTGCGGTAAGGATCGCCGCGTTCGATCCCTTGATCCGACGTTTACGCGTGTAGCCGGACGGGCACGGGAAGTCCATGATGTCAACCGAACTTTCCACTCCGGCTCCGTTCCCCAGTCCAGTTCCGCCGTATCCCGCACCGACGCCCGACCCGGTCCCGACCCCTCCACCGGATCCGTCTCAGCCTTTTCCGGAACCTCAGCCGGTGCCCCCGATGCCCGACCCGACGCCGTTCCCACCCCTACCGGTGCCGCCGGTGCCGCCGATGCCGGACCCGATGCCCGAGCCAACACCGCCGCAACCGCTTCCTCCCGTGATCTAGACATACGTGCACGTATAGAAGCGTCGAAGCTCAACGGGGCGAAGGAGTGTGTGTGCTGACGTTGTCAGTATGTGTGCTCACGATGCTGAAGCATCCTGTTCGGCTTGCGTCGCCGAGGAGGGAAGCGTGTCGGAGTCACGCCGGTCCTTCGTCCTTTGCCAGATCTCGTTTTCCTCCGGTTGGGCCTCCGGTCCGAACCGGAGGATGGCTGTACCTCGCGCCGAACAAACGGGGCATATCAATGCAATGACGGCGCGCATGTCCGACGGATCCGACGCCCCCTCGAGTCGACGGACTGAGTGCACCTCAACATGGTCGGGTGAAACCAGTGATGAACACGCTGAGCAGTTCAACATGGATTCCGGCGTGACAAAGAAGTCAACGTCGAATCCACTTTCTGCGTACTCTCGGTCAATGTCGAGAATGGTTGGCTCGGCTTCGCCTGGGTCAACTGATCGTTGGTCCACGAGAACTCGTTTCTGTTGGGATCGTCTCGGCTGAGGCGATTGGGCATGGCTCCTTTTCAGTTCCCGTTCTCTCGGTGCTTCAAACATCGGCAATTCAGTCATCGAAAGGCTCGGCGGTTCTGCGACACTGAAGCTCGAGCGTTCTTTTGTGAACAGAGTCGCCGAAGCCACGTTTAGGGCGCTGTGGGAACGGGTAGTTCCACGAGCACTTCTCGTGGAGGAGTCGCTCAACCAAGCGCAATCATGAAACGGGTTTGACATGGGATTACTGGACGAGATCAAGGGACGTGCCAAGAAGGCAGCGGGAGACCTGACGGGCAACAAGAAGTTGGCTCGCGCAGGTGAAGCTGACCGCGTCGGTGGTCACATCAAGGACGCAGTGAATAACGCTTCCGAGAAGGCAAAGGATGCCGTCGACGCGGTGCGAGAGAAGGCCGACTCCATGAAGGAAAAGGCTGACCGAAAAGACTGACCGCTCGTCGCGAACCACGTGCGCTTTGAGCGCACGTGGTTCAAACGAGACATATGTGCACGAAGCACATTCGAACTGCTATTCGACGAGAAGTGTCACCGATATCGTTGCAGACAGGTCGCCGCTCGCTGCAGTGATCTTGAGCGGATACGAAGTCTTGGCAACGTTCGTGAGCGACGAACTCGTGGCGGCGGAAAGGCGAAGGAACAACGCACCGCCCGGGCCTTGTTCGAAGGTTCCAACGACCGTGGCCGGTAGGCCAGCGACGGAGTATGCAACTCGACCGTTGAACCCGTTAATTGGGACGAGCTTGAGCTCGAATGTTCCGGGGGAGGCCTGCTTGACGGTGACGCTCTCCGGTTGAGCGGAGAGGCCGAAACCAGGTGTCTCGCGGGTAACGACGAGCGTCAAGGCCAGCCGTTGGGTGAACGAACCGCTCGTTCCGACGACCGTCAGCGGGTAGGTTCCCGCTGCAGTCTCCGCTGAAGTTGCCAAGATGAACTTCGTGTTCGGACCATCGACCACCGGAGTCTGGAGGGTAACCCCGGCAGGTGCGCCCTGGAGTTCGACCGTGACCTCAGGTAGCGCAGTGCCCGTGGGAACCGAGGCGATCGATGCGTTCACCACAGCGTCGTTCCCTGCGTTCACCCGTATGGATACTGGTGTTGCTGTGAGGACGAACTGGCCCACTCGACGTACCACAAGGCGCACAGCGATTGCACGGTTGATTCCGCCGGAGCTACCCGTGATCGGAAGGAGGTACGTTCCTGGAGGCGTGGCGCTCGTCGTCGTAACGGTGAGGTCAGTGTTCGTCTGTGACGGGTTCGGGTTGAACGACGCTCGGGCACCGGCTGGCAAACCCTCGACACGAAAGCTGATCGGGGCGCTAAACGATGTGCGATCGACCCTGACGCCGTACGATGCTGTTTGACCTGGCGCTACGGTGCGTGTGATTGACGGTTGAACGTCAGCAAAGAGTGCGAAGTCCCCCGTCGCGCCGGCGATGGACGTCGGGGACACCGGAGCGATTGTCGTTGGGGCGACGGAGGTCGTCGCAGCCGTCGTCACCGTCAGTCGGAATGGAACAAGCTTACGGATTGATCCTGAGCGAGCCCGCAGGTAGTAGACCGCAGAACCCGCGGACGCGGACGCTTGTGTCTGTATGCGCACTTCGTATCGGGTCGTGCTCTGCGTGACTACCGTAGCCTTGATGCCTTGGGGGAGATCAAGTACGTCAAACGCTACGACGCCTCGAAACCCTCCTGTTCGGCGGAACGAAAACGGGTAGCTCGCCGTGGCACCGGCAACGACCGTTTCGGCATCATCGGCCAGGGCCACCGAAAAGGTTCGGGCCGTCTTCTTCACTGTCTTCTTCGTTACGGCGCTGGCCGGTTGGGCGGCGATAGTCGAAAGCAACAGAGCGCTCGAAAGCAGAGCCGTGCCAGCGAAACGTCGGCGTCGAGTGGGGTCGAGCTTCAGGGTGGTGGATAGGTTGGCGATCACAGGTCTCCTTGCATTGCTGCCACGACGGGAAGTCGAGGCATGGTTCGGCGTGCATACCCCGTTTCGCCACGAGATAAACACCAAGTGACCTCGAGTGCGGAGCCGAAGAGTGCCAGGGGCGAGTCCGGTTGGATGTTTGAGGCTCAGGGCAAGGGGTAACCACGATGACGAACGCGCTCACCGCCCGGCGTCAACACGAGCCTGCAGCAGCAACGTCGCCAGACTTGCGGCGGAGCGGAAGCGCATACACGAGCAACGGCAGACAATCACCTCACAAGCCACAAGGACTTCCATGCCACCGAACAACTCCGTCAAGGCAAAATCCAAATCGAAGAAGGCTTCTCACGAGCAAGAAGGAGATCAGCTGATCTCGAGCGTGCACGAGCAAACGATTGGGGAGGGTGGTGAGACTCACCAAACCAGTACGGGACAAACCTTGACGACCGCTCAAGGAATGCCCATTGCCGACGCTCAAAACTCGTTGCGTGTCGGGCCCCGAGGCCCCGTGACGCTCAGCGACTTCCAGTTGCGAGAAAAGATCTTTCATTTCGATCACGAACGAATTCCGGAACGGGTAGTGCATGCGCGCGGATATGCGGCGCACGGCTACTTCGAGACGTATGAATCGGCAGCTGATATTACGTCCGCTGATCTTTTTGCGAGAGGCGGGGAACGGACCCCGGCATTTGTGAGGTTTTCGACAGTTGCCGGAAGCGAAGGTTCTGCTGATCTTGCCCGGGATGTCCGAGGGTTCGCGGTCAAGTTGTACACCCAGCAGGGGAATTGGGACATCGTCGGCAACAACATCCCGGTCTTCTTCGTACAGGATGCCGTCAAGTTTCCCGATCTCGTGCACGCGGTAAAACCCGAGCCGGATCGTGGGTTCCCGCAGGCTGCTTCTGCTCATGACAACTTCTGGGACTTCGCATCGCTCATGCCCGAAACTACGCACATGCTGATGTGGGTCATGTCAGACCGTGGTTTGCCGCGCTCATTCCGCTTTATGGAAGGTTTCGGCGTTCACACATTCCGCATGGTCGAGGCCGGCGGGAAATCGGTGTTCGTGAAATTCCACTGGAAACCATCCCAGGGGGTCCAATCAGTCACGTGGCCCGAGGCTGTCAAGATCAACGGGGCTGATCCGGACTTCCATCGGCGAGACCTCTGGAACGCCATTCAGATGGGCGACTTCCCGCGATGGGAACTCGGAGTTCAAGTCTTCGATGACGACTTCGCCGATGAATTTGCCTTCGACGTGCTCGATGCGACGAAGCTCATTCCCGAGGAGCTCGTTCCGATTCGACCCCTTGGCGTACTCGTCTTGGATCGGGTGGTCGACAACTTCTTCGCAGAAACGGAGCAGGTCGCCTTCTGTACCCAGAATATTGTTCCGGGAATCGACTTCAGCAACGATCCGCTTCTCGCGGGCCGGAACTTCTCGTATCTCGACACCCAAACGAAGCGTCTCGGTGGTCCGAACTTCACCCACCTCCCGATCAATGCGCCGAAGTGTCCCTTTGCGAACTTCCAGCAGGATGGCCACATGGCAATGCACAATCCAGTCGGTCGCGTGAACTACGAACCGAATTCCTGGGCCACGCCTGATGCTGGACCGCGCGAAGATCCAATCAGAGGGTTCACCTCATATCCTGCCGACGAGACCGGGCAACAGCGGCGGGTTCGTTCGGAGACTTTTGCGGACCACTTCAGTCAGGCCCGCCAATTCCTGATGAGTCAAACGCCGGTGGAGCAAATTCACATGGTGGACGCGTTCGTGTTCGAGCTCTCGAAGGTCGAGACGCCAACGATACGTGAACGTATGATTTCGAATCTCGCGAACGTGAGCGACGAGTTCGCTCAGTTGGTAGCGGACGGACTCGGCATGTTGGAAGTCCCCCAGGCGTCAAAGCCCGCTGCGCCGTGTCGTGAAGACCTCGAACCATCGCCCGCACTGAGCATTCTGGCAAACCCCGCCTACGACTTCTCGGGACGCAAAGTGGGAGTGTTGGTGACCGATGGCTGCGACGCTGCTGTCGTCAGCGAATTGCGCGATGCACTCTTGGCCGAGGGAGCGACACTCGAAATCGTGGCTCCCAAGATTTCAGGCGTGATCGCCAGCAGCGGTGTGATGCTGCCCGCCGATAGGAACATACCGGGCGGCCCGTCGGTCCTCTTCGATGCTGTGGTTGTTTGTGTCGGTGAAACCTGGCCAGAGGATGGCATGGTTGATCCAGCGGTCCTCGACTTCATTCGTGACGCGCACGCCCACTGCAAGTACATCGGCTTCTACGGCGACGCAAGCCTCGCCCTCTTTCAAACGGCAGGCGTAAAGGCCGATGATGGCCATGTCGATCTGTCCGAAGGGCCCGAGCCTTTCGTAACTGCGTGTCGGAGCCTTCGGTACTGGGACCGCGACTCGACGGTCCTGCGCTACACGTCGTTCGACGCCAATGAGGGAATCAGAAGCTGATGAACGCAATCAACGGAGCTCAATTCGTGCGCGATCGACATCTAATAAGTGCACATTCAACAGGTCCCTTGGTGAACGGACCGCCATCCGTGAAGTCAGCTCGCTGGGATGACGAGACCTGGCGACTCGAGGCCGGATGTATCGGCGTCGCCACCGCAACGTTCTTCCCGGACCGTGAACACCCCGACCCTGTGGATGTTGCCCTAGCGAAGACGGTCTGCATGAGCTGTCCGGTGAGCGATAACTGCCTTGATTTCGCCATAGGGACTATGCAGAACGATGGGGTCTGGGGCGGGAAGACGGAAGAAGAGCGAAGGCAGATCAAAAGGGCCCGCAAGCGTCGGGCCAGGCTCGACGCCACCCTTCGGGCAGGGTAGCTCCAAGTTGGCTGCCGCAGCGGAATCTCCGCTGCGGCAGCCCTTTTGTTTCATTGCGATCTCCTTTGCGTCACTCCGTGGCGTTTGTGACCGGCGCGGCGTTTTCGACAAGCTCCGTCGGATCAGTTACCTGTCCGCCCTCATGGTCCGCGAAGTCCTCCAGCGCATCCTCGTCGCCGGCCGGGGTCGAATGCTCGGAGGGCTCTTTGCTGTCGGATCCATCGACGTCGTGGGTCTGGTCAGACTCGGACGGGTCAGTTGTGTCTTTGGTCATGATTTCCTTTGTTCGGTGAGCGGGTATCGCCTCGCGATGCGTACCCATCGCCGCGGTCGCCAAACGTCTGGCACTGATCCGAAACGACTCCCTCCGAAATGTGTAAGCACCGACAAAGCGGGTAGGAGATGCACCGGCACGGCGAGCGCCGAGGCCAAACGATGAGGAGCGAAATGCTAAGCAGACTTACTAATTCAACTTCCGAGAGTTTCTCCAAACGACCCTTGAACCTGGGCCGTAAGCTGGCGTTCGCTGGCGCGATTGTTGCGGGCGGATTGGCGCTCGGGGCCCAGGGCGCATTGGCGCAGACCACAACAACGTCCGGGGCGTCAACCACGGCAGTTGCGAGCGACGCGGCAACGACGACTCCGGTTGCGGGCGCCGATTCCGAAACCAGCATCGCCGCAGCAGTGGAATCGACGATGGTCGCCTCCGAATCAGTCGACGACTCCCTGCCTGAGGGCGGGATCGATGCCGGCTTCGGTGGAACTTCAAACGGTGTCTCGCCGATCGCCGTCGCTGCACTTGTAGGATTCGTGCTTGTGGGAGCGGTTGCTATCGGCAAGTACGCACGGACGCCCGTTTCTGACAAGAACAACGAAACGCGCCGCTGAAGCGCGCTGTTCGAAGCCGTGATGACAGCAGCGGCGAAATGGCCGTGAAACTGTCCACCTGGCGTTGCAGGGATGAATCGCTTCTCTGCGGCGCCCGGTGTCATCGGCCGCGTCGAGCGTCGTTTGCGCTCCTCGTGGTTCTGACCTTCACGACGAGTTGCTCTGCGAGATCTCCCTCCAGCGAGAATCCTCGTCCGGGCGAAAGTGGTCCGGGCCAGATGTCCGCAACGTCGCCGTCGACGACGACGCCGCCAACAACCCGTGCTCCCGAAACCGATTCGGTCAGGAGCCAAACAACCGCTCCGAAGATTGGGCAATCATCGCCACCCTCTTCAGGTGCGGCAACAAGTACGTCCACGAACGTTCCCGCGCGCCTCCCGGTCCGGCCTACTCCCGCCCGCCTACAGGTGCCGACGGCACACATCGACTCGAGCTTGGATCCTCTCGTTGTCGATCCGAGCGGTCGCATCCAGGTCCCAGACACCACAGACGCCGTTGGTTGGTGGCGAACGAAGAAGAAGGACAGTCCGATCCTGCTGGTTGGACACGTCGACTCCAAAGTGGGTCCCGCCGTCTTCTATAAGCTACGTAAGCTACGCCCAGGTGACCCGATCATGGTCACCTTCGACAACGGAGTTGTCTCGTCCTTTCAAGTGCGCGCAACCGAACGGGTGGACAAGGATGACTTTCCGACGGAGAAGGTCTATGTCGCGAATCCAGGCGATATCAGGCTCGTGACGTGCGGCGGAAAATTCAATAGGCGTACTGGTCACTACGAGGACAACATCGTCGTCTACGCGTCTGCTGACGTTCAGTGATCAGGCCCGCGCTCGTTCACTGATTCGGCGTGGCTTTCCGGGGAGGTCGGGCGCGTTTTCCGGGAGAGGACGGAGGACCTTTCGGTACGCTCACGTAGTCACGAAACTGGCTACCCGAAACACGATGTCGCCAGCCTCTATCTTTCGCAGGTCGGTCTGTGGCGAAAAATTGAATTGGATTTCTACAGATTCGTGTCCGGCCAGGAACGTGATGACCTGCGTGCCCTGAGGTCCCGTGGTGTTCGGAGAAGCCAGAGTCGCTGCAACCTCTACGTTCGTGGCCGCAAGATCGCCTTCATTCTCGACCTCCGCCGTGGCGCGAATCGAACCATCGACAAGACGGGTTACGCCGAGCAAGCGAACCTGCGGTGAGGCCGGAAGGTTTCCTCGAGACTCGACAAGAAGGACAACGATCAACGCGATAATGACGCCCAATGAAACTGCGAAGGTGACCCATTCGGGCCGTGAGCGGGGCAGGCGGTCGGTCATAGCGCGAGCCGACCTGCGGCGCCGCCGATGGTGGCGGGGAATCCGAGAACGATGATTTTGGACGCATTCAACTGCCAAGGATTTTGGAACGACAGTCGCCCGAAGAATTTGAGGAGGAGCCCAGCGATCAACAGGGATACGACGTACGAAACGAGCGTCTCGGTCAAACCGTTTTGCAGAATCCCACGATCGCTTTTGCGTTGAGACTGTGAGGTGAAGTCGGCCTCGAAAACGATGGCGTACGAAATCACGAGAGAAACCAAGATCAGCAATACGAGTGATCGAGCGTCGAGGTTGGACGAAATCGAAGACACTTCGTCGGTCGGGGCGATCGACAGCGAGACCACGATCGCTCCGATGGCCGTGGCGCCGATATCGGTCAGGGTCGCATTGCGCCTGTTTTCCGACGAGGATTCCTCAGCGTCGTCGGACGATGAGGACGAATCTCGCGGTAACAGGTAGTGACTCGACAGTCCGACCCCTATGGCAAAAGGAGTTCCTTCGTAGACGATCTTCCCGAGCGTGGCGTACAGGGGAAGGTCTGGATGAAGTTCGCGAATGGCGAAGAGCGCAACCGTTACGCAAAGCAGCGAGATTGCGAGCGCGTCGACCGCATCGATAAGTGCATCTACGAAAAGCCGGTCCTTTGACGCGCGAAACCCGCTCGAACGATTCAACAAAACGATGGGGATGAAGGAGAATCCAAGCGCGGCAAAAAGGTAGGGCGGCTCGGCTGTCTTGCCGATCCACCAAATCTCCATCGTGTACAGCATTGGTACCCCAAGCAGAAAGCCTCCACTGGCCGCCCGAATCAGGTCCTTTGCTTCATCAGCAAAGGATGAGGGGGGGTTCACCGAGCGACCAGTGGAAAGCGATGTTTCAGCTGGGGGTTCAACGCCGACGCTTGGGGTTTAGCGTCGGCGTTGGATTCAGCGCCTGGAGATTGAGTAGCCACCCGGGCCCACAATGCACCCGACGACGATAAGCGCCACGCCGGCGAGGACCGATCCCGAAAGAAGGGTGACGACTCCCGCGATCACGAGGAGTACTGCGGCCACGGTCAGGAGAGTTCCCATCTAGACCACAACCCTGGAACGTTCGAATGCCAGATATTGCATTGGTTCTCCTTCGTGAGGGGACTCTTCATGGTCCCGGTTGACTGGTGATTGATTCGTGTGAGTGGTCTGTGCCCAAACGGTCGGTGGCTGAAACTTCCGTTGAAACAATTTTTCGTTCGGAAGTTCCTTGACCTGTGGCGTACCTAGGCTGCGTGCAACTTTTCCTTCATGTCGCGAACCGTTGCGTGTGCAGTTTGCACGTCGCCAAACTGGCGCTGCACTACCGAGCGCAGTTCGGGGGAGATGTCCGACTCAAGTGCCTTCTGGTAGGCGTTCATTGCATGGTCCTCGCCTTGCTCGGCAGCGTCGACCACACCCTTGGGACTTGATCCGGAAATCGCATCCTTCAATGACATCCATCCGCGATGCAGGCTCGCTGCGACGGAGCCCGACTCCTCGATGTCGTCGCCGTATTGCTGCGCCATCATCTCCAACTCGCCATAGAAGCTGGCGCGCTGCTCGCCGAATCGGCGAAACGCAGTGGCGATTTCCGGCGAGTCGGTTTCCTCAAGCTTGTCGGCTCCCTTCATGAATCCGTCGCGTCCGTCAGCGAGAACTTCCATGAGGTCTTTGGTGGCTTCTTTGTCTGTTGACATGAGATTTCCTTCGGTAGGGATTACTAACTCCGTGGTCTCTACCCGTCGCGGTTTCTGCCAAACATCGATCTGTGTCGATCAGGTTCGGAGCTCTTTTACGGGCGTTCGGGGGGACGCCGCCAAGGTTTTGATCCGAGGTCGCAGGGTATGGTGGGTTGGCGCATGTGCGTCGGCACGCGTATGCGACGACCGCAAATGCAGCGACCGCAAATGCAGCGACCGCATATGCGCATATGCAACGTCCGCATAAGCAACGTCCGCATATGAAATCACAAGGACACGAATTGAAGACGTTACGACTCTGCATCCAAGACTCCGGAGATGAAGACGAGGTCTTGGTCGTTCACGTGACGATGAGCTATGGCGATAGCGTCCGGACCGAACTAACTTTTGTCGAGGAGACAGCGCCAACCGAGAACGACGGGCCCCGCTGATCCTCAACGCGGCTCACGAAGCCTTCCGAATCACTGGGCCACGGTTTGCCTTGGGAATATCGGGGCAGTGATTGGTGAACGCCGATGGCGTGTGGAGGCACGTCAAGTTGTTGCGCTCGCAAAGCCTTGGTGTTTCGGGAGGGCCTGAGACGCTCCGTTATCGCCCAATAGGTTCACTCACGCAGGATGTCAACAAGGTTCCGGGAATCACCATCTAAGCGTTCCCTCAATGCGGTAGCGTCGTTCGCGATGAGACGACAAAACATGTATACATATACTATGTGTACACAGTACAGGTACGTCCACAGATACGACTGCGGAGAACGCCGATTCACTGCTCCGTCGTAGCTGACAGGGGTAGTCCTCGCATGTATCCCTCAAGGCAATGGTCGATCGTTCACAGCTTCCATTCCGCCCCTTTCGTGTTTTTCGGTTCTCCCGGACTTCATTTTTCGGAAATGTTCGTGACACCCCGAAAACTGTCACACCCCCTCGGCATGATTGAGGCATGGAGGTTTTGGATCCGGTCTCGCTTGTTGCGGGTGTCCCACGTGTACTGATTGATACGGCCGAGCCGGCCGAGATTCTTCGCGGGTTGGAAGCGTTACGTCGGGTCCGGGGCCGAGTGGATGCGAGTGAGGTTGCGTTAGCGCGCCGGTTGGCGGAGTTGACGCCGTTGGCGGAGCGTGATGTTGCTGCTGCGGCGCAGCGTGAAGGACGCCATGGTGATCGGGTTCGAGACCGCGTAGAGACTGCCGGGTTGGTTCCGGTGTTGGGCGACGCGTTTGATGCGGGTGATGTTGATGGTGAACATATCGACACGGTCACGAAAGCATTGCGGGCGGCGCCCGTGGGGGTGCGTGAGGGTTTAGCGGCGGCGGTGTCGGGCATGGTGGGTGACGTTGTTTCGTCAGGGTTGACGCCACAAGATTTGGCGCAACGCCTCGCGACGGAAACGAAACGGTTGGAAGGTGATGACGGGGTCGCGCGTTTGGATCGTCAGCGTCGTGCGACGCGGTTGCGTTCGTGGACGGATCGTCATAGTGGGATGTTTCGTGTTTCGGGATCGTTTGATCCGTTCACCGGCCTCGCCATACAGGGGCGACTCAACGCGGCGATGGCGGCGATGTTCGCGAACGGGTACCCCGACTGTGCACCCGATGATCCGGGTGAACGACAAGACTTTCTTCGAGCTCTTGCGTTCGTCGCGTTGACGGCTGGTCGACCCGCCGACAACAAATCTTCAGGCAACAAATCTGCAGGTACAGACTCTGACCCTGGTGGACCTGGCGGTTCTGGGTCGGGTGTGGGGTGGGTGCCGTTCGGGAACAGCGGACCGCCCCGGTTCGGGAGACCTGAAGTCATCGTCGTGGTCGATCACACCACACCCGACGTGAACGGTCGACCGACCGTAGATTGGGGTGGGCCCATTGATCTGCCGTTCGAGTGCGTGGAAGACCTGTGCCGAGTCGCGGCGATACACACGGTGACAGTGAACGGCGGGAACGTCGTTGATCCTGACGGCGCGCTTGATCTGGGTCGCTCGACGCGTTTGGCGAACCGGGCACAGCGTCGAGCGTTACGGGCGTTGTATTCGACGTGTGCCGTGCCGGGGTGTGCGGTGCGTTATGAGTTCACCGAACCACACCACATCAAGTGGTGGCGTAACGGCGGAAAAACGGATCTAATCAACTTGATTCCGTTGTGTGCTCGTCACCACACCAACGCCCATAGCAATGGCTGGGTGTTCATGCTGGGTCCGAACCGTGAACTGACCATTACCTTGCCGACCGGGCAAACCATGTCCACGGGGCCGCCCAAACAACATGCGGCCTGACCGGCGGGGCGGAAGGTGCGCCGATGTGCCACGGGATCGCCTGCGGATCGGATCTTTGAGGCGGAATCGCGGAATCCCGGATTTACGGAATTCAGCGCCTTTAGTGCTGGAAAGCGACGATACTGAAGAAGAACACATGACCACGATCTCGATCAGATGACTCAACCGCTCCCCGCCACATTCGCGCTCACCAAACACCACGGCCTCGGCAACGACTTCTTGGTTCTGGCCGACGTGGGCGTTACTGCGTCCATGACCACCGCGCAACGGGCCCTGTTGGCCAGGGCGGCGTGTGACCGTCATCGGGGGGTCGGCGCAGACGGTCTCCTGTTCGCGCTGCCGGTCGGTCACGACGACGCACCGAAATCCACGCGTGGGGACGAAGTGATTGCGATGCGTCTGCACAACGCCGATGGATCCATTGCGGAGATGAGTGGCAACGGGATCCGTTGTTTTACCCAAGCGGTGATCGATGCAGGCGTTGTGGCGGGCGGGACCGTCCGCATCGCCACCGACGGGGGATTGCGGGTTGTGGTCGGAAGCGCCAGCGATGCCAGTGGCACAGCACACTTCCGGGTCGACATGGGTACGGCGATCGTGAACTCGATCGAGATTCCGAACTCGATCGTCGATCACCTCGGCAGTGCACGTGTACTTACCGTCGACGTCGGCAACCCGCACATCGTGATCGAACGTGACCCGACAACGGTGGCGATCGCCGAGTTCGGTCCGGTCATCGAGGAGCCGTACCTGACCACGAAACTTCGCGGGATCAACGTCGAAGTGGTTGGCAGTCGGCCGGGAAGCGTCGATGTCGTCGACATGGTGGTGTGGGAGCGAGGGGTTGGTGTTACCGAAGCGTGTGGCACCGGTGCCTGCGCCACGGCGGTCGCTGCGCACCGATGGGGGCTGGTGGGGAAGAACAGCATGGTGAACATGCCGGGCGGAGCCGTTGGTGTCGAACTCGACGGCGATCGGATAACCCTCCTGGGCCCGTCGCAATTTATCTGCTCACTTACATTCCCGCGTTCGCCGGTGCTCTGATGGCCGACAGTCCTGTAAAGCAACTTATCGACCGGTCGATCCGGGAGAAGATCATTCTCGTCGGTGTCGCACTCGGGGTTCAAACAACCGACGACGCCGAAATCGGCTTGGACGAACTCGCACTGCTCGTCGACACCGCCGGCGCCGAGGAACGCGGTCGGGTCATGCAAAAGCGCGACGTCCCTGACCCGACGTGGTTCATCGGCAAGGGCAAGGCCGAGGAGCTACGTGACCTCAGCGAAGAGGTTGACGCCGACACGGTGGTGTTCGACACCGAACTCGCCCCGAAGCAGAGCCGAAACCTCGAAAAGCTCCTGGGGCGCACGGCCATCGATCGCACGGCGGTGATCCTCGACATCTTCGCCCAGAATGCACGGACTGCAGAGGGCAAGGCCCAAGTGGAGTTGGCCCAGCTTCGCTACCGCCTTCCCCGTCTGCGGGGCAAGGGCGGTGCGCTGTCCCAGCAGGGTGGCGCGGCGGGCGGTGCCCGCATCGGCACCCGTGGTCCGGGTGAAACGAAGCTGGAGTCGGACCGACGCCGTCTCCTCGAGCGAGTCCACAAGCTCGAACAGCAACTCGACGGGCTCCAGAAGGTTCGGCGCACTCAACGAAAGGGGCGTCGCCGCAATCGTCAAGCGTCGGTGACCCTCGTCGGGTACACCAACGCGGGAAAGTCAACGTTGCTCAATCAACTCACCGAGGCGGGCGTGTTGGTCGAGGACCGACTCTTCTCGACGCTGGACCCGACCACACGCCGTTTGGATCTCCCCGGTGGCGAGGTTGTGTTGCTGAGCGACACCGTCGGGTTCGTGCGAAACCTGCCCCATCAGTTGGTGGAGGCGTTCAAGTCGACCCTCGACGAAGTCGCGGAGGCCGACCTCCTCATACATGTGGTCGACGCAAGCGGCCCGCATCCGGAGCAGAACATCCGCGCGGTGAATTCGGTGCTCGATGAGATCGGCGCGACCAACGTTCCGCAGATCATCGTGTTCAACAAGAGCGACCTTGCCTGGCCCGACGATGTCGCCTCGTTTCTGGAGCGCTTCGAGGGTTCGGTCGCCGTGTCGGCCGTGACAGGGGAGGGGATCGAGCACTTCCTACGTACACTTGGTGATCGACTACGTGCACTTACCAATGTGGTGGAGTTCTTCGTTCCTTACGAGCGAGGCGACATCCTCGCCGCGATCCATCGCGAAGGTGAAGTGATCGTGGAAACCCACGAAGAAACGGGAACCCGGGTCCGGGCTCGACTCGACGACGCAGCGACCGGCAAGTACAGCCAGTTCTGTGTCCCCACGACCTGACGGCTACGACGTCGTGCGCTTGGCGACGTCGTTCTGGGTCCACGCACCGAACAAGGTCAGCATTCCTTCGGTCTCGTAGACCACGGCCGGCAAAACTTCGAAGCGCATCCCTTCGAACCACCAGTCGTGTGTCGTCGAAAAGGTTTCGTCCTGCATGGCCGCAGACAGGTCATAGGTGCCCACAAGAAGGGGAAGCCGGTCGACGGTGAAGTCGTAGAAACCTTCGCCTCGAAGCAGGTCGGGCGTGAGCTGCTGTTCGTGGGTATTGACGCCCGACACCAAAACGCCATCGAGACGGTGGAGACCAAACCCGACGCCGGGGCGCAAGAGGCCGTCGGGATTGTTGACCCGGTACCGAAACCGGAACGTAATGGCGTCACCGGTTCGTACCTTGGTAGTCGGCTTGCCATCCGGGCCGAGGAGTTCGATGGCGATGATATCGGCCTGCCCATCACCCCACCGCTTCGACAGGCCGTCGTGGCCGGGCAAATGCGACACACTCACGGTGCCGAGGTAGGAATCGATAACGTCTTTCGTCGGTCCCAACCCGGCCAGTTGACCGTCTCGCATCCACGCAAGGCGGTCGCACATGGTCCGAAGCTGGCCGAGGCTGTGCGAGACGACCACGATCGTCTTACCCTCGCGCTGCATTTCGGTGAACTTCTCCGTGCACCGGCGCTGGAAGTTCTCGTCGCCCACCGAAAGAACCTCATCGACCAGCAGAACGTCCGGGTCGACATTGATCGCGACGCTAAACCCTAAGCGGACATACATACCGCTCGAGTAGTTCTTCACCGGGGTGTCGATGAACCGTTCGAGACCGGCAAAGCCGACGATGTCATCGAATCGTTCGTCGATCTGCTTCTTCGACAATCCGAGAATCGAACCGTTGAGGTACACGTTCTCCCGCCCGGAGAGCTCATGGTGAAACCCTGCACCGAGTTCAAGGAGCGCGGAAACCTTTCCGTTGACGCGCACTGATCCACGGTCGGGTCGCAAGATCCTGGCGATGCACTTCAACAGCGTCGACTTGCCCGATCCATTTTGTCCGATGACCCCGAACGTCTCGCCGCGATTGACGGTGAAGCTCACATCATCCACGGCCCAGAACTCTTCGAAGTCCGCCCGCTTGCGCTGAAGCACTGTCGCTTTCAAGCTTTGATTGCGATCCGCATAGATGCGGAACCGCTTCGCGACGTTCACCACGTCGACGGCAACGTCGTCATGGACCTTGCGGCTCGTTGGCATCGACGACGCCACGCTGGTGTTCTGCGCTGACGAGCGACCGGAGGTATCGAGGGCACCGGACAGAGCCTGGGGTGAGTCAACTGCTGGCGGATCGATCGACGCTGGGGACGACGCCGGATTGTATTCGGGGTGAGGGGAAGTCATGGTGAGCGTTTCCGTCGCACTGGATCAGCGAGACAAGTGTCGGCATCAGTGTAGAGAGTCAGCGTAGAGAGTGGGTTCCGCCTGGAGACGCATCCACCGGTGCGTCGGAGAAAGCGCCGCCGATCACGGTGGGCGGCTGCAGAAATGAACGTGTGCTCAATACCAGGACTCGAGGTCCTTGTCTCTAGGTCGGGGTGCTCAACGTGGTCCGAAACCGTTGACGAAAAACTACGCAGAGTGTTCAATCTCCTCACGAACGGCGCAGGTGCCGCCGAAACCCGACACAGCGAAACGAGAACAAACATGAACGAAGAGATCAAACCAAAAGGCACGAGTTGGAAGCGTCGCCGCAACAGCATCGTCGCCGGTGTCACGTTGGTCGCCCTGAGCGCCCTTGGCTCCTCGGCCATGATCGGAAACGCCAACGCCGGAACGACGACAACGAAGGCCGTCCCCACAGCCGAGCCGACAGGTCCTGTCACAATGGCACGAGCAGGATGGGGCGGCTGAGTCGACCCATGACATCGGAGGGCTCTCGACACGTATGCGTTGAAGCCCATCGCGACACATCGCAGGCGCACTGACGGTACGCGCAGCTAGGAGCAACAAGCTTCGTCCAGCCTGACAACCCGACAATAAGGTGAAAGTGAGGCCGACCGCAAGGTCGGCCTCACTCGCGTTGAGCCCACTGTTTCGCGTTGAGCCCCTGCCTAGAGAACCGTGCCCTCGCGCATGAAGTTCCAAAGGAGCTCGGGATCGAGCACCCGGAACGCTCGCAGTCGGCGACGTCGGCGCAGCGCATAGCGGATCAGACGGAGCCCGTCTCGGCGACCCCGAAGGATCTCACCAACAAGGTCGGGCTGACCGATCGCTCGAAGATGACGAATGGCTCCAAGCTCGTGGCTCAAGAATCCACGTAGACCGCGCAGGAGCAGACGGTACGGGAAGTTCGTGAGCAACATGACCGGCTGATTTCGCCAGGTCTGGCGGAGTGCGAATCCGCTCGAACGCTTCTTGGAACTCGCCGATCCGATGTGTGTTGCGTGGGTGCCCGAAACGAACCAACTCTCCCATCCCATGACGAGGGCTCGAGCGGCCAGGTCCACGTCTTCGAGGTACATGCCCATCGTCTCGTCGAGGTAGTCATCGAAGGGCTGGGCTTCGAGGAACCCTCGGGTGTAGAGCGCAGCAGCGGCATTGACGCCGAAGATCCGTTGCGTCGCATAGGTCCGATCCAACGGTTGGCCAGTGGCGAACTGCGTTGCGTGCAGCGTGCGGCCGACGTAGAGATGGTGGCTGTCGATGACGGATTGGTTCGCGTGATCCAGCGTGAGCGATTGAAACGACGCCCCATGCGGGCGAGTCTCGGCAAACGACACGATCGTCTCGAACCAGTTCGGGCTCAAGCGGGCGTCGCTGTTCAACATCACGACGCCGGCTACGTCGGGGTTCTGGAACGCGCGCCGTATACCGAGGTTGTTCGCGTGCGAAAACCCGCTGTTCCACCCGACCTCGATTATTTCGACTTCGGGATAGGACGAGCGCACGAACGCCACAGAATCGTCCTCCGATGCGTTGTCCACCAGAATCGTATGCACGCTCTCGCGATCGATGGTCTGTGCACGTATGGAGTCGAGGCAGTCCTTCAAAAGGCCTTCGTTGTTCCAACAGACGACGATCACCGCCCATCGGTGCCCCTTCGGCGTCGACGAGTGTGCGATGTCGGACGGTTCAGTTCGGTTTTGGGGAGAAGCAGGAGTCATCGTTCACCAGACACGGTTTGCCACACGGCTCACCCGACACCTTTCGTCGACATGGGGCGCCGCTTGGCTCACCAGAACGACTCGGCGTCGGAATCGTTCAATGGTGAGTATGGCGCAATGTTGGCCCCGAACCAGGTCATGAGTCGATCTTCGCGCCACGGGAGAACAGCCGCCGTGTCTGCACTCGACCGAATCCCGTAGGTTGCCTCGACCTGATGATGTGGCCAGATGACGAGCCGGGTGGGGTTCGCAGCAGCGGTCGACAGAAACGAGTGGAGCCCGGAAGCGTCGAGCGTATGGCCGTCGAGTCGTCGGAGTTCGTCGGTCTTCGCGATGAGACACCGGCCGGAGAGCGAGGCGACGCCGCGTGTCCACAGGAGCTCATACGGCGCCCGACGAAGTGGTCCGCAGCGGGCGACGGGGGCGTCGAGGAAGTCGAGTCCGGCATCGATCGCAATGTTGCTCGGACTCACCACGATCGGCGCCACGGCGAAGACGTCCTTGCGCAGCGCCAAAGCAATGAGATCGGGAAACAGGTCTGCGCTTCGGATGCGAAGTGCGCCGTCGAAGACGCATCCCACGCTCGCGCCCATGGCATCCAACTCCGCAACAACGTCGGACGCGCACGGAAACGCACCGAGTGTGTAATCGGAGATGACCACCACGACGGGTGCGGCGAGGGCAGTGAACATCTCATTCGCACGTTTGACATGGGCGCGAAGATCAGCGCGCTGGTTGTCTGCGATGTCGCCCCCGAGAGGCGAGCATATGATGAGCCCAACCTTCATCGGTGTGTGATGGGATGCGTCACCGAAGTCTCGCCACCGGATCTGTGTGCCCATTTGCGGGCCGCCCGTATGGACACCCGCGACCGACGTCAGCGATGATGCAACGGCCTCGATGTCTGTACCCGCCAACACGCGGTGAATCGGGCCAAACTGATGGCGCCGGTGCAGCAGGACATGTGGCACGTGACGATGTTGCAACGTGCCCGACGCTGCGCTTTCGAGGGCCAAGGCGAGGGCCGACGCCTCGCTTGCGTCGAGTGAGGAGTGCCGCACGACCAAGCCGCTCAACGGGTCGTATTGGCGCAACCCATCGATATCGATACCGCAATGACGCCGAGGCGTCGTCCGTCGATCGCCGAACTGGTTGAGCTCATCGTGATCCGAAGTGATCAACACGACACGCTGGTCGGCGCCGGAGCCCTCCTCGATCGCGATTGCGCACTCGGCCAGAGCCTGCGGCGCCAGCATGTCGCCCGCCCGCACCTGCAGGCAGAAGTGTTCCTGACCACCCGGCTCGGTCTCTGCCAATCGGCGTTCACTGGCTCGGACGCGATCCAGGCACTTCGCCACCGCAGCGTTGCTCGGCCCATCGACGAACGACGCAGTCCACCCGCGATACGTCTGGTCGCCGAGACTGAGCAGCGTGCGCTCGACCTCGGACACCCTCGCGGCACCGAGGACGACGTTGACGTGAAAGGTGACGCCGAGTGCGAACGCGTTCATCGCTCGTTCGGGCGGGTGGAACGATCGAGGCTCGACTGCGGTGATCCAGCGCTGATAACTCGAGGGCCTACCGGGAGCGAAACCACCAACCGCTCGAGCGACCCGAACAACACGTGATCGCCGTAGCGATCCGACGGGAAGTGCTCCCCCCACAACCCGTCGAATCACGCTCAACGAAAGCTCAGTTCTTCAGCACACCATCGACGAGGTCAGCAGCTACGGCATTGAGCTGTGCTTCGTCGAGCCGAATGACCTCGGATCCGCCGATGTTTTCCGGAGCGCCGTTGATGATCACGCTCGAAACTGCCGATCCCGGTATGGACCGAGCGATCTGGGCGAGGTACATCCACTCCGTTGCCTTCACATTCGAGACGGTGTTCTTGCGCATCACCAGAACCCAGTTTAGAAGCGCGCGTACGTTGTCGGTCGACTCTCGCAAGCGATCGAAACCGAACACGATGAGCTTGGACTGGTTGGCCGAACGGTCGAAGTCGCCGCGAGGAAGCGACTTCCGGGCCCGCGCGTACGCAAGCGCCGCAGCACCATTGAACTGGAACCAGCCCTTCGTGAACTGAGCCCCCGAGGTTGGGTCGTTGATTGTGGGATCGATCATGACGTTCACACCGCCGACGCCGTCGACGATCTTCTTGAAACCGTCGAAGCCGGTCAGGATGTATCGCTTGGTTCCCAGGCCGGTGAGGCCATTGACCGTGGCAAGGAATGCTTCCGGTCCCTCAGTCACCATGATCTCGTTGAGCTTGCGGCTCACGCCGCCCGGCGACGTTACATAGGAGTCGCGGGGAAATCCGACCAGCGACGCCTTCTTCAGAGTCGGGTTGTAGGTAAACAGATGAATCGAATCGCCCCGGGTCTTTTCGGGCCGTTCGTTCGGTCGGGCGTCGGTCCCGACGACAAGAATGGAGAAGATTCCCCCGGCGGGCTCGACCGCTGCGAAGGCGAGTGTCTCGTCGGGGGCACTCGGGTTTGCCGGATCCTTCGACGGAGGATTGGGGTCAAACGTCAAGGCCTGTGCCGGCGGTCGACCATTCGGCTGCCACAGACCTTTGATACGTTTTGAGCCTTTCGCCGGTGCCGGCGGCTTACGCTTCTTCGTGGTGGTTGTCTTGACGCCCTTTTTCACCACTGCCTTCTTGACCGACTTCTTCGTGGTCTTCGTTGCAGCACCTGCGGAGCCGGAGTGAAGCAGCGATGCTGCTACTGCCGATGCGGTGAGCAGCGCGAGCGCAAGACGGCCGCCGCGTTTGTTGATTTTCGACGAGTTTGTTGGATGCGACATGGTTTTCCTCCAAGACGGGGAAGTTGCGGGCCGGATCGGCGAACCGACCAGCTGCTGGAGTAAGAAGCCGTCATCGTAGCGGCCATTGTTCGGACTCGGGCTGAGCATCATTTACCTGACCCGACACCAGGTCACTTCTCCGGAGGGTCAACCCCGGTAGCGTTGGGCATCGTGTTTGCTTCGTCTTCTCCGCCCGTGCTGTCTGCCAACGCGGCAGGAGGGGCCTCGTTCCGGGAGCTGTTCTCCCAGCGCGAGCTGCTGTGGAACCTCACGCTTCGCGAGCTTCGCAGCAAATACAAGCGGTCTGCGCTCGGCTGGTTCTGGTCCCTCTTGAACCCGCTTTCTTCGATCGTCATCTACTCGGTCGTGTTTGGCAGCCTGTTCAAGCTCGACGCTCCCAAAGGAAATCCGTCGGGTCTGTCGAGCTTCACACTATGGCTGACCTGCGGTCTTCTGCCGTGGAACTTCTTCGCCACCGCAATTGGGGCGGGAACGGGGTCGATCGTGGGGAATGCCTCACTGATCAAGAAGGTGTACTTCCCCCGGGAGTACCTCGTTGCGTCCACGATCCTTTCTTGGTTGGTGTCGTTCCTCATCGAGATGACGGTGCTCGTGTTCACGTTTCTCCTGTGGGGCCACGTGGCGTTCCAATGGTTGCCCGTCGTGCTCGTCGTGGCCGTCATTCAAGCGTTCTTCGGACTTGGCCTGGGGTTGGCGTTGAGTGCGTTGAACGTCTACTTCCGTGACATTCAACATCTCATCGGCATCGTGTTGCAGATCTGGTTCTACCTGACACCGATCGTGTATTCGATGGAGCGCTACATTCCCGGTCGGTGGCAGAACGTCTACAAGCTGAACCCAATGGTGCACTTCGTCACCGTGTATCGGAACCTGCTCTTCGACGGACGTTGGCCCGGTGGCGAGTCGGTCGCCTTCCTCGTGCTCGGTTCGCTCATCTCGTTGATCGGTGGGCTGTTCGTCTTTCGCAAGCTCGAACCTCGCATGGTCGAAGAATTGTGAGCAGCCACAAGTAGTAGTCAAGTGCGGATCGCAAGTCGCCGATAGTGGTCTCGTGATTGAACGTCGTGTGAGAAGCACATCCGTTGGAAGCGAAACCGTTGGAAGCAAAACGGTGGGACGCAAGACGCTGGGAAGCAAGAAGATAACGGGAGCGTTGTCCCTCGCCGTGTCGCTGGTCGCGGGCATTGGTGGTCTGACGCACGTCAGCGATGCCGCGGCCCAAACGGTCGTGACACCGGCTGCTGCTTCGGACTATGCCGTGGAGGCGTTCGGCGATCCCTGGGACTGGGCAAACGTCGAGGACGGTGGACCGAGCAAGGATCTGCTCTCGGCAGGGATTGACTCGTCGAGAATCGAGAACGGCCAGCTTTCATTCACGGTCGACAAGCCGTCGTTTTGGTTCTTCCTGCAGGGCGGATATGCCGATTCGACGCCTACCGGGCGCGATGCCAACCTCCACCTGGTCGACGCCACTCGGTACAACCGAATGGTCATTCGCATCACTGCGTCGCAGCCGCTGTCGGCGGGCCTGCTGTGGTTCGGCTGTACCGAGGGCGACAACTGCGTCGGTGGCGTACCGCTCGACATCCGAGCCGGAACACACGACTACGACCTGCCGCTCGGCGCCGCGCGTCTCGCCAAACGCCCGTGGAGCGGATATATCTCGGCCATGAGGCTCGACTTTCAGCCGTCATCGGCTACGCAGGTTTCCATCGACTGGATGAGACTCACGAATCAGGCATCGGGACCGGTAGGTCAGTGGACGGGGCCGGTGCCAGCGGTGATCGACCCCGACGTGACCGGTGGCGAAGACTTTGCGACGCTGACCCGCAAAGGAGATGCGTGGGATTTTGATCAGCCCACTGATCATCTGCGCGCCGACAATGCGACCGTGCGGGTGGAGGGTGGTCAGATTCATGGTGTCAACGCGCTTCCCGGGATGAACGACCCGAGCGTCACCATGAAAGTGCCGGTGGCGTTCAACGGCGATGATTTCCATCGCATGACGGTGAAGTGGTCCTTCGATGGTCCGTTCTCCTTACGCGACGAACCCGGCGGCGGTATGAATGCGCGCATCGTGTGGCGCATCGCCGGCACGCCCCCCACGCCTGACGGCAAAGATCTCCAGGAGTCGCGAGATGTGGTGATGTACCCGACCGAATCCGAGTTCACCGTGGACCTGAAGACGAACCCGGCCAGTGCCGTCGTTGACCCACGGCCCGGGAAGGCCAAGATCGGGTGGGCCGGTCAGTCCATCGAACTTGTCCGATTCGATCCGAACGAGGACCCCGGGCCACGCGCATGGCGCGTCGATCACATCAAACTTGCCGCTGACGATGCCGGGGAAACGAGCTTCGACATTCGACTTGCCGACGCGAACCCCGGACCCGGAACAACCGCCGATGTGTACGTCGACTCCGACAACGCGGGCTACGACGGCAAGGCCATCGCCACCGGTGTCGACCTTTCGTCGGGCGCTGCCGTCGTTCCGTGGACGCCGCCCGCCGGAACGGTAGGGACCTTTTGGGTCTATACGACGGTGAAGCGTGGGAACGCCGTGGTCACCCGCTATTCCGGCGGTCCGGTGCAGATGGGCCGCAAGTCGGGACTCGGCGCCTACAAGTTCGGGCCTGCAGTCGGCGGTCCCGCAAGTCAGATCGGGATCAGCGATGCCCCGCCGGCCGGCGCCACCCCTGCACCCGTCACCACGGTGCCCGCGCAACTGGCATTGGTGGCGGCGCCAAAGGCGAAGAAGCCAGTGAAGACAACACGAAAAGCCATCAAGAAGAAATAAGCATACTTATCGATCGGTCGGGGTGACCAGGAAGCTGAACGGATCGGGAATAGCGGGGACTCGACACGTCGTGTTGCTCTGCTCGAGGCATCGGCCCGCCTCCGCGAATGAAGGTGCCTCTCGGTGCGGCACGGAAACATTTCGTGGCCACCCAACCACCATCCAGACCACAACGACGACGTGAATGACGCGCAGCGGCCACTGGGTCGGTCGGGCGGCAGCAACGATGAAGATCACCGAGGCCGTAGCCCCAACCGTGTAGCGATCGGGGAGGTAGACGGCCAGCGGGCCGAGCGCGACGAATCCGGCGCCGATCTGCGCGGCACCGAGTACGAGCAACACGAGCCCAGCGCCGCGGTCTCGGCCACGAACGGCGATCGCGAACAGTGCGAACGCGAACGCCACCGTCAACACCCACGGCAGACGCGACCAGGCCGGACCTGCGAGATGAGACTGCACGTAGGCGGTTCCGGTGGTGAACGGTCCAAACCAACGACGAATCGCAACGGCCGAAAGATCCTGCCCCCACGTGACGGGCTCCACCTTTCGTTCCTGGCCGCGAAGCACAACGAGCTGTATTAGACACGACACCGCCCACGCGGCCGTGAGCACTGCCGTCCACGGTGACCTCACCCGCCACAGGCGCCACACGACGATGGGACTCAACACGATGCCGATCGGACCGGTCAACGTGACGATGACCACGAAACCCAATTCGCCGAGTCGGCCCCACCAGGTGATTGGTTCATCGCTCAATCCGATGAGCAGGAGTCCGACGCCGCCCCACCAAATCGTGTTCGTCAGCGTTGCGTGGGTTTCGGTGATCTGGGGCAGGAACACGAGGGCAAGAAACACGAGAGCACGCGGAATCCACCCGCCGAACGCCCACGTCAGCTGTGATCGCGTCGCAATCGCGCAACAACCAATTGCCACGAGACCCGACAGGACCGCATAGGTCGACGGCGTCCAACTGATCGGGAACAGCGTGGCCAGAAACGCCAGCGTGCGCGTGCCGACGATGAGATAGCCGTTGTACACGTCGTTGATTCCGCGTACCCCGTCGCGGATACTGCTGAGGAAAAACACCTGACCGTCCTCGGCGAAGAGCGCGGGACGCGAAAGAACGCCCCTGCGTCGGGACATATATGCCCCGAATCCGACCACGAACAACGTCGGCATCAAGAATCGATGCACCCGTCTCGTCGGTTCCCACGACGCGAGCCGAGCGAAAGTCGTTCGAATCGATTCCATCGCAGATGAATGTAGCTGGAGGAAACGAAGAGACCGGGCCTCGCCCCGAACTCGCAACGGCGGAAACTTCTTCACTTCATTGCGAAGAAGGTCGATTACCCTCGTATGCCTCCCCGGCATTCCCGGCATCCGGGCGTCGATCTCCGGCATCGATCCCCGGCATCGATCTCCGGCATCAAGTTGTAGTGAGTCTGTGCGGAAATGAACTTCATCGAAACAATCCAGGAGCGTCCACTCGTCGCTGATGGTGCCATGGGCACGATGATCAACGCGCGTGGTATCGGCTTCGAACGAAGCTTCGAGGGTCTCAACCTGACGAACCCAGAGGTGATCGTGTCGATTCACCGTGAGTTTGTCGCCGCGGGGGCCGACATCATCGAGACCAACACCTTTTCCGCGACACCGATCCACCTGGAACGTTGGGGTGCGGAGTCGAAGTGTCGCGACATCAACGCCGCTGCTGTACGTCTGGCTCGCCAAGCCGCCGATGAGTCTGTCCGGCGTGTGTTCGTTGGCGGTTCGATCGGGCCGACGGGCTCGCGCTTGGCCCCGATCGGTCCGCTTTCCGTTGACGATGCCCGAGCCGCATATCGCGAGCAGATCTCAGCGCTTGTCGATACGGGGGTTGATCTCCTCGTCTTCGAGACCTTCGCTGACCTTGCCGAACTCGAAACTGCGATCGAAACCGCGAAGACAATATGTTCACTTCCGATCATGGCGTCGATGAGCTTCAGTCGCGAGGTTCGCACGAGCGGCGATGTCGTACCGGAAACGGCCATTGAGCGACTCCTCGCGCTGCAGGTCGATGTGATCGGTGCAAACTGTTCGACCGGACCCCGAGGCGTGTTCGAGGTTCTCTCTCGGTACGCCGATGCCGTAGGTCCCGAGAGCCGCGTGCCGTTCGCAGCCATGCCGAACGCCGGCTATCCGGAGAGCCGCGGCGAGCGCCTGTTCTTCCCGGCGCCGCCCGACTACTTTGCCGACTACGCCCGACAGTTTCTCAGCGTTGGTGCGCGGGTGATCGGCGGCTGCTGCGGTACGACACCACAGCACATCATGGGAGTGCGGCGAGCCCTCGACGAGGCCGAGTCGACTCCCATTCGCCGAGTTCGCGTTGTTCACCGAGAGCGAAAATCCGATGACGCCGTAGCGGAGGAGACTCGGTCCGAGCCGGCGCTTGCACAAGCTCTGCGGAACGACTCCTTCGTCGTCACGGTCGAGATGGAACCACCGAAGAGTCCGAACACGAACGAGCTCGAAGCGAAGGCACTCCTGCTGCGCGATGCCGGGGCCACCACGCTCAACATCTCCGACACGCCCATGGCGCGGATGCGGATGACGGGGCTCGCTGCCGCAGTTCGGGTCCAGCAGGCGACGGGATTGGAAGCGATTCTGCACTTTCCCGTGCGGGGCAGGAATCTGTTGCGGGTCCAGGGAGACCTGTTGGCTGCTCATGCCCTCGACGTCCGAACCCTGTTCATCACGATGGGCGATCTCGCAAGCATCGGTGACTTTCCGCAAGCCTTCGACCACCACGACATCGTGCCCACGGGCTTGGTGAAGCTCGTCAAGCAGCAATTCAACAAGGGCGTCGACAACGCCGGGTCATCGATCGGACAGGCGTGCTCCTTCGTGGTCGGCGTCGCGGTGAACCTTACGCCGACCGACTTCGAGGCGGAAGCCAAGCTGCTGCATCGCAAGATTCAATTCGGGGCCGACTACGCGCTCACTCAACCAATCTTTGACCCCGGGCGCGCCGTGGCGTTCGTCGATCACTACCGAAACCACTACGGCCCACTGAATCTTCCGCTCTTCATCGGCGTGCTGCCGCTGGCCTCGGTACGCCACGCCGTGTTTCTCAAGAACGAGGTGCCGGGGATGAGTGTGCCCGACGAACTCGTTCGACGCATGGAACTCGCTGGCGAGAATGGGCGCGTCGCCGGCCGACTCATCGCCGCCGAGACGCTCACGGAAGTGCGAAGTCTCGCAAAAGGTGTGTATTTCATTCCGTCGTTTCGACGCTACGACGTGATCGCAGAGCTCATCCACGAAACCTCGTGATCGAAGCGCAGTTACCCCGCGTGACGACGAGCTCGTGATGCCCGCCAAGGGCCGGGATTCGCGATGAGGCGGGCGATCGGACTCACGACCGAGGACCAACGAAACTGGTCGGCGAGCTGGAGGCTGGTGGCGCGACACGACGCCCGGAGCTCGTCGGAGGAAAGCAATGTGCGCATACCATTGGCCAGTGCTTCGACGTTGTTGGCCGGAACGACGAGGCCGGCGCCCGACGTCGCAACAAGCTCGGAGAGCACGTCGCCGGCCGTCGTGAGGGTCGGCAAGCCAGCCCAGAAATGATCGAGCATGCGGGTGCGAAAGGCGAGGCGACTCTCGGCCATGGCCTTTGCGGCAACGACCCCGATATCGGCGTCGAGAAGATACGAACCGCGATCGTCGTAGGGAACCCAAGGGCCGAGCACAACTCGCCCATCGGCGATCAGGCCCCGATCACGGGCCCGGTCGATCAGACGCTGCGTGCTGGCCATGGTGGGGATTCCGCGACCCTCCAACTCGAGACCCATGAAGAACAGTCTGGCGTGGGCGAACTCGTGGCTAATCGACTCGAACGCGTCGAGGGTGCCGATCGGGTCGAACCAGTCCCACGTTCCGCCGCCCCACAAAATGACCTGAGAGTCCTTGTCGATCGAGGGAAAACGTCCATCACGCAATGGTGATGTCGTGTTGGTCGGTGGCTGGTCCGGAATCCCGTACGGGACGACGTCGATAAGCGCACGGAGATGGGGATCTGCGTCGTGGGAAGGCTTGTCCAATCGACCTCGCGATGCGAGCAGACCCAACCAGAAGTCGCGTTGACGCTCCGAAGCGCAGATGAAGAAGTCCCCGACATCGGCGAGTTGGTTGAGCGTATTGATCTCGTGGGCCTTCGAGCGTTCGGCCTCGATGGTCGACATGGCGTCGTACTGTTCAAGGCTTCCGAAGATCCACGGGTCGTAGAGATCGACAATCCGCAACGCCTTCGAATCGGCCAAGAACGGATAGCGAACCAGATCGAAACCGAACACGATGATCACATCCGTGGCATCGATATGTGCACGTAGGACATCGTGGTCGGTAACGACGAGGGAGGTGACGCCGGGATGCACCCGGTCCACAGGACGGTCGCTGGCGATGGTCACCTCGGCATGAGACGCAAGCGCGCAGGCGAGTTCCCACGTCCGGATTGCCGTTCCCGCCATGCGTGGTCCGATGAGATCGTTGGACAGAAGCGTGATCTTGCGAACCGGTGCCTCGCCGAACAGTGCGGCGATGCCCAAGAACGACGTGACGCTCGAGAACGCAGCCACGTACGACGCGGCGTCGTTTCCCATCGGCTGGAGCGGCGCACCGAAGTGCGCGAACACCTCGGCGTCAGTGCGTTGGCGTCGTCGGCTGATCCCCGCACGCAGCGCCGTGATTTCGGCGAGATCAGCCACGAAGTCGTTCACCGCGTGCATGCGCGCCGTGCCGAGACGATGAACCGTGTGCATTTCGTCTTCGCCTGCGCCGACATCGAATTGTCGTCGGTCGCTGCGGGCGTCGAAGTTGGCCCGCTCGCCGGCCAGAAGCAAGGCACCGGCGAGGAGACGGGGAAGATTGTCGTCGGAGATGTTCTTCGCCAAAATCCGCAGTGAGTTGCGCTCCAATAGCACCATGCGCTCATGCATGCGCAGCTTCGATGACGTGCCGTGGTGGCGGTGGAACGAGCGGGCTTTCGATGCAAGCACGGTCGTGTAGCCGCAGACCTGCAGACGAAGCCCGAAATCAACGTCCTCGAAGTAGGCAAAGAACTTCGGGTCGAAACCACCGAGATCGACAAACACCTGCCGATCGACGAGCATCGATCCACCACACGCGAAGGGCAGCGCCGTGCCGTTTCGTCGGGCGAGGGACTCCTCGACGTCGGTCGTAAGTTCGCGATTGAATCCAGGCTGATCGCCGAACCCGTGAAAGTTCACGACGCCGTCACCGAAATCGAGATGCGTCCCGTCCCAGTTCACGATCGTCCCCGCCACGCACACCACGCCATCGGCGGGGTCCCAGAGCGCGGTCAGTTCGCGCAGCCAGCCCGGGTCAACTCGCATGTCATTGTTGAGAATGGCAACAGCGTGCTTCATCGAAACACTCGCTGCGAGGTTGACGGCCGGGGCAAAGCCGATGTTGGTCGACTGCTCGATGAGGCGAACCCACGGGTAGCTCGACCTCAGCAGTTCGCGTGACCCGTCACGCGAATCGTTGTCGACGAGGATCGTTTCGACAAGGTTCGGTGGGTAGTCGAGCGCAGCTATCGAGTCGAGGCACGAGGCAAGGTGATCGACGCCGTTGTAGTTGACCAGCAGAATCGACACCGAGGGGAGCCGGTGGGTCGACGTTTGCGGGGGTGATGGGACAGTACTCACGGCGATGCGAGGCTACCCGGCGGAGTCGCTGCTGCGGGCGACCATCAGCGGTGCACGGTCCGGCGAAGGGCGATGGAATGGCGCTCAGCGTTTGTACTGACGGGCCAACCACGCGTTCATGTCGGCCGAACACCGTCGGGCGACATCGGTGCCGGGCAGCAGGGCGTCGAAACCGTGAGGTGCTCCGGGATACATGTGGAGTTCCACGTCCACACCGGCCTGATTGAGGGCCTGGGCATACGCGAGATCTTCGTCGACGAAACCGTCGAGAGTGCCGACGACGATGAGGGTGCACGGTAGATCGCGAACGTCGGTCGCTCGGGCGGCTGCGGCGTAAATAGGCACGTCGGCGCCGCCCTTTCTGTCGCCGAGATAGGACGTCCATCCGAAATGGTTCGACGCCGGCGACCAGATCGGGACCTCCCAGGCGCTAGAGGGGGTGATCATTCGGTCATCGAGCATGGGATAGATCAACAGCTGTGAGCTGATCGCCGGTCCGCCACGGTCTCGACACAACAACGACAGCCCGGCGGCAAGACCGGCCCCGGCGCTTGCCCCACCGATGCCGATCATCGTCGGATCGATCTCGAGTTCGGCTGCCCGCTCGTGAATCCACCGTAAGCCCGCATAACAATCTTCCAGCGGGCCCGGGTAGGGAGTCTCGGGAGCGAGGCGGTACTCGATGCTCACGGCCATGATGTTGTGACGCACGCACCAACGATCGAAGCGCATGTCGTCTTGGAACGAGTTTCCCATCACGAGCCCTCCACCGTGCATCCACACCAGGCAGGGGAGAAGGCCGGTCGCATCGGCGGGTCGGTGGATACGCAGGGAAACCTCCGGTGAGCCCTCGGGTCCGGGAACGCTGACCGATGTACGGGTCACGGCCGTCGACAGCCCTTCGATGTCCACCTGGCTGTACCGGCCGATTCGGACGGCCTCCAGGGTTTCCGCGCTGATCGGCGGAAACGGGGCGACTTCGAGCGCCGCGCGTATGTCGGGATCGAGGCGGGCGCGAATCTGTTCTGCAGTCGGCATGGTTTTCACAGACGAGTCTGACGGGTCGGTCATGGACGCGCACTCTATTCGTCTCACCGGTGTGCTGCGAGTTGGGCGGTGGTGGCGTTGGGTGCGCAGAGTCGACACGGTTCCCACCGAGGGCCATGTCGGTCTCCTGTCATTGGCGACCGTACACTCGATGCCGATGTCCGAACAGGGGAGTGCGACGAATTCGAGCTCGGTCGGGTGTCTCATCGTCACCTGTGTCCGAGCTGTCGCCGAGGCCCAACGCGCAGAGCAGACATTCCGACAGCATCACCCCGAGGCCCTGGTACGAGTCGTCGTCGTCGACGACCGATTCGGGGAGGCATGCCGAGGCAAGCAACATTGGCAGGGACTGCGCAGCGAGGATCGCGAGCTCGCACGCCTGATGATGAGTCACGATCCCGTTGTTGTGCAACGTGCGGTAGTGCCATCGGTGGCCCTTGCCACGATGGCTGAACTCGGCGTTGGCCAGCTCCTTTCAATCCCTGACGACTCCGAAACGCTTCGGCCCTTTCCGCTCGACGCATTGCGCAACGTCGAGGGTCTTCACGTGTTCCGAGTCCGCCAGAGCGACCCGCCGAGCGACGGTCGTCTTCCCGATCAGCGAAACGAGATCGAATCGGGAACCGTCGATCAACGGTGCTTCTTGGTGGGTGGTCCCGCTGGCCAGAACGTGTTGCGCGAGTGGGCGGCCAAGCTTGCCCGCAATCCCCTCGAGAACTCGGACCATTTCGATGCCGTTGATACGAATTGGCTCGATGTCTTCGCGCTGCGCCTCGACGACGTCTTCGTGCATCCGCCATGTGTGGGCTCGTATCGCAACGCCGATGAGTTGCCTCTGGATAAGGCGACGGTGTTTCGGTTTCCGGCATTCCGGGTGGACCGGCCCTGGATCTTGTCCACGTTCGGCGGAGAGTGGCCGCGAATTGTTCTGAGCGATCATCCGGAACTCGAGGATTTGGTTCGTAGACGTACGGCCGCGATTGCGCTGTTTTCGTCGTCGACGCCGGGGTTGCAGGATCCCTACGGTCGTCTCCCGAACGGCCACAGCGTGGATTCGATCATGCGGTCGCTCTACCGATCGGAACTGGTCGCGGCCCTACGGGAGGGTCAGCCGGAGCCACCGAACCCCTTTGTTGTCGGCGAGGCTCAACGATTCACGGTGTGGCTCGCCGAAGCGGTCGATGGACCGCTGTCGCGCTATCTGGTGGCGCTGCGCCGATCGAGACCCGACATCGGAGCACTCTTCGCGAATGATCCGGATGCGTACATCCTGTGGGCGCGGCGTGATGCCGTGCGGCTGGGGATGTGGGCACCAAATGCGCCCGGATCCTCGACCGACCTCACTCGGCGAAGCGGTGACGCAGGTATTGACGCAGGTGTTGATGCGGTTGGTGATGTTTCGGGTGCCTCGACGATGCAGACAGAGATACGTGGCGGGGTCGCAAACGCCTCCGGAGTCAATGTCGTGGGGCTCCTGTCCGCACAGTTGGGCATCGGTGAGTCAGGCCGCCTCACGCTTCACACCCTGCGGGACTCCAAAGTGCCGTTTTCGATCGTCGATCACGATGCAACGGTGAGCAAACGAGACTCTTCTCTCCTATCCACGTTTGTCGACCGGCCGACCGGCTTTCCCTTCGACGTGGACCTGCTGCTCGTCAACGCAGATCAAACCGCGCAGACCCTGGCGAGCCTCGGTCGCGGCGGTCGACGCGAGCGTCCGACGATCGGGTTGTGGGCGTGGGAGGTGCAGCAGTTTCCGGAACGAATGCATTCCGCCTTTGCCTTTGTCGACGAAGTCTGGGCGATGAGCGACTTTGCGCGAGACGCACTTCAAGGGGCGGCCTCGCGCCATGGCGTAGGTGTACATACGTTCCCGATGCGGTTGCCGGAGGTTACCGCTGCCGCCGATCCACGTGAGAGCGTCGAAGTCCTTGCCGGGTTGGGCCTGAAACGAGGCGTGCCCTTCTTTACCTTTGCGTTCGACTACTTCAGCGTGGCCGAGCGTAAACAGCCGTGGGCCGTGGTCGAAGCCTTCCGTCGAGCGTTTCCTCACGAACGACCGAACGGTCCATGCCTTGTCCTCAAGTCGATCAACCACGAATTCCGTCGGACCGATCGAGAGCGACTCCTCTATTCCATTGGCGGCCGCTCCGATGTCATCGTGATCGAGCGTTACCTTCCTGCCGCGGAGCGTGACGCGTTGATTCGAGGGGCAGCCGCATACGTGAGCCTGCATCGGGCCGAAGGTTTCGGTTTGACTCTCGCAGAAGCGATGTCAGTAGGTACACCTACTATATCGACGGGCTGGTCGGGAAACATGCAGTTCATGAACGACAGCAACTCGTTTCTCGTGCCGAGCCAACTCATCGACATTTCGGCTGACACGCCGGTGTATGCCGGGCTCGGACAGTGGGCAGATCCAGATCTCGATGTGGCCGCGCAACTCATGCTACGTGTGCTCGAAGACCCGGTCGAAGCACGCCGTCGAGCGGATCAGGCCGCACTCGATGTGATGCGCCACAATTCCTCAGGGGCCGACGTTGCGTTCCTCCTCGCCCGGCTGCGAGCTGTCCGTCAGCATTCGAGCACGCATGACCGTTCGCCATTCTCGGCCGCAAACAGGCCCCAGCCTTCCGCGTTCGCCACGACGCAAAGGAGCTTTGACTCATGAATCCTGTCCAACGAATCGTGCAGAAGGCAACAGTTCGCGTAATTGCGTCCGAACTCGACCGACGCGCCGCCCCTCTAGAAGACGCCCTGCGGGACTTGCAGCATCATGTGGTTCGTCTTGATGCCGCTCTCGAGGCGCAGCAAAAGGAGTTCGAGTCGCTGCGCACGATGCGGGCAAACATCAACGCTGCCCACGAGCGCTTGCAAGCACGCCTCGACGAAGCGGTCACTCGGATGAACACCAACGACGACGTCGGTCGCGCCCACGATGTCGACATCAGCCAGCTGCGTTTCGACCTCGAAGCGGCTCGAACCTCACTCGGCGAGCTTTCGGGCGTGTTGGAGCGCCTCACTCAGGCCGGTTGACCCGGTCAGCGGTTTGCGACACGCCCTTCCAAACGTCTTTCCAGACGACGTTGTGCGAACTGATGAGCCGCTTCGCGGTCGGTGGGCGTGTATCGGACTGCGTCGAAGAACGTCATTTCGCCGCGCGAGAACGAAATGACCTCATGATCGCTTCGGACGCGCCGACGTTGTAGCGCTCGCCGTTTGCGAATGGTGCGGGGGAGTTGCCTCACCACGCCGGCGAGGGCTCGTAGTCCGGGGAGCGGGTAGTGACGTCCGGTGACGGAGCCCTTCAGGAGCCCCAACGACCGACGAACGGCCAACAGTATGGCGCGACGTGTCTCGAAATTCTTAAGTGTACATAGAATGAGGTTTCGCTCGGTCAGACAGAACTTATCGTCGTAGGGTCGGTCTCGCATGGTGATCGACATCGAGTGGCCGACGACCGCGTTGGGCTGGGAGATCATCGTGAATCCCAACAGCTGGGCCCGCCAGTTCCAGTCGACGTCCTCGTAGTAAAGGAACAGGTCTTCATCGAGCAATCCGACGTGGTCTTCATCGAAGGCTTCCCGACGAAACAGTGCCGCGCCGAAGCACGGACCGAAGATCGGCGTCGAATCGTCGTATTGGCCAAGATCAGGTTGGCCCAAGCCGACGTTGAACGCCTCGCCCCGATCGTTCACCGCGTTGGCGACGCTGTCGAGGATCACTTCGTCGAGGCCGTGACCACTCAAGATCATCTTTGGCGCTACGGCCACGCACGTCGGCGGTGCCGCCGCCAGCGACATGGCACACGTCTCGATGGCATCGGGCTCGACCACGGCATCGGGGTTGCAGAGGAACACGAACTCACATTGCGAACCGAGGGCCCGCAACCCGGCATTGACGCCACCGGCGAAGCCGAGGTTTCGAGGTTCATCGATCCATCGAACGACACGCTGCTCGGGGTCGAGAGCGACCACCGCAGAACGCGCCTCGTTGCGAAGTCGCGGGGACGCGTTGTCGATTATCACGATCTCGGCGAGGACCGGACCGGACGTGAGCAGGGCAGCGACGGTCGCACAAAGGATCTGCGGCTCGACGGCGTAGTTGACCAGAATTGCACCGACCTTGGGACGCAGATTCGCACGAGCGTCGGATTCGCCGTCGCGATCCGCGTGAACCTCGCCGATGTCCTCCTCGTGAAACACGTACGTGACCTTAGACGGCCGCCCTGTCGCCCATGGCCTATGCCATCGCCGATGCCGTTCCCATGCCGGGCCAACGAAGTGCACGCGTGCGGCGCGGGCGACGTGTAACTTTCACGAGGTGGGCACCGACGTCGAACAGGTCTGGTTTGTTGGACGCAATCGCTCCCTGAAGCGTGCAACACCGCACCACTGAACCGCCGATTCGGGTCGCGATCGATGTCACCCCGTTGTTGGGCGCACGGACGGGCATCGGACGCCTGGTCGCCGGACTCGTCGAGGGGTTGGAAGCACGCCCCGACGTCGAAGTCGCGCGGTTTGCGATGACCGCTCGCGCCCGTCGCCTGGCCGCCCCGAAGCAGCAGTTCCCTCTTCCGGCACGAGCAGCCCGAGCGGTCTGGGAACGCATCGATTGGCCGACGATCGAACCGTGGGCAGGCCGGGTAGACGTCGTGCACGGTACCAACTACGTCGTTCCGCCCAGTCGAGTGGCTCGACTGGTGAGCGTTCACGACCTGACGGCGATTCGCTTTCCCGGAATGTGCACACCCGACGTTCGACGAATGCCGGTGCTCTTGAAAAGATCGTTGCGACGTGGCGCCCACGTCCACACCGACTCCCACTTCGTCGCCGACGAGGTTCACGCCGAACTCGGCGTCGAACGAGCGCGGATCCACACCATTGCTCCCGGTGTGCCGATCGCCCACGAATCACTCGCAACCGCTCGCCGTCACCCTCATCCATTCGACGGGCGGCCGTTCTCGTTGGCGCTGGGGACGGTCGAACCACGCAAGGATCTCCCGATGCTGGTCGCAGCATTCGCGGAGACCGCATCTCAGCTCCCGGACCTGACCCTGGTCATCGCTGGAGCCGATGGCTGGGGCAGCGAGGCCCTTGGTGCGGCCATTGCCGAGCTGCCCGTAGCCATACGTGCACGGATCATTCGCGAAACGAACGTCGACGACGACCGCCG
>JANOWU010000141.1:0-34799 GCA_031418035.1 Acidimicrobiia bacterium
GGCGTTCGGTCACTGGCGTTCGGTATTCGCACCGGTGCGGTTGTTCCACCCGGACACATTGGTACGCGCGCTTCACTCTTGCACCGACCTGGAACAGGCGAACGTGGCGCTGCGTCTCCTTGGCGGCAGTGTCGAGGTCGACACCAAGCTGCTGCCGATCTGGATCCCGACAAAGCCTTCGGCGCCGCGCTCGCCCTCGTCACACCGGAGCCACTGGTCGCGGCGCTTGCTGATCCCCAGCGGCGCCGAGCCGCAGGTCTGGTGCTGGCGTCGAACGGACACGGAGCGCCGCTGGGCCGCTATTTCGCTGAGTTCGACGACGAGACACTGAGCGACATTCTCGACTGGCTTCATCGAACCGACGAGCCATACCCGACGTTGCGCGACGAGTTGTGGAACGTGGCACGGAACCGAGATCCCTTCCTGCGTCGTGGGGCGGCCCGGCTCATCGTCACCGTCGGCCTTCCCCAGGATGCACAACCTCTGATCGACCTCGACGTCGACGACATCTCGCTGGTGCAGGATGTGATTCAGCGTATGGAGTTAGCCGGGCCCGACATCTACCTGGTCAGCAGGTACCTCGTGGCCCAGCGCCGGTTCTCCCTTTCGCAGTACGGCGTCCAGACGTTGGCCGAGAGCAACCGCCTGCCCGACGACTTCGTCCCGGAGGTTTGGCGTAGTGCCGTCGACGACGAACAGCGCCGGGATCTGCTTCGCTTCGCTGAGGAGCAGCTCTACGCCCGAGGCGATGAGGCATTACACCGGTGGATTCTCAACGTGGTCTTTGCCCACGAAGGGTCGACCACGGCCTTCGTGCGCGAAGAAGCGTGGTGGAGTCTGCTGCGATGGTACGGCCGAGAGACACACGCCTCAAAAGGTCCGCTGGTGCTAAACGCACCGGTGATCACGACGTTCTTTGCGGCAGGAGTGAAGGACTTCGTCGAACGATTCCTTGCCGCATTGCTCGATGCGCAGACCGCTGAGCACCTGACGCTGGAGGAGTGTCTCGGTCACCTGTTGCGCTACTCACCCGAAGAGGGCCTGCCATCAATCGTGGCCGAGGCCGAAGCGTTCGATCAATTGGTACGTGGGCTTACAACGGTGCTTGCCGACGACGATCGACGATCGACGCTTCGCTGCGACATCGTTCGGTTCTTCGAAAACATCGTACGGTCCGACAAATCCATGTTCGGCCGAGTCATCGAGATCCTCACCCCGCACGGCACCGGCGACATGGAGTTCGAGATAACCACCACCATAAGTCGCCTCCGCGGCGAATAGCCCGAGCTCCATTACATATGTACGCGTATTATGACGACGCAAACTAGACCAGACGAAAATCGACCGATGCGACAGACACGGTGCGCCCGACCGCCCCGCGGTCGGCAGCGCGCAGATCGATGCCCACGAGCCCCTGTCGGCCGCCGACGCTTGCACTATCGACGAACGACACTGTGCACCCGTCGTCCAACGTCGCCGTGCCATCGACCGTCGTAAGCGCCAACATCGTGCTCCAACGCTTCGCCAGCTCCACCGGATCATCGTCAGCGACCACAATCCCGCCAAGCTGCGTGACGACGTCGGTCCGGACGTTGGACTCCCAGTCAGGGCCGGCCCACATCCACGACGACTCCGGACGCGGCTGGTCGATGCTCACGATTGCACCACCGACATCGGCGGGATGGAGATGCGTGCCCGAGATCGTTGCGAGGTCCGCGTTCCACACCGTCCGACATTGCTCTGCGCGCAGATGATCGCGAGCCGCGTCGATATCGGCCACCTGAAAGATCACCATGTACCCGGCGTCGCCTCCATGGCGTTCCATGTACCGACCAGCCGTCGTTCGCTCCTGCGTCGGCGACACCACCTCGAGAAACGTATCGCCGACCGGCACAACCCAGTTGTGCAGACCGAAATCCCCCACGCCCGGATCGGCAAAGGCTGATCCCAAGCCGAACTCCCGTTGCCAGGCGCTCAACACGGCATCTCGATCCTTCGCAACAACAACGGCCTGTCGAAGACGGGTGATGTTCATCGCCGCAGCCTACGTCGGGCGCTCGCACGCCCGCCAAACTTGGCGGACGAAGCAGCCGACTACCGCGAAGCCTGCGCGGCGAGTTCGTTGAACAGGGCCTGCTGCCTGGCGTCGCGATGACTGGTGCGCTCCGGATGCCACTGGACACCCAACAACCAACCCGCGCTCGAATCGCTCCGCTCGACGCCCTCGATCGCGCCATCCGAGGAACGTGCACTTACCGTGAGCCCCGGGGCTAACGAGTCGATGGCCTGATGGTGGAAGCTCCAACACTCATCGATAGTCGCCTCGCCGCCGATCGCCTTCGCGAGCATCGAGCCGGCCTCGACGTCGACGCCATGCATCGCCTTGCCCTCCGCCGGATCGCCATGCTCGCCAAAGCCCGGCGCACCGGTGATGTGTTGATGGAGCGTGCCACCGAGTGCGACGTTGAGCACCTGCATGCCGCGACAAATCGCGAGGAACGGCTTGCCCATCTCGAAGGCAGCCTTCGCGAGCGCCAACTCCAACGCATCGGAGTTCGGCTCGACGTCGTACACCCGCGGATGACGCTCCTGCCCGAAAAGGGCCGGATCCATGTCGCCGCCCCCGACCAACACGAGACCGTCGACACGCGAAAGGTAGTTGCGGGCCTCGGCGTCGGAGAGCGCCCGCGGGGCCACGATTGCCTCGTCGCACCCGGCCCGCCACAGCGACTCGAGATAGGTGTACTGCATCGCCGCAGCCTCGGTCGTCGGCCATCCGCGGACGTCTCCGGGCCGCCGGGGTCGAGACGAAACAGCAATAAGCGGACGCAACACGCCCACTAGTTTTCCACGCGCAGATGCGCGTTAGCTACCAACGCTCAAAGTTTCGACGCAACTCCCAATCCGTCACGGTCTTGTTGAACTGCATCCACTCATGTTTGGCTGTCGTGACGAAGTGATGCACGACGTCGTCACCGAAGGCCGCCTGAGCTGCAGCACTCCCCTCCAGCCGGTCAATTGCCTCGACGATGTTCCACGGAATTCGTTTCACCGTCTTGGACTCGTACGCGTTTCCGACAAAGGCCGGTTCCAACTCGAGCTGGTTCTCGATGCCGTGCAAACCACCGGCCACGACGCCGGCAAAGGCCAGGTACGGATTGGCGTCGGCACCGGGAACACGTGTTTCCACGCGCATGCCCTGACCGTGGCCCACCATGCGAAAGCCGCACGTACGGTTGTCGGTGCCCCACGCAATTGCCGTAGGCGCCCATGAGCCGAGTTGATAGCGCTTGTAGGAATTGACCGTGGGGGCGAACAGCCACGAGAACTCCTCCGCCGTGGCCAGGTTGCCCGCGAGGTAGTGGCTGAAGATCTTCGACATGCCGACCGGGCCACCCTCGCCTGCCACGATGCTTCGTTCACTCTCGGTGTCCCAGATGCTCGAATGAATATGACAGGAACTGCCGACGTCCTCCATCGAGTACTTGGCCATGAACGTGATCGCCCGTCCGGCCAGCGCAGCGATCTCCTTGGCGCCGTTCTTGTAGATCGACAGGCGATCAGCCATCTCCAACGCTTCGGTGTAGCGAAGGTTGATCTCGTGTTGCGCGAAACCGGCCTCGCCCTTGGAACATTCGATCGGCACGCCTGCGGCCTCCATCCCGTTGCGGATCGCCCGAATCAGATGCTCGTCCTTGGTCGTCTGAAGGATGTGGTAATCCTGAATCGTGTTGGAGTCCGGGGTGAGGTCGCGGTATCCCTTCGCGGCGGCGCCCTCGAACGACTCGCGGAACAAGAAGAACTCGAGCTCGGCACCCGTCTTCACCGTGTACCCGAGCGCAGCGGCACGCGCGAGTTGACGCTTCAGTACCTGTCGCGGTGAGACCTCGACCGGTGCGCCGTGCTCGTCCAGGATGTCGCAGATGACCATCGCCGTTTTTTCCAGCCACGGAACGATGCGCATCGTCGGAAGGTCCGGCACGCAACGCATGTCGCCGTAGCCCGCCTCCCAGTTCGCGTACCGATAACCCGGGAGCACGTTCATCTCGACGTCGGTGGCGATCAGGTAGTTACACGCTTCGATGCCGTGATGCACGGTGTCATCGAGGAAGAAGTGCCCGGTCATCCGCTTGCCCTTCCAGGAGCCGGCAAGGTCGGGGAACACGACGAGCACCGTGTCGATCTCGCCCCGATCGATCGCGTCGGTAATCTCCTCCACGCTCAACAGCCCAGCCGGGCGACGGATCGGACGATCATATGCAGACATAACAATCTCCTGGTAACTCGGTGGGAAGGTGCCGACAATACGCAACGACCGGCCCCGAAGGGCCGGTCATTCAAACTATGCGTGTTTTGTAGGCGTGTTTGCCACCCGCTAGATAATGCTCGACAGTTCCTTCTCGATGGCGAGCAGTTCTTCCTTGCTTCCCTGCACCTTGGGCCCGGTGAACCAGTTCTTGGCCGAGACGGCCCACCACAGCGCAACCAAGATTGCGCTCCCAATGAGGATCGGCGCGGTGAAGTTGAAGTTCAAGCCCTTGTTCCACACCGGGTAGAACACCGGGGCGGCGAACAGGACGGCGATCACCGCGACGTAACAGACCGCAGTCCACCCGATCGCCTTTGATCGCTTGCCGAGGTTCCACGGGCCGGGCGCGAAGTCCGGGTTCGTGAGCCGAAGATAGATCGGGATCACGTAGCTGATGTAGAGACCGACGACGCAAATACCCGTCATCGCAAAGAACGCAATCGGCACGCCGCTGAATTGCTTGAGCGTGAGCAGGCCGACGATTGCTGAAAGCCCGATGCCGAGCCACACCGAGTTCGTTGGCGTCCTCGTCTTCGGATTGATCTTGTGCCACAGCTGATGACCTGGGAGGCCCTTGTCACGAGAGAAGGCGTACACCATGCGGCTGTTCGCAGTGACCGAGGCCAACCCGCAGAAGAACTGCCCGACGGTGGAGATGATCACCAGGAGTTTGCCGAGAAATCCGGTCAGCGCCGCCGTGAACACGGCCGGTCCGGCAAGGATGCCCTTGGCCGAGATCGCATCATATGAGCCCTTCGGGATCGCTGCAGTCATGACCACATTCATGATCAGCGCCGCGATCGCAGAGATGTAGATCGCTCGAACGATTGCCTTCGGCGCGCTGGTGGCGGCACCGACCGTTTCTTCACTCACGTGCGCGGAGGCGTCGAATCCCGTGATCGTGTACTGGGCGAGAAGGAGGCCGAGCAGGAACACATACGGCTTGGCCAGCGGGCCCGACCAACCCGTGGCGTTCTTGAAATCGAAGATCGTTCCGTATCCCTGACCGTTCTTTCCGGCAAAGGCAAGCGCACCTATGATCACCAACACACCTACGACGTGCCACCACACACTGATGTCGCCCATCATCTTCACAAGGTTGACGTTGAACGTGTTGAGAAGCCCGTGAATCAACAACATGAGCAGGTAGATCCCAAACAGGGTCTTCGGAGTCGCCCGCAGGCTGTCCCACCCGAGAAGTTGGGCACTGTACAGAACGAAGTTCGCGAGCGCGAAGTCAACAGAGGCGATGACCCCGATCTGTCCGATGAGGTTGAACCAACCGGTGAACCAGGCCCATCGTGGACCGTTGCGCTTCGCCAGTTTTGCGGACCAGAAGTAGAGACCACCTGCCGTTGGATACGCAGAGCAGATCTCTCCCATCGACGCGCCGACGCACAGGGCGAAGAAGCCGACGATCACCCAACCCAGGGTGATGACGAGTGGACCACCTGCGAGCATCCCGAGCCAGTACGTCGTGATCGCCCCAGCAAGCACCGAGATGATCGAAAAGCTGATCGCAAAGTTCGAGAAGGTCCCCATGCCGCGATGGAGTTCTTGTGCGTACCCCAGTTCGTGCAGTCGGTCCCTATCGGCATCAGTTCCGGTACTCATTGATCTCCCTTGTTCGGATGGTGTGACGCCCGTCGCAGCGCACCCGATTCTTAGCATTTCCAGCGTTCACTTGCCTTTTTCGCAATCCCCGCACGGGCGACACCGGCCCCGGGTTGCATGAGTGGAGCGGCCCCTGGCTCCCTGAACCCCGTTTCGGCAGCTAACTTCAAAAGCCATGTGGTTCTTCGCTGCCGACATTGCGCTCAAGGCCAACGAAGGAGCACTACTCAGCATTACGAGTTGGCTCGAGGACGTCTCCACGAGTCCGACGTTCTATGCGGTCATCTTGATCGTGGCCCTCCTCGACTCCATCATTCCGATCGCACCTAGTGAGACGGCCGTCATCTTGGGTGGGATAGCCGCCGGCCAGAACAAGCTGTTGTTGCCGGTGGTCATTGTCATGGGAGCCGGCGGGGCGTTCCTCGGCGACAATTTGGCCTACGAGATCGGTGCCCGTTTCGGTGCCCGAATCGAACGTCGATCGGCGCGAAGCGACAAGAGCGAACGACGTCTCCTGTGGGCCAAGACGCAGCTGGCCAAACGCGGCGGATCCCTCCTGCTCACGGCGCGTTTCATTCCCGGTGGCCGAACCGTCGTGACCCTGGCGTCGGGAATCACCGGCCAGCCCCGGCGTCGGTTCCGGACCTTCGTGACACTGTCCTCGATCGTCTGGGCCACCTACGCCGCGGTGTTGGGGTTCGTCTTTGGCGATCGGTTCAAAGACAACCACACGCTTGCGCTCGTGCTCGCCTTCGCCTGCGCGATCGGTGTCACGGCATTGATCGAAATCATCCGATGGTTCCGTCACCGCGGCGAGCGTTCGGCAAACGCCTCGCACTGAACAGGGCGCAGTGCCCGGGGTCCTACTCCGGTGTTGTGTACGAACTCACGATGCCGCCGTCGACGATCAATGACTGGCCGGTCATGTACGACGAGTCGTTCGACGCCAGGAAGAGCGCCGCGCGGGCCAGCTCTTCGGCTTCGGCCCACCGACCCATCGGGATGTGCACAACCCGCCGGGCTTTTCGAGCCGGGTCACTCCAGAGCTGCGCCAGCAGCGGCGTACCGACCGGACCCGGGCACAGGGCATTGCAGCGAATCCCCTGACGGGCATAAATGGCCGCCACCTCCCGGGTCATCGAGAGCACAGCACCCTTCGTGGCGGTGTACGCGATCTGCGGCGTCGCCGCGCCCATGTGCGCAACGAAGCTCGCCACGTTGATAATCGAGCCGCCCCCACTCGCCAGCATCGCCGGAATCGCAAACTTGAGGCAGAGGAACACGCCCTTGGCGTTGACATCGAACGTCCGGTCCCACACATCCTCCGACGTGGTAACCGGGTTGTCGTCGTCGCCCATCATGATCCCGGCGTTGTTGTAGAGGATGTGCAATCCGCCGAACGTCGAAACCGTTGTCGCGACGATCTTCTCCACGTCGGCCGAGGATGCGACGTCGCCACCCACCGACGCCGCAACGCCGCCGTCGGCCACGATCGCGGCAGCAGCCTGGGCCGCTCCCTCGGCGTTGAAGTCGGCGATCATCACCTTTGCACCTTGCTGAGCAAAGAGTTGAGCCGCCACCAGACCCATGCCACCCGCCGCGCCCGTGATCAATGCGACTTTGCCGTCGAGGCGGGCGACGTTTTCGAACTTCATCATGGATCCTCAGGTGGTCATCACATGCAAACCCGGCGTTTGCGTGACTTCGAAGATTAGGCGCAAGCGGTTGGCGTCACCACACCTACGACGACTGAGTGGGTTTGTTTTCGCGCAGGGCACGTGACGAGCCGGTACCCACGATCCGAACGTTTCACCACCACCCAGTCCTTGGAACTGACCTCACCGGTGTTGTGCGCTTCGGCGCCTCGGAGGCGTTCGACGAGTCGGAGCTCTTGGCCCTGGTCGACTCACTCGAGGATGTCTTCTCGGCGTATCGCGCCGAGAGCACGCTAAGCCGATGGCGCCTGGGAGAAATTGACGCTGTCGGACCTCATCTGGCAGCGGTCCTAGGGCGAGCGCATCACTGGTTTGAGGCCAGCGACGGAGCCTTCAATCCCGCAGCGGGGATCGCCACTCAGGTCTGGGCCTCATCACATACGTCGGGGCGGTTACCCACCGCCGACGAACTCAACCAACTCGTCAACGAACTCCAACAGCCGCGTTTCTCGGTGGACGGCGACAACGTGTCGCGACTCGGCGATTGCACAATGGTGAACCTCAACGCGATAGCGAAGGGATACATCGCCGATCGTGCTGCGGCTCACATCGCTGCGTTGCCCGGAGTCGAGTCCAACACGGTGAACATCGGTGGTGACCTTGTGCACCGAGGGTCAGGCGCCACGCCGGTGTCCATACAAAACCCTATGCGCCCCTATGACAACGAACCGCCGTTGTTTCGAGTGCGAGTTTCCAACGCTGGCATCGCTACGAGCGGGAGTGCCGCCCGCGGTTGGGACATAGAGGGCAACTGGTACAGCCACGTCATTGATCCGCGCACGGCGCAACCGGTGTCGAGGATCTCGTCGGCCTCGGTTGTCGCCCCGACGGCCATGGAAGCCGATGCACTCGCAACGGTGTTCTCCGTCATGGCCACGAGCGAACGTCAAAGGTTTGCGAACACACTGGCGCCGCACATCGCGTACTGCGTCGTTGACGACCTCGGCACGATCGACGCTAACGACGCATGGCATCACCTCTGCACCTAGCCACTCGCCCTTCCACTCGACCACCAACCACTCGTAATCAACTAGCGGGTGGTGAACCACGCCGCCATAAACAGGATCACTGCGCCGACGATCGCGGCGATCACCGTCGAACGGCGCCGTCTTCGCAGGACGAGCTGCAGAACCAGTCCACTGAGGGAAATGAAGATCAACACAATCGCGCTGACGTCGATGAGCCAGTTCCACGAAGACTTCGTGTCGCGCCCCTTGTGAAGGTCGTTCATGACGCCCAGAATGCCCTGGGGCCTCGGTGGTGAGGTCAAACGTTCCGTCATCGGGATTGATGAACGCGCTTGCCTGATAGCCGGGGCCTTTGTATGTGATCGTGCCTTGCGCCGCGTCGAAGGACTTCTCAACGACGTCGCCGCGCACGGAATGCTTCGAGCGCAGATAATCTGACACGACCAGCCAGTCGATTCCGTCGCCGTCTTTCCATGTCGAGGGCAAGGTCCCTTTGACCTCCGACCTCGATGGCCCCGCGCCGAGCGTCCAGGTCGGATGATTCAGCGTGAGGCCGGTGGCCGAAAAGAACAGCACAATCAGCAACGAAATCATGCTCGCGTAGGCATGAACGATGCGTGACCACTTCTGCGTGGCACGTCCGGCAGCGCCCCTGGGCGTGCGGACAACGACTTCGGAGTCCGGAGGAGCCACGCGGGCGTTGCCTACTTCTTCGCCCGGATGTCGATCGAGATCGCCTGGAGATCGCCGTTGTCGGCCACCTTCTTCTTACCCGTCTTCGACAGGGTGATCGGCTCACGCACGATCTGGTACGGGCCCTTCTCCATCGCCGCTTCGATGAACAACAGGTACTCACCGGGAACCACAGGCGACTTGGAATCGTCGTTGCCGTCCCAAATGAGGCGTTGCGAGCCCGGCAGCTTCGTGGCCGACGACACCGTACTCAACACGTCGACGCCACCGAGCAATCCGCCGAGGCGGGCTTGATCCCTCTGGTACCAACGAACCAGATCAGGGAGCCACCGCACGCCTTTGCCCTGTTCGTATTGAACCGTAAGTGTACGTACTGGTGTTCCATCGGGAGTTTCGAGCCACACCGCAACGTAGGGATTGTAAACACGTCCGCCGCCCGTTGGGACATAGGTAAACCCGATAAGAACCTCATTCGTCGTGGAGCTCTTCGTGGTCTTACTGACCCGCTTGGTCGTCTTCTTTGCCGCCCGAGCACTCGTTGGGTTCAGCACCAAAAGGCCAAGGCCCACCGCCACCTTCAAGAACGAACGGCGATGATTCACCGGCTTGTGCGAAGTCTGGTCGGGGTCGCGGAAGGTCTCGGACATTGCGGTCACCCTAGGAGACGCGGGTTAGCGTTTCGTGAGAGGCGAGGGCCGAACGGGCATGACTTCGGACCGCCGGGTCAGACGTCGAGGAATCGGCTCACGGCAAGAGCCGATCCGATGGCCCCGACCAATGCGCCAACGGCCAACATGGCAACGCCGGTCCCGACCAACTCGCCGGTACTGATCGAGAGAGTTTCAAGAATCTTGTTCTCAGACGCCCGGAGGGAGTTCTGCGCAAAGCGAGACCCGAGGGCGAGCAACCCGAACCCGGCGAGCGCGCCGAGTAGCCCCTGCAGCATTCCCTCGACCATGAACGGCAAACGAATGAAGCCGTTCGTTGCCCCGACCAACTTCATGACGGCAACCTCGCGTCTTCGAGCAAAGATGGCCATTCGAATCGTGTTCAAGATAAGCACCACGGCAGAGACCATGAGCGCTGCTGCCACGATCAAGATGACGAGCTGAATCTTGTTCGTGAAGGCGAGGACGCTCTTCACGGCTTGAAAGTCGGTCACCGAATAGACACCGGGTCTTCTCTTGAACCTCGTGCCGATGAGATCGATCTGGTCGGGATCTTTGGGTCGGAGCCGAAACTGCTCGGGAGCGTCGCTTGGACCAGCGAATCCCTCAAGAAACTCAGGCCGATTCTTGAAGATCCGCTGCACGTCTTTGTAGCTATCGGCCTTCGAAACGTATTCGGACTTATCGATCTCCGGCATCGCTTCGATTTCTTTGCGGACCGCTTCGACCTGCGTCTTCGTGGCTTCAGGCTGCATGAAAATCGTGACTTCAAAACCCTCTTTGAACGTGACCGTTGCATTGCCCACGGCACGTCGGAACAACAAGGCCGCCCCAGCCAACGAGAGCGAGATCACGATGGTCAGCAACGCGGCGAGCGTCATCAACAGGTTGCGACGAAGATTGTTGAAACTCTCCTTCGCGACGTAGGAAACCTTTATCGCCATCGTTACTCCAGCGTCCCGTAGACGCCACGAGCCTGATCACGCACGAGGGTGCCGCGGTCAAGTTCGATCACACGACGACGCATCGAATCGACGATGCCCTGATCATGGGTGGCCATCACGATCGTGGTTCCGGTCCGGTTGATTCGATCGAGAAGGCGCATGATGCCGACACTGGTGTTGGGGTCGAGGTTTCCGGTCGGCTCGTCGGCAAGGAGGATCATCGGGCGGTTCACGAATGCTCGGGCAATCGACACTCGCTGCTGCTCGCCGCCGGAGAGTTCGCTCGGCAGATTGTCGGACTTCTTCGACAGGCCGACCAATTCGAGCACCTGCGGCACCTGGCTCTGGATGAGGCTCTTCGGACGCCCGATCACTTCGAGGGCGAACGCCACATTGTCGTACACCGTCTTCGAGGGCAGGAGTTTGAAATCCTGAAAGATGCATCCGATGTTTCGGCGCAGAAACGGCACTTTGTGATTCGAGAGTTCGCCGATGCTCTTGCCCGCCACCCAGATCGTGCCTTCGGTCTGCACCTCTTCCTTCAGGAGCAGGCGCATGAACGTGGACTTACCGGAACCTGAAGAGCCGACCAGGAACACGAACTCACCCTTGCCGATCTCCGTGGAGACGTTACGGATGGCGACCGTGTTGTTCTTGTAGACCTTCGTGACGTTTTCAAGTTTGATCATGGGGAAGGTGCACGAACCGGGGCAGGCAGTTCAAGGCGATCAAAAACTAGCAGTCAGGGCACCCCAAACGGCGCACATGTTCATCCCTGCTCGTAATGCAGCCGAGCTGACCAGCGCTCAGTTTAGGAAATCGACCTACCGGCGCAGGTGACCGGTCATGTCGAGGCAGACCGGAGGCGCACGACGTGCAGATCACCGGGGCCAATCGCGGCCCGTCGCTCCACACACGACGCGTCCAAGACGCCCATCGAAACCACATAGCGGAGCCCGAGTTGTCGCAATTCCGGTCGACAAAGACCGATATCGATCACGATCGCGTCGGCCTGAACAGCCCGAAATCGCGGTGGCGCCATCTCTGCGTCGGCGGCACCGAACCGGAATACTACGTGGGCATAGCGATTCCACTCGTTCTCGTGCAAGGCCTGAGGGTCGAGCACCGACCACAGAGCGCGATCGGGAACGAAATACACACCACTCAGCGAATCGAGCCCACTCGCGGTGACCACGGCATTGAACCGCACGTCCTCGTGGGCCGCCCAACGCGACCCGCCAGACACGGATTTCGCGTCAGAAACAGCGAACACCCGTATGTTTCGGGCCAACTGATCTTCCGGTCCGAGTCCGATGGAGAGCGGTTGGACGCCAGCACTCAGGGCAAGCGACAAGCCTGCCGCGACGAGAGCTCGCCGGGTCGACGACCGAAGCATGATGACACCGAGAACTGATGCCGCGAACAGCGCGGCATACAGCACCACCTCCCGCAGAGCCAGATGCGACGGTGTGACGCGACGACGAAGCGCGAGCCCCTCGACCACCATCGCCGCCGCAACGAGCCCCGACGCGGCGATCGCGACCCAGAGCTGTTTCGAACCCTTCCGTACTGGACCTCGGGCGACCAACCAAGCTCCCAACGCGGTGCAGGCCACCATCTGCCCCATCACCGTGCGCGCGCCCGGCACACCGCCGAACCCGAGAAGCCGACCGACGCTGGTGGGTAGGAGACCGCTCGCCCACCCTCCGAGAATTGCGAGGCCGACGATCGGACCGACCGGGAGTCGGGCTGTTGTGGTGGCCACCGCATCGGCCGGGCCGCCTTCGCCTCGGTCCGGAAGCATCGGTGTCCCCCGAAAACTCCTACGTACACGTCGTACCGCCTCGACCACGCCCAGGGCCAACACCGCCGCCGGAAACAGGTAGAGGGGCGAAGCCAACTCGGTTTGATTTCCGTACCCCGTAGGACGGTCGTCGGTGAGAACACGACTGAAGGGACCCGTCATTGCCCGAACGATCGAGTCTTCCCCTGAAAAGGACCGACGGGCACCGGGGTACACGGTGTCCAGAACCGCTTGGAGCCCCGTGCGGTTGGCCAGCCAAAACGAGCCGATGGTAAGCGCGCCGACGGCCCCCATGAGGAGTACACGTGCTGTGCGATGGGAGCTCCGCCACCAGAGCGGAGCAACACAAAGCGCGCTTACAAGTATGGAGCCCAAGAAGAACGCCGGATAGGTGGTGACTGCGCCGAGTCCTCCGACGTAGCCCGCAAGCATCGACGTCATGACCACGCGCCGCCTCGAACCAGGCAACACCAGCATTGTGCAACTGAGGACTCCGAAGGCAACCGCCAGGTGATGGGTCGTCGTGAACCACCACATCATGACCGGTGAGAACACCGCCGAAACCGCCAACGCAGCCACCGCTCCCCGACGCAGGCCGGGCGCCAATCGCCGAACGAACAACGCGAACGCCACCAGTCCCAACGCAAGGACCGACCACTGACGAGCGATCACGGCCGAACTCGGACCGAGCACGAGGAACCACAGATTCAGCGGTCGAAATATCATCGACGCCGGCGGGCCGGGTGCATACGCATGCACGTCGGCATCTTGTCGCGAACGCGGCACGAGCGAAGCTGTGGTGCCGATGCGCAGGGTTTCGTGGCTACCGCTGCGGGCCTGGCTCAGCGCGATCGGCGTCTCCACCAGGTACTCATCACCTCGCACCAATCGGCCGTGGCCGAGCAGTGCCGACGATTCCCCCTTCGACAGGAGAAGGTCGTCGAATACCGCAGGGGTATGCAGCAGGTTCAGACCGACGATCGAAAGCAGACCTATGAACGCCAGTACAAGTGCAGTGGCACCGACTGCGCCACGGCGGACTCTTACACTGCCGTCGGGGTGCGACGCCACCGAAGCCATGCTTCCATGAACTCGTCGAGATCCCCGTCGAGCACCTGATCGACCTTCGCAGTCTCATGCTCCGAGCGAAGATCCTTCACCATTTGATACGGCTGAAGCACGTAGGAGCGGATCTGATTTCCCCACGCCGCCTCGGTCTTCGGTCCGCTGATGTTGGCTAGTTGAGCCTCACGTTGATCACGGGCAACCTCGGCCAACTTTGCCTTCAACACCTGCATTGCGCGGTCTCGATTTTGGATCTGGCTCCGCTGGTTCTGACAGGTCACCACGATCCCCGTCGCCAGGTGCGTGATACGAATCGCGGAATCGGTGGTGTTGATGTGCTGTCCGCCGGCGCCCGTCGCGCGATAGGTGTCGACGCGGATGTCCTTTTCCTCGATGGTGACATCGGGAATGTCCTCCATGAAGGGCGTTACCGTCAGCACCGCAAAGCTGGTCTGGCGACGACCTTGATTGTCGAACGGCGAGATCCGCACCAACCGATGGGTACCGCGTTCGGCAGCCAACAGGCCATATGCGTACCTACCTTTGATGATGAAGGTAGCGCTCATGATGCCGGCCTCGGCACCCTCGCTGACGTCGTCGATTTCCACTTCGAAGCCGCGATTGGACGCCCAACGCGAGTACATCCGCAGCATCATGTTCGCCCAGTCCTGCGCGTCGACACCGCCTTGGCCAGCGTGGATTTCACAAACCGCGTCGGATGAGTCGTATTCGCCGGAGAACAAGCTCCGAAGCTCCAATGCCTCCAGACGCTTGTTGGCATCGGACATCGCAGCGATCACTTCGACTTCCAGCGACTCGTCGCCCTCCTCGATACCGAGCTCGCAGAGTGTGGCTGCGTCGTCGATCACCGAAGCGAGCGCGGTGAGTGCCTCGAGGTCGGAGTTCGCCGCAGCCAACTCCGCCCCCAAACCGCGGGCCTTCTCCGGATTCGCGGACCAGATATCGGGATCGGACAGCTCCGCTTCGAGCCGTTCCTTCTCCATAGTCAGGTGATCGAGTCCGAGATAGTTCTGCGCCTCCAGAAGGCGAGCCCTCAGTGAGTCGATCTGTTCGACGTGCTCGCGTAGTGCCATGTCGCCTCAGCGTCCGTGGCAGTTCTTGAACTTCTTCCCGCTACCGCAGTAGCAAGGTTCGTTCCGGCCCAGGTTCTTGGTGGCGTCTTTCACGATCGGCATCTGAGCCTGTGGCTCTGGTTCCTCAACACGCGACGCCAGTTCGGGAGCTTCGTCAATCGGCGCGGTCGCCGCGAAGAGTTCGCCAACGTCGACCCCGAACCCACCGATGCTCGACTCGTCTGCAGACGACAACTCCATGTTGCGAATGTCGGGACCCTGCGGCTGCTCGATCACCTCTGCGTGCATCGCATACCGAACAAAGTCGTCGTCGATCGCCTGGATCGTTCGACCGAACATGTCGAAACCTTCGCGCTGCCACTCGACCAACGGATCCTTCTGTCCCATCGCTCGAAGGTTGATGCCCTCCTGCAGATAGTCCATCGCCCCGAGGTGTTCGAGCCATCGCTGATCGACAATCGACAACAAGATGTTGCGTTCGATATCGCGAACGACGTCGGGGCCGAGGTCAGCTTCCTTGGCTTCGTAGAGCTCCTTCGCCTCTGCGATGAAGCTGAGCGCGAGCTGATCGGGGGTGGTGGCGCTCTCAAGGTCCGCAACGGTGAACTTCGTCGGATAGTACGCGCGCACATCAAGAAGCATCGCCTCGATGTTCCAGCCATCGTCGGTGGAGGTGTGTTCCTTGACCACATTGGACATGGCCTCTTCAAGATCGGCCATCAATTGGGCACGGAGATCGACGCCCTCGAGGATCTGATCACGCTTCGCGTAGATGACCTTGCGCTGTTCGTTCATCACCTCGTCGTACTTCAGAACGTTCTTTCGAATCTCTGCGTTGCGCGACTCGACAGTTGTCTGTGCACGTTCGATCGCCTTGGAGACCATCTTCGCCTCGATCGGCACATCGTCGGGGAGAGCCTTCCCCATGACGAAGTTCATGGCACCCGTGGCGAAGAGCCGCATGAGTTCGTCTTCGAGGGAGAGATAGAAACGGCTCTCTCCCGGATCACCCTGGCGGCCGGCGCGACCACGCAGCTGATTGTCGATACGACGGCTCTCATGACGCTCGGTACCGAGCACGTAGAGGCCGCCGAGCTCACGAACCTTGTCGCCCTCGGCCTTGCACGAAGCGTCGAACTGCGTCTTCAGTTCGCCGAGCCGTTTCACCGCCGCGTGGTAGAGGTCCAGATATTCCGGCTGGGCCTCGATCTGGGCCAGGATGACGGGCGACTCGAGATCAATGTCGACAAGGTCAGGGTTGATGCCCTCCGAACGAAGCGCTTCGCGGGCCATTCCCTCGGGATTGCCACCCAGCAAAATGTCAACGCCACGGCCGGCCATGTTGGTCGCCACGGTGATCGAACCAAGACGACCGGCCTGCGCCACGATCTCGGCTTCGGCTTCGTGATACTTCGCGTTGAGGACCGCGTGGGGAATTCCTCGCGCCTGCAACAGACGCGACACCAGCTCGGACTTCTCGACCGACACGGTGCCCACGAGGACGGGCTGACCTTTGGCGTGGCGTTCGGCCAGATCATCGGCCACGGCTTCGAACTTTGCCTGTTCGCTCTTGTAGATCAAGTCCGCTTTGTCAAGACGCACCAACGGTCGGTGCGTGCGAATCGGCACGACGTTGAGGCTGTAGGTAGAGCCGAATTCACTTGCTTCGGTCTCGGCCGTACCCGTCATACCGGCGAGCTTGTCGTAGAGACGGAAGTAGTTCTGCAATGTGGTCGTCGCGAGGGTCTGGCTCTCCTCTTTGATCTTCACGCGCTCCTTGGCCTCCACCGCCTGGTGCAGACCTTCCGACCATCGTCGGCCGTCGAGGATGCGGCCGGTGAACTCATCGATGATCTTGACTTCGCCGTCCTGCACCAAGTAGTCGACGTCGCGCTTGAACAGTTCCTTGGCCCGGATCGCGGCATTGAGATGGTGAACGAAGTTCGCGCTCGGGTCGTCGTAGATGTTCTCCACGCCCAGTGACTCTTCGACCTTGTCGATTCCCTCTTCGGTCACGGCGATCTGTTTCTTCTCTTCGTCGACCTCGTAGTCGACGTCGCGTTGAAGACTGCGCGCAATGGCCGAGAACTGCACATACAACTTCGCGGCATCAGAAACGCGGCCACTGATGATGTGCGGGGTACGCGCTTCGTCGATCAGAATCGAGTCGACTTCGTCGACGATCGAGAAGTACGGCTTGCGCTGCACCCGATCCTCCAACGACATCGCCATGTTGTCGCGCAGGTAATCGAAGCCGAGCTCGGAGTTGGTCGAGTACGTGACGTCGCTGTTGTACGCAGCACGCTTCGCCGCGGCGTCGCCGATTTCGGCAATCACGAGGCCGACGCTCAGCCCGAGCCAGCGATGCACCTGACCCATCCAGTCCGAGTCACGTTTGGCCAGGTAGTCGTTGACCGTGACCACGTGGACGCCGCGTTGGGTAAGTCCATTGAGATACACGGGAAGCGTCGAGACGAGAGTCTTGCCCTCACCGGTCTTCATCTCCGCGATCCACCCGAAATGCAGTGCGGCGCCGCCCATCATCTGGACGTCGTAATGACGCTGGCCGATCGTTCGAAGTGCGGCCTCGCGCGTTACGGCGAACGCCTCGACCAGCAAATCGTCCAACAGTTCGCCTCGGGCCAGCCGTTCGCGAAACTCCACCGTCTTGTGTTTCAACCCAGCATCATCGAGACGCTGCATCTCCGGTTCAAGGGCGTTGATATCAGGCACGATCGCTTCAAGCGCACGCACCTTCTTTCCTTCGCCCGCGCGAAGAACACGTCGTAAAATTGACATAGATGTGATCCTACTTGCCAGGCGCGTCGCCTCGGGGCGCGTCCATGAGGACGCGCATCGAGATCACCACGACCGTTACCGACTGATCACGAACGGCATCGCCGTAGCCGGGGACGACCCCGGGCCGACGAGCAAACTCGACGTCGGAAGCGCCACACCATCTACGAACAACTCGATAGAGAGCTGACTCGCACACGGCGACGCCACCCGAAATCCGTCGCCGAGTGCACCCGAGCGAAACGAAAACACCACCGACGAGCCGTCGAAACGGGGCTCGACTCGCAAGTCATCGGCGTTCTCCAAACCAGTCGCTGATACCGTGACCGGCGCATTGAAGGTGACCCGACCCTCGATTGGCTGGGTCCGCCCACCGTCGCTGGTCGCAAAGAACTGCCAGTTCCCGTTTTCGAACCAGACCTGCACCACTCGGCCCTTGGCCTTTCGCAATCCTGCCGGGCGGCCCACCGTGTTCGCGGCCCACGACGTTGTCGGACAGGCCGACACCGTTTCCGTGGCTGGTGGCGTGGCGCTCGTCTGACCCGAACTTGCCGAGTCCTTCCGAAGCACCACCGGCACCGCGGTCGGAGCAGCCGCCGACGGACCCACGAAGATCTGTGTTGGTGCGAGCAGCACACCGTCCATCGTGCCCGTGACCGTTACCGACGTGGCACACGGCGCTTCCACGCCGATGCCATCGCGCTGACCAAAGTTTCGGAAGCGAAACGTCACGGTGTTTCCTGAAGAAGCGACAGCGTCGCTTCGGCCTTCGAGACCGAACGATTTCACCGTCACGGGAGCGTCGAAGGTCACCGACCCTTGAAACGTGTGAAGCCGACGTTCAGGACCTGTCGCTGTGATGCGCCAGACGCCCTTCTGATTCCAGATATAGAGCCCGAGCGGCCCGTTCGCAGCAAGATTCGACGGAGCGCCGGTGAGCGAGGCCCAACCCGCCGAGCCGTCGCAACGAACCCCAACCGCTTTCTTGGACTTCTGTGCATAGGCGGGCGTCGACACACCGAGCGCAGAGATCATCGTGAGCACGGCGATACCGAGCAGCGCCGGTCGACGTCGACGAGAGGATGAGGGATGGCGGAGAAGAAGCACGATGAACGACCTTGGAACGAAACACTATGCCGGAAGGGCTCCCGGGCTACTTTTTCGGACGAGTCCGATGCCAAGGTTGCGAACCTGGCCCGCTCATCTTCGTCGTTGAACATTCGCTCGGTGTATGCCTCGTGTTTCGAAAATGTGATCTCGCGTTCCGGACGCGAAGCGAGGTCGGCCGAAACACCACGACCGACCCCGCTCTACGAAGAAATTACCCAGGGCTTGGCTTATTTGGCAGCGTCGATCAACCCCAGATGCCCATCATCTCGGCGGTAGAGCACCGCAGAGCGGCCCGTTTCCTCATTCGTGAAAAGAAAGAAGTCGTGTTGGAGCATGTCCATCTGGAGGGCAGCGTCGTCGACCGACATTGGCTGGACCTTGAACTGCTTGGTTTTCACGACTTTTGCGATCTGTGGATCTTCGACGATCAAGGGAGCCGGCGCGAGAGGCTCAAGCAAAGCCACGCCCCCTTTGTTCGTACTTTCCCAGCCCTTGGGGTGGTGGTGGCGTTGATGGTGTTTGGTCATGAGTTTGTCCTTCAACTTCGTCAGCTGATGAATCAGCTTGTCCACGACAAGATCGACCGCCGCAAACGCATCTACCGCCGAGGCCTTCGCCCGCACGTGATGGCCATGCCCCGAGAGCGTGACCTCACAGACCTCGCTCTTCGCGATACGAGGATTTCGTTCTTCGAAGAACGAGATTTCGGCGTGATCCATACCGTCCAGATACTTCACAAGCCGAGAGATTTTTTCGGTAGACACCTGTCGGAGCCGTTCGTTCACTTCGATGTTTCTGCTTCGAATGACGACCTGCACGTTGTTCTCCTTTGATTGGTTTTCGATTCACCGAGCGTTTCGTGTGGTGGAAAACAACGAAGGACGACCCCGGTGGGTGGTCGTCCTTCGAAATGGTGGAGTTTCTTTGCTGCACGTTGCGGTCCTGCTTGTGTTGCTACTTGTGCTGGATCTTGCGTTCCTGCATCTTGCGTTCCTGCATCTTGCAATGTTGCACGTTGTTGCCTTGGTGCCTCTAGCGGAGCGCTTTCGTGCCCCGCTGGATCGAATTGCTCCCCAGCTGACCTGGTCTTTGACCCCACACCCGCCTGCTGGAAACGTGCCGGTCTTTCGGACCGCTTCGGCTTCTCTCCACCCCACACCGAGGGTCGGTGCGACGGGCGGGCAGGACTTACTTCTAAGCCGCACCATGCTCACCACGAGCCTCCTGCTGACATCACCAGCAGGCCCGTGCCTTACGTGGGTCGTTTCGCCTGCGACTGGCATCGACTTGCAACCACAGACCTAAGGAGCAACCCATAAGGCACCCTATACCCACACCCCCCGGTACTGTCGAGCATTGAATAGACATACTTTTGTGAACAAAAGTTCACCGGCGGTTCTCCGGAACTTGTCCTTCCAAGTTTGTCGAGGTCAACGTCGTTCGAGGCCCGGTGGAGCGTTCGTTGCTCGGCGCGCGGCTGGTCGAGGAGTTGCGGCGAACGTCAGCGCGGCCACCGCGACACGGTCGCCGCCGGGCAGTCGTGAACGAAGAGCAGCACTCGCCGCGGCCAACGTCGAACCGGTCGTCCGGACGTCGTCGATCACCCATATTCGCTGGGTCGCGCCGATCCTGGTTCCGAACGGGGTTACAGCTTCGAACGTGGTCCGGGACCTCTCGACTGCGGTGGAATGAGAAACCGCGTCGCTGGTACGGCGCAGAAGCCGACGAACGGGCACATCGAGTTGACGGGCGAGGGCTCGCGCGAGTTCTTCACCGTGATCGAATCCTCGCGAACGCGCCCGGCTGGTGGTCGTCGGTGCCCACGTGAGAACGTCGGGAGACAGCGTCGCTGCCATCTCCAGCGCGGCAGGCACCATCGACGCGGCCATCCAAGGAGCGAGTCCATGACGACGCGTGCGCTTCATGGCCAACACCACGGACTCGACACCGTCGCTGTAGGAATACACCGCCCGGCACTGCACAATCCCCGGAGGAACGGCCAACGACGGTGCGGCCCGCCACATCTCGACGCACCGGCCACACGGTCCGTCGGTGACCGCCGCGCAGCACGGGCACGACAGAGGAGCAAGGGCGTTGAAAAGGGCTCGCAGCATGCGCCCAACGTGCCAGCCGAGTGTGACAGCCGGAACGAACTACGGCCGACGAAGTTCGGAAATTAGAACGTCGGGGAAATCCCCTTCGCCACGACAACTACGGCCGACGAAGTTCGGAAATTAGAACGTCGGGGAAATCCCCTTGGCCACGACGACGCCCATGATCCGTTCGTGTTCGCTGTCATCGACGCCGTGGGCTTCGTCCACCAACATGATGGGAATGCCGTCTTTCACGTCGTAGCGACGACGCAACCGCGGGTTATACAACGTCTGTTCGTCTGCGATGTAGAGAAGAGGACCCTTGTCCTCAGGACAGGCAAGGATTTCCAGCAGCTTCGAAGACAACGTCATGGCAGGAATCGTACCTGCCCGAACGATGTTCCCACGCGTCCGAGGGACGAACCCGGTGCTTGCAGCACCCGATTCGTCCCCCGGAGATTCGCCCGTCAGCAGAAGGTGTCAGTACCGGTACGTGTCGGCCTTGAACGGCCCGCTCGGCTCGACGTCGAGGTACTCGGCCTGCTCGTCGGTGAGCTGGGTGAGCTTGACGCCGAGTGCATCGAGGTGCAACCGGGCAACTTTCTCATCCAGGTGCTTGGGAAGAACGTGGACGCCCAGCGGGTACTTCTCGAGGTGGTTGAAGAGCTCCATCTGGGCGAGCACCTGGTTGGCGAAGGAGCACGACATCACAAAGCTCGGGTGGCCGGTTGCGCAACCGAGGTTCACCAGGCGGCCTTCGGCCAGAATGATGATGGCGTGACCGTCGGGAAAACGCCACAGGTCGGTCTGGGGCTTGAGTTCCATACGCTCGACGCCGGGGAATCGTGCGAGACCGGCCATGTCGATCTCGTTGTCGAAGTGGCCGATGTTGCACACGATCGCGTTGTGCTTCATCTTCGACATGTGCTCGGCGGTGATGACGTTTGCGTTGCCGGTCGCCGTCACGTAGATGTCTGCTGAATCGAGGACGTCTTCGATCGTGAGGACCTGGTAGCCCTCCATGACGGCCTGCAGCGCATTGATCGGATCGATCTCGGTGATGATGACGCGAGCGCCCTGTCCACGAAGGGACTGGGCGGAGCCCTTGCCGACGTCACCGAAGCCGAACACCACTGCCGTCTTGCCACCGATCATGAAGTCCGTGGCGCGGTTGATGGCGTCGACCAAGGAGTGACGACAGCCGTAGAGGTTGTCGAACTTCGACTTGGTGACCGAGTCGTTCACGTTGATCGCCGGGAACATGAGCTCGCCACGGGCGTGCATCTGGTGGAGGCGGTGAACACCGGTGGTTGTCTCTTCCGAAACGCCTTTGATCCCAGCGGCCATCTTCGTCCACTTGGTCGGATCTTCGCGCATGGTCTTTTCGAGGAGACGCAAGATGATCGCAAACTCCGGATTCGAAGCCTCGCCCGCGTCGGGCACCTTGCCGGCCTTTTCGAACTCGACGCCTTTGTGGAGTACGAGCGTCGCGTCGCCGCCGTCGTCGAGAATCATGTTCGGACCGGTGTTGCCGTTGGCATCGGCCGGCCACGTCATCATCTGCTCGGTGCACCACCAGTACTCTTCGAGCGATTCGCCCTTCCAGGCGAACACCGGAACGCCGGCCGGCGCTTCAATGGTGCCTTCGGGCCCGACGGCAACCGCGGCGGCCGCATGGTCCTGGGTCGAGAAGATGTTGCAGCTCGCCCAGCGGACGTCGGCACCCAACTCCACGAGAGTTTCGATCAATACGGCGGTTTGGATCGTCATGTGGAGCGAACCGGAGATCCGGGCGCCCTGGAGCGGCTTCGACGGGCCGAATTCCTTGCGAATGGCACGCAGGCCGGGCATCTCGTGTTCGGCGAGGTGAATTTCCTTACGACCAAAGGGGGCAAGGTTCAAGTCGGCGACTTTGTAGTCGTGGTCAGTCAAACGGGACATGGAATCATCTTTCGAGCGGACGCGCGCGATTCATCTGGTTTTCGCGCACGGAAATGGACGTGTTGATCGGTCGGTCCCGCTCACGGGATGACAGCCATCGGCCCGACGACCACACAGTGTAGCCGGGAATGCTTTCGACGCAATGACCCTGTGAAAAAACCACCCAAAGTGGTTATTGTACGTCGTGACGACCCGAGACGACCCGAGGGGGGTCTACTCCTTCGTGGAGGCCAGGCCGGCGATCAGCGACACGACCTCGGCAGTCCGAGCGGTGCACTCTGGTTCGGTTGCGGCCTCGAGGTTCAACCGCAACAGCGGCTCGGTGTTGGAGGCGCGGAGGTTGAACCACCACGATCCGAAATCGACGGTCAGCCCATCGAGTCGATCGATGGAAACCGCCTTGGATGCGTAGACCGCCTCAATCCGCTCGGCAACGAGCGCCGGGTTCGCAACCTTGGTATTGATCTCTCCGCTCCCCGCAAACCGTTCGAACGGAATACGAAGTTCACTTAACTTCTTCCCCGACTCGGCCAACATCTCGAGAATGTGAACTGCAGCAATGAGGCCCGAATCGGCGCGCCAGTTGTCGCGAAAGTAATAGTGGGCTGAGTGTTCGCCTCCGAACACCGCGCCGGTCTCGGCCATAACCGCCTTGATGAAACTGTGACCGACTCGAGTACGAATCGGCTCGCCCCCGTTTTCGCGAATCACATCGGGCACCGACTTCGAACAAATCAGGTTGTAAATCACCTTCGAACCCGGAAACTTCTTGAGGATCGAGGCCGCCAGCATCGCCGTTGTCGTTGACCCCGACACCGGTTGGCCTTTCTCGTCGACGAGAAACACTCGATCTGCGTCGCCATCGAAAGCCAAACCGATGTTGGCGCCGGTCGCCATCACACGCTTTTGAAGGTCCCGAAGGTTTTCCGGCTGAATCGGATCTGCCGGGTGATTGGGGAAGGTTCCGTCGAGTTCGCCGAACAAGATGTCCAGTGACACGTCGAGACGGCCGAGAACTGCCGGCACCACCAGTCCCCCCATGCCGTTCGCGGTATCGGCGACAATCTTCAGATCCTTGATCGCCTTCCAATCCACGAAGCCCAACACGTGGTTTGCAAACTCGTCGAGGAGCGACATTTCGCGAACAGTCCCGCCACCGGAACCGAACTGGCGGGTGCCGTCGAGGTACTCGAGGGCTGCATCGCGAATTGTGTACAGGCCGGTGTCTTCACCGATCGGACGAGCCCCGGAAAGGCACATCTTGATCCCGTTATAGGCCGCCGGATTGTGCGAGGCCGTGAACATCGCGCCGGGAACGTCTAGCCGCCCAGATGCGAAGTACATGAGGTCGGTCGAGGCGAGCCCGATGTCGATGACATCCACCCCGACGCTGTTCACGCCGGCGGCGAAGGAAGCCGAGAGCTCCACGCCCGATTCACGCATGTCGCGAGCGATCACCACGGTAGGCACACCGACGAACTCCGCGTACGCCGCACCAATTGCCTTGGTGATATCCGGCGTGATCTGCCCATCGATCAGCCCCCTGATGTCATAGGCCTTGAATATGGCATGGAGTGCTGACGTGCTCACGATTCTCCTGACTTACCCCTGTCAGGCGACACCCAAACGTGCCAAACCGCCTGCAAGGCCGAGCAGAAGTTAGCCGATGCCTGTGTTTAGGTTCTGTCATTCAATCGAATATCAGATTGACGTTTTGAAAAGTCACGTGCTGAGAACACAACCGCCTCAACATCGGTCTCACGGTTTAGGCTGGTGACGTGTCGAACTTCCCCCTCGACGAGCGGCATCCCGCGCGTATCCCTCATTCACCCTTGACGATGCTGCCTCGTCTCTCCTCGGCCCGCCATGCGCGACCGGGTGATTCGCATTGTTCGCAGGCCCGCTGGGTCGCGTCCGAGGCGTGGTCAAGTTCAGTCGACTCAACGCCGAAGAAGGAATCGTGAGCGAATCACCCCTCATACGTGAATCGGACCTCGATGACGGAGCCGACTTCGGAGCCGACGTTATGACCGAGGTCAGTACCGACGCCAACACCTCCATCAGGGCCGATGTCACCTACTCGACGGCGGATCTCCCCGAGCCCCTCACGGAGGCGGGTCGCACCGATTCAGTCCCGCTCGACGTCGTCGATCCACTGCCCGTTGTGGCGAACAAATGGGCCGAACCGCAGTCCCGCGCCAAACCCGACGGGGAGAAGGGCTCGCGCTTCGATGCGATGAGTTATCTCACGGCGTTGGTGGTCGGCATTTCCGTTCTCATCGTGATCTGGAAGATGGGTGCGTTCAAGCTCCCAAGTCAGATCGCACACGAACAGGCCGCGAAGACCGGGAAGCCGGCTCCCGTACTGGACTTTTGGCGCAGCCTCGCCGATTGGTTGACGCCGTGGCGGTGGGGCCGCGGCGACATGCTGAAGAACACCACGCCCACCGGCGGTGACATGGGTGCCCACGTCTGGACGCCCGACTTCATCAAGCGAGGGCTCATCTCGAAGGGTCGCCTCACCGGCTGGTCCGACGACTGGTTCCTCGGGATCCCGGTCATCAACTTCTACTTTCCGCTACCGATGCTCACCATCGTGGCGTTGAGCTATCTGCTTCCCTACGGAATCGCGTTCAAGATTGTCACGGTGCTCGGCCTCGCCACGATGCCTTTGTGCGCTTGGAAGGCAGGCTCGGCTGCCGGCCTGCGTCGCCCGCTGCCTATGTTGATGTCCTTAGGCGGCATGGCATTCATCTTCAGCCGGAACTTCGACCTCCCGATCTATGGCGGCAACGTCCAGTCGACGATGGCGGGTGAGTTCTCGTTCTCCATCAGCCTCAGCTTCGCGATTCTGTTCCTGGGCTTTTACACGAGGGCTTTGAAGACCGGCAGGTACCGAGGACGAACCGCTGTCGTTCTGGCGATAACGGGTCTCAGCCATCTCCTGCCAACGCTATGGGCACTTATGGTCGCGTTCTTCATACTCCTGATGCATGTCGACAAGGACCGCCTTCGCTTCAAACGACTTCCTCTGCTCGGGGCTGTTCTCGGAAGCTTCGTCGTGATAGCAGGAGTGGTTGCGATCGCCGACTCCAAGCCGCACGCGGTCGCGATATTCGGCGTGCTTCTTTTCGGACTCGTCCTGTTCGACTGGACAACGGGCACGTTCCGCCTCGGCCAGTTACGAGATGCTTTCCTCATCCTTGCCTTCGGCGGAGCAATCGCCGGGTTCTGGCTCGTACCGTTCTACTTCAACCTCCCCTACTCGAACGACATGGGTTGGGAGAAGATGACCAAATACATCGCCAACCTCTTCCCGTTCTGGCCCGGCAAAGACGGAAACGGCAAGGGATTGAAGCCCTACGCCGACGCTGGCATCGTTGGTGTCGCGATGTCACTGGCGTTGTTCGGCGCGCTGACCGCATGGGCTTCGGTGATCCGCGCGCTCAAGCGGTTGGCCACGGGATACTCCGAGTGGTCGCAAACGGTTCTTCCGATGGCCATCATCGTCGGATCATTGCTCGGTCTCGCGACTGCGCTTACCCGGACGTCGCTTCTCGGACTCGTCGTCGCCGTGTGCACCGTGCTTGTCATCTATGTCGGATACGCGGCTGTCGGTGACCGTTCGACCGTAGGTGCCCTCTTCGTTGTGGGCGCCGTCATCATGATGACGATCACGCCGGCTCTTATGGTGCGGAATTCGCCGATGACTGTCGCACTCGTGAGCATCGTGTGTTTGGCCGTGATCGCGACGCGGGTCGCTGCGAGTGGCGAAGAATTTGACCGGTGGGCAGTCGCTCTCAGCCTCGCCATCGGCTCCATCGCCGTGTTGTTTCGCTACAGCCCACAGTTCCGCCTCTGGAACGCACGTGCACTTCCGTTCTGGTTCCTCACGATCAACCTTCTCGCTGCCTTCGGCGCGGTTCAAATTCCGAAAATCATCGGTGCGCTTATCAAACGATGGGCCACGCCGCGTCGCCCAGTTGCCGGTGGCCCGGTGCTGGGTGCCGGATTGGCTGCATTCGTTACGTTCGTCGGAGTCGGCCTCCCCTTGAACCTCGTGCCGTCGGGCCTCCCCATTCCGGATGTGAAAGACGGGCGCATCGGCGCCAAGCTCGCCAAGGAGAGCGGAGACTCGAACCCCGGTCCCGGTTGGGCGGCGTACAACTTCGCAGGATACGAAGCGCGGGCGTGGGACGAATACCGCACCTTCATGGCTGAAGCGAATCGGATCGGCCGCGAGAACGGCTGCGGTCGTGCCCTTTGGGAGTACGACAACGATCGCCTGAACTCCTACGGAACGACGCTGTCGCTCATGCTCCTTCCGTATTGGACGAAAGGGTGCATCGGGTCCGTCGAAGGCGTCTACTTCGAGTCGTCGGCGACCGCGCCGTTCCACTGGCTGACCTCTGCACACATCACTGCGCCCGACACGAAGAACCCCGACGGTTCCAAGAAGTACAGCGGGCCCTCGAACCCCCAGCGATTCCTGCGGTATCCACCGGTGGGATTCGCCGTCGAAGAGTTCCCGAAGTACTTCGACGTAGGCGTACAGAAGATGCAGATGGAAGGCGTCCGCTACTACGTCGCCCTCACTGACCTCGCCGCAAAGACCGCGTCGGCGCATCCGCTTCTGCGCCGCGTCGGCGGCACCGGACCGTTCAACGTGTACGAGGTCTCCGGCTCGGAACTCGTCACTGCCCTCGACCAGGAGCCTGTCGTGGTGACCGGCATCGACCAGGACCAGGATGGAGGATGGCTCGATGTGCAACAGGAGTGGTACTACTCCGCGGGTGTGAACTATCCGAAGAACATCGCGTGGCGCGGGCCGAAAGAATGGAAGCGGGCCCAGGCTCGTGTCACCAAGAAGGTGCACAACTACGGAGCCGACACCACGATGGAGAACCCGCCTGTGCCATCGCTCCCGATCGTGAAGGTTTCAAAGATCACGCGCGACAACGTGAACATCTCCTTCCACGTCGACAAGGTCGGTGTGCCCGTCCTCGTGAAGACATCGTTCTTTCCGAACTGGAAGGCCTCCGGGGCCAAAGGACCATATCGGGTCATGCCGAACTTCATGGTCGTGATACCGACCAAGAACGACGTGCACCTCAACTACGGATACACCGGACCCGACAAGCTCGGTTACTTCGCCACCTTCGCCGGTCTCTGTGGCGTTATCGGTCTTCGCCGTTTTCGTCGCCGTGACGTGGAGCGAGACCTCGCCACCGACCCGATTCCCGAACCCGAACCGACGCCGGGGCCGACGACGGAACACGCCGCCAACGAGTCCGACCAAAAGGACACCGTGTACGACGTCGGCCGCGCCGAAGATGTCGAAGATGTCGAAGATGTCGAAGATGTGGACCCGACCCCGGAGTTCGAACGTACATGAGTGACAGCCCGATAGCTCCACCTCCCGCGATCGAAGAACAACCCGTCGAGCAACCGGCACCGGACGCGACTGACTCTTCGAGTACACCAGCCACGACTGACTCGACGAGTACGTCGGGAAATCCCCCTCCCCCTGGCGGTCCGCGGCACAAGAAGCGAAACGTCAAACAGCGAAAGAAGCATCGCAGCAAAGAGCAGAGGCAGGTCGCCGAGGAAACCGGTCGCAAGATCTTTGCGGTCACCATTCTCGCTTTCGCCACGATCTGGCTCATGACGATGATGCGACTCGATCGGATCCTTTCGACGACCACCGCGACGGGTGGCGACAACGCCGTCCACGTTTGGACGGGCGACTATCTGAAACGAGTGCTGATCCCGCAGGGCCGACTCTTCGGTTGGTCGATGGACTCGTTCGCCGGGCTACCCGTTCTGAGCTCGTACTTTCCGTTGCCGACATGGACGATCGTGGCCATGAGCTACGTCATGCCGTACACGGTTGCGTTCAAGATCATCAGCGCGATCGGCGTGTTTCTGCTCCCGGCCGCCGTGTACCGGCTCGGCAAGAAGGCAGCGCTTCCGTGGCCCGAACCGCTGCTGCTCGCCGTCGGTGCGTTTCCGTTTCTTCTCGCCCGACATTTCAAGATCCTGGGCGGCAACATCATGTCGACGATGGCGGGCGAGTTTTCGTTCTCCATCAGCCTGTGCCTCACCGTCTTCTACATGGGTTCGTTGATCCAACTTCTGCGAACACAAAAGGGCCGAACGCGAACGACGCTGCTTCTCACTGCAGTTGGTCTCTGTCACATCGTTCCATCGATCCTCGCAATCGGATTCACGCTCGCCTGCACGATTTGTGAGTTCCGTCGAGGGCTATGGAAGCGACAGCTCGCCGATGTCATGCGCGTCGGGCTCACCGCGCTCGCGCTTGCTGCGTTTTGGGTCATCCCGTTTGGCACCAACCTGCAGTACACGAACTCGATGGACTACGAGCGCAACACCCGCTGGTTCCGCACGCTGATTCCGATCCTGCCCAACTCGTCGACGTTGCACACCCCTGCAGACGGCGTGACGTTCGCCTCCGTCCTTTTCGTATGTGCACTTATTGGAATTTTCGTTGGTCTGCGTCGACGTGATCGCTTCATCGCAACAATGACGCTCACGGCGATCCTCGCCGGCGCTGAATTCGCTCTGGGCCCACGGGGCGCTATGTGGAACAACCGCCTCCTCCCGGCGTGGTTCTTCTGTGTCTACGTACTCGGCGCGTCAGGCACGTTCTACACACTTCGGCTCCTGCAATCGTTGTGGCGACGCGTTGTCACTCGTCGCAAGGAACTCTTCGACACATCGGGACCGATCGCCGACGAACTCGCGGCGCCGGCGTCGCTGCCCAGACCGGTGATTCTGGCGGGGCTCATCGCTATGGCGGCGCTTCTCCCCGCCACGATTTCGAAGCGTGCACACTTACCATTCGCATGGGCAAACGGAAACTACATAGGCACCGAGGGTCGAACTGCGTACCCGGAATACCGCAGCGTGATCGAAGTGTTGAAGACGCTCGAGTGTGGACGGATGTTCACGGAACCGGGCGTGAAACGCTATAGCGACTACGGCTCGACGCTTGCGATGACCGCACTCCCCTACTGGACGAAATCATGTATACAGACGATCGACGGTCTGTACTTTGAAGCGTCACAAACCACACCGTTCAATTATCTGACCGGCAAGTTGATGTCCCCGAACGCTGCGGGCGCCCAGCGACGTCTTCCCTACCCCAGCTTCGATATGGTTACCGGCGTCGCACGACTGCGAACGCTCGGGGTTCGATACGTACTCCTCAACAGCGAAAAGGCAAAAGAGTCGGCGCGCGCGATCCCCGATCTGAAGTTCACGGTGAACACCGGTCCATACACGATTTATGAGATCGAAGACAATGCCGTGGTGATGCCTCTCTCGGTCGAACCTGTTGTCGTCACCTCGAACAAAGGCAAACGCCTGGAGAGCTTTGCCAACGTAGGCATCGCGCAGTGGGTGCGACCGAATGACTTCCCCCCGATCGTCGCCGACACCGGTCCGAAATCCTGGACGCGTGCACCGTTGAAAGAGGCCGCTCCTGTGCCCGCAACTCTGTCGACCGCGACAACAGCACCAGCGAAGCCGCTGAAGGCCCCGGAAAGAAAACGTGGCGACGGACTGTCGGTATCGGCTGTCGCAAAACAGATCGCCCCGGCCGAAGTCTCCAATCTCAAGATTGGCCAGCAGGGACTGTCATTCCGCGTCAACGAGGTAGGCAAGCCGATTCTCATCCGAGTGTCGTACTACCCGAACTGGAAAGTCTCGGGCGCCTCCGGTCCCTATCGAGTCGGACCCAACTTCATGGTCGTCGTTCCGAACCGAACCGACGTGTCGATGAAGTTTCGCTACACCAGAACAGAGATACTTTCGTTCGCGCTCACGCTCGTCGGGTTCGCGGCGTTGCTCCTTGGCGCCGCGCAGTCGCGCAGAGAACGCGCCGCGCGCCGAGCACTTCCGCCCCCCGCGTTGGAGCCGTGGGAGCCCTTGGAGCCGTTGGAGCCAAACGAACCTACCGACGCAGGGCCGGTTTCGTTTGCTTCGACTCCGCACGAAACGTCCACCACAGAACCACTAGACCTTTCACCGAGCGAGCAATTCGCCCGGCAATCGGAGTTCGAGCAGGACGCATCTCGGCAATCGTGACCCCGATCTCGGCTGTGCGCAGTCCGGCGCGTTCGGCGCGCAGGATCAACTCGGTGTCGAAGAGGTCGGTCCCAAACACGCAAATCTTCGCAAGGTCCGCAACGTCGTCGCGCCGCATCGCCTTCATCCCATGCGTGTCGGATACCTTCAGGCCGAATCCGACTCGTAGCAACGTGCTGAACACACCGGTGACAACCTTTCGGGTCCAGTGGCGCGTGTCGTTCGCCCCTTCGCCGCGCTTGGACGCGACGACGACCGACGAGCCGGTCGCAGCATCGACACCCAGTCGCTCGATGGCGGCCCGGAGAAATTCCAAGTCATACAGGTCGACGTCGAAGTTCACGACGTAGACGCCGGTTGACTCCAGAAGTCCGTGACGTAACGCCTTGCCATAGTCGGCGTCGGAAATCGACAACGATCTCACTTCCGCATACTCCCGGGCCAAGGCGTCGGCGACGTCGCGGGTCCGATCTTTCGAGCCGTTCTCGACGATCAAAACCTCAAACGGCTGGCCCTCTGCGCGCAGACCGCCAGCCACATCATGGACGGCTCGATCCAGGAACGCCTCTTCCTGATACGCAGGAAAGACGACCGATACCCACGGCCTCGGGGCCGCATTCCCCTCGGCGAGTGTCATACGGGCAATGACATTACTGTCGGAGACAACGTCCGCAGTGTCTTTCGCCACCGTGCAGCCCAAAAAATCTTGCTTCGCCCACTCCGTCTGGACCCGGGTTCCTCAGCAACGTTCACTCAGCAACAATTCGCGGCCAGGTAGTCTTGGAAGATGCTTCCCGCGCGGTTTCCCCACCGACGACGCCACCTCCTTGCGGCTCTCGTCCTTCCTGCAGTTCTGGGCCTCGGTGCCTGTTCGAGTTCGTCGAGCCCGGAAGCAGCGTCATCGGACGCCTCATCAGCCGCATCGAGCGCGTCCACGTCCCCGGTCATCACCACCGGTGTGCAAACTCCGAGCGGGCGTGACCCGGTGACCAGCACCTCGCCTGTCTCGACGACGCCCCAATCACAGGTCGACTCGTCGGTGATCGAAACGCCGACGGAGGCGCTGCAGACCACACCTGCGGTCGAACTGCTCGATGACTATGTCGAGGCGCCGAAGGACGACCACATCGTGTTGCAGGCGACGACGAATGCAGTGCGCATTTTCGAGTCCGCAACGTCGAACACCGTCGTCCAGACGTTGGTCAACCCGCTTCCGTCGGGCACGCCCCTCACCCTCCTCGTCGACGGACAAACCTCGACTCGTTACAAGGTGCTGCTGCCCATCCGACCCAACGGGAGCACAGGTTGGGTGAACCCCATCGACGTCGGCATCAAACGGTCACACAAATATCGCATCGAAATCGCACTGTCGGCGTTGACCCTGAAGGTGTTCAACGGCAACGACGAAGTCATGAGCGAAAAGATCGGGATCGGTACACAGCAGACGCCGACCCCCAACGGCCGGTACTACATCAAAGAGTTGCTCAAGCCACCAAAGCCCGACGGGATCTACGGACCCTTCGCGTACGGGCTGTCGGGCTTTTCCCCTGTTCTGCAAACGTTCAACGGTGGCGACGGAACCATCGGCATTCATGGCACGAACCGGCCCGACCTGTTGGGTACACGGGCGTCGCACGGCTGTATTCGAATGCGCAATGAAGCAATAACGAAGTTGACCAAGTTCTTGCCCCTCGGGACGCCCGTTATCATTCAGGCGTAACCATCTTTTCCGCGCACAACCTTTTGGGTCTTGCGGAATTTCGCTCCGCAGAGTAATCAAGTAGGTGCGGTGCGTGGCCGATGTAGGCGTGAACTACGTGAAGTGCCGGATCGTGAAGTGCCGGATCGACCTGATTGGACCCTTGTGATGTTTGCTCTTCCTCGACGAACTCCAGTACGAATTGCTGCACTCGGCGGAGTTGTCCTCAGTGCTGCGACGTTTCTTGCCCCGCCGACGCCAACACTCGCGGCGACGGCTCCTACGACGACCACTCCGGCCACGACCGTTCCGGGCAGCCCCGTCGCGCCGAGCATCGTGCCAGGCGGCGTCGGCGCTGCGGCACCGAGTTGGGTGCCGACGAAGACGATCGTGGCGGCGGCGAAAAACCGCCTGACCGCGGTGTACCCCAGCGTCGGGGCACCGAAGGCCGCGCTGACCCTCGACAACCGCAAGAACTTCTCCGGACGCCACGTATTCGTCGTCGTCGCCCAAGACGGGCAGTGGCTCCAGGTCAAGGTTCCCGCCCGTCCCAATGGCCGGACCGGTTGGGTCAAGGCCACCGACGTAAACCTGTATCAACATGACTACGCCATTGTGGTGACCCTATCCACACACAGCATGGTCGTGTACAAGGGCGGCAAGGAATTCATGCGAGAGACGGTGGCGGTCGGAAAGAGCAAGTATCCGACGCCCCTGGGCTCGTATTTCATTCGTGAATTGGCTCGTCCGTCCAACCCCCGTGGCTCATACGGACCGTGGGCCTTCGGGCTTTCGGGCTATTCCAACGTCTTGCAGACCTTCGGTCGCGGAGACGGGCAAATCGGTATCCACGGCACGAACGCGCCGCAGGCCCTCGGCACCAATGCGAGCCACGGGTGCATCCGTGTGCGTAACGAATCGATCACGAAGTTGGCCAAGACGCTTCCACAGGGTGTGCCTGTGGAGATCGTCGCCTGAGCCTCCGGGCTTACGCCACGATTTCGACCGGCACCCCGAGTGGGAGCATGTTTCGCATCTTTGTGACGGCGGCGTTCGAGATCCGGATACAACCGTTGGATGCTGCCGTGCCCAGCTTCGAAGGGTCGTTGGTCCCGTGAATGCCGATTCGACCGTCGCCGGCACCGAACTTCTGAAACACAGGTGAGAATCCGGAGATGCCGTAGGCGAACGCACCGTAGGGCCCGTTCGGCGTTTTCGGTTTCACGATATCGACCGTATAGAACTTGCCGGTTGGCGTCGGGGTCTTCGCAAGCCCGACCACGACCTTTTCGGTCATGATCACCTCGGCGCCTCGGGTGAGCGTGAGTTGGCGTTTGCCGATCTCCACTTTGATCCTCCAGTCGTGGAGGAAACGACGGTCGATGATCGACGCCTGCACGTAACCGACGCCGCCGTTCTGACGGATCGGGGCCGACACCTTGAGCCAGTCGCCCTGGTCTTCGAGAACAATGAACACGACCCGGCCGAACACGTTCTTGAGGTTCGTAAGTTTGGCCAGCGGCTTGGCGGTACTCGGCGACGCGTACACCGTGAATGTGGCACCGCGGCGGCCGTCCTTCACCGGCGCAACACTGGTCGCATTCGATACGTCCGTCGCCGTTGGGTTCACGGGAGCGTTCGGGGTGGAGGCGCCGCCCACGACTGTGGTGGCTGTTGCCGCGGTTGTCGCGGTCGTCGTGGTTGCCTCCTGGGCTCCAGCCACACGCGGCACCAGCGGCGCCAAGAGGGTGGCAACCAATACGGTCAGCGCAACGACGGGAGCGGAAGGGAATGTCGAGGTACGGAACTTCGAGGTGGGGAGAACTCGCATGCCCCAAGGTTAGGTCGCACTCGTGATCATCCTTGGGAACTTGGCTGAGCAACTGATGAGCAGATCTCGGGCGCAAGCGTGTCGGAGACGCGACGAGGGCCCCGCCGAAGCGGGGCCCTCGTTCAACTATCGACTACCGGAGAAGAATCAGCCGGTGAAGGTCGGGGTGGCCTCGACCGGAGCGGCCGGAGCAGCCTCGACTGCCGGAGCAGCCGTGGTAGCCGGAGCAGCCGGAGCAGCGGTCGTTGCCGGAGCAGCCGGAGCAGCGGTCGTTGCAGGCGGGTTGTAGTTGTTGGTGATGATGACGTTGGCGAAGCACTCGTTGAAGGTGCTTACCGGCGTCGGG
>JANOWU010000142.1:0-14934 GCA_031418035.1 Acidimicrobiia bacterium
GCCGAAGGTCGAGCCCTGCTCGATGCCTTCGGATTCCCATTCAAGCGTGAAGGGCAGCATAACTGATCATGGCGAAGACTGCGCTGAAAGAAAAAGCCAACCGCAAACCGAAGTTCAAGGTTCGGGCGTACACCCGGTGCCAGAAGTGCGGACGTCCGCGCTCGGTGTACCGGAAGTTCGGCCTGTGCCGTGTGTGTTTGCGACAGATGGTTCACGCAGGGGAAGTCCCCGGCGTGACGAAGGCCAGTTGGTGAGGAGCCCGTCATGACTATGACCGACCCAATCGCCGACATGTTGACCCGTATTCGCAATGCGAATACCGCGATGCATGACACGGTGAAGATGCCCAGCTCCAAATTGAAGATTTCGCTTGCGAAGATCCTTGTCAAAGAAGGTTACGTAGCGTCGTACGACGTGAAGACCAACGAAGGCAAGCCTGGTTCGACGCTCGAGGTCACGTTGAAGTACTCCGACAGTCGCCGTCGTACCATCAGTGGTATCCAGCGAGTGTCCAAGCCCGGACTCCGGGTGTACACACAGGCCGATCGATTGCCACGCGTTCTTGGTGGCATGGGAGTTGCGGTGCTGTCCACCAGTCAGGGTCTCCTGACCGACAAAGAGGCTCGCCAACGACGTGTTGGTGGCGAAGTGCTCTGTTACGTGTGGTGATGTAAATGTCTCGTATTGGAAAAGCGCCGATAACGGTCCCCTCCGGGGTCACGATCAGCATCGTGAACGACCTGATTTCGGTCAAGGGAGCCAAGGGCGCCCTTGCCCGCCAGGTTCCAGGTGGCATCACGGTTCGTGAGGAAGGTTCGACTCTCGTAGTCGAGCGCCCCAACGAAGAGCGAATGTCGAAGGCTCTGCACGGGTTGACCCGTACCCTCGTCGCCAACATGGTGACCGGTGTTTCGAGCGGCTTCACCAAGGAACTCGAAATCCAGGGAGTCGGTTACCGTGCGACGGCTCAGTCGCCGCAGAAGTTGGAGCTCGCATTGGGCTTCAGCCATCCGGTCTACGTCGAAGCACCCGAAGGCATCGAGTTCGAGGTTCCCGCCCCGACGCGCATCATCGTCAAGGGCATCGACAAAGAGTCGGTCGGCCAGGTCGCCGCCAACATCCGCAAGATCCGTAAGCCCGAGCCGTACAAGGGCAAGGGTGTCCGGTACGCCGGCGAGATTGTCCGCCGCAAGGCCGGCAAGGCCGCGAAGAAGTAGGAGGAACGCAAATGCCAAGTGCAGCGCAGAAGAAGCAAGAGGCGCGTGTCCGCCGTCATGCCCGGGCCCGTAAGCGTGTCCGCGGTACGTCCGAGCGTCCCCGTCTCGCGGTGTTTCGTTCGAACAAGCACATCGTCGCTCAGGTGATCGATGACTCGACCGGTCGTACCCTGGCCGCAGCTTCGACCCATGAAGCGTCGGTCAAAGAAGGACCGACGAGCAACGTCGACGCATCGTCAAAAATTGGCGCGCTTGTTGCTGAGCGAGCCAAGTCCGCTGGCGTCAGCAAGGTCGTCTTCGACCGCGGCGGCTACATCTACCACGGTCGCGTCGCTGCGGTCGCTGAGGCCGCTCGCGCGGCAGGGTTGGAGTTCTGATCATGGCTGGTGAACGCGATAACAACCGCGGCGAGCAAACAAACCGGACGGGTGATCCCAACCTCGAAGAGCGGGTCATTCACATCAACCGCGTTGCCAAGGTGGTGAAGGGTGGTCGTCGCTTCAGCTTCACCGCTCTCGTCGTCGTCGGTGATGGCAAGGGACGTGTCGGTTTGGGATACGGCAAAGCCAAAGAGGTTCCCGCCGCTATTGCCAAGGGCGTCGAAGAAGCCAAGCGTGAGATGTTTTCGGTTCCGTTGGCCGGATCGACGATCACCCACCCGATCATCGGGGAAAAGGGTGCTGGTCGGGTCATGTTGAAGCCGGCGGCGCCCGGTACCGGTGTTATCGCCGGTGGTGCAGCCCGCGTCATTCTCGAAGCGGCCGGTGTTCACGACTGTTTGGCGAAGTCGTTGGGCTCGTCGAATGGCATCAACGTGGCGCAAGCCACGATCCAAGGACTCAAGAGTCTCCGCAGCCCCGATCAGATTGCACTCGCCCGCGGCTTGTCCGCTGAAGAGGTCACTCCGGTTGGTGTGTTGCGTGCATATCGCGAATCGCAGCGGCTCTCCAAGCTCGCTGCCGAGAATGCCTAGGACAGTTACCGATGACTGAGAAAACACTTACCGTTACGCAGATCAAATCTGGGATTGGCACGATCCCCAAGCACCGTGGCACCCTTCGGGCGCTCGGGCTCGGTCGTATCGGCAATACCAACACGCTGCCGGATCGTCCCGAGATCCGCGGCATGATTGCCCGGGTTCCGCACCTGATTCGGGTCGAGGAGAAGTAGAACGATGGCAATCAAGATCCATGACCTGGTCCCCGCGCCGGGTTCGTCGAAGGGCCGCAAGCGCGTGGCCCGTGGTACCGGTGGTAAGGGCGGCAAGACTGCTGGCCGTGGCGACAAGGGCCAAAAGGCACGTCGCAACATCAAGCCCGGGTTCGAGGGTGGTCAGACTCCTTTGTACCGCCGCACCCCGAAGCTGCGTGGCTTTACAAACCCGTTCCGGGTGGAGTACTTCCCGGTCAACCTGAACAACCTGCAGGCCATGCTCGACGGTGGTATTTCCGACATCACGCCCGAGTCCTTGCGTGAGCATGGGCTGATTCACAAGCACGTGCTCGTGAAGGTTCTGGGTCGTGGCGAAATCACGGGTGCGGCACACGTCAAGGCGCATGCGTTCTCCGCGTCAGCGTCCGCCGCGATCACGGCCGCTGGCGGTACCGTAGAGATTCTTCCCCCGCCATTCGGCGTTCGTCCTGCTGCGCAGGGGAATCAGTTCGTCAACCGCTAATCTGCAAATCTTGCGACCTTCTGTGCAGTCGACGCCGGCAATGAGGATTCTTCGGAACTCCCCATCCGGCGTTGCTGCTTGTGAGGGTTTGCAGGCGTTTGCGGGATCGCATCCGTTCGCTGTAGGAAACGTCTGAAGGAAACACCGTGTCGACTCTGAAGAATCTCTTCAAACTCCCCGAGCTTCGCAACAAAGTCCTTTTTACGTTGTTCATGATTGCGCTGTACCGCCTCGGGACCCATATCCCCGTGCCGGGCATCGATGTGGAGCAGCTGAAGGTCATTCAGCAGTCGGCGTCGGGCGACGGTGTCGTTGGCTTCCTCAACCTGTTCTCCGGTGGCGCACTCACCAACTTCGCGATTTTCGTGCTGGGCATCATGCCCTACATCACGGCGTCGATCATCATGCAGCTGCTCACTGTCGTCATTCCACGACTCGAGCAGTGGTCGAAGGACGGGGCGACCGGCCAGAAAAAGATCACGCAGTGGACGCGTTACCTGGCCGTGTTCTTGGCATTGATCCAGGCCACGGGCTACATGTTCCAGTTTCACAATGGCATCATCGGCGGCCAGGATTCGGGTGCGGATCTGTACCCCGGCGGTCGCTGGAACCTTCCTCGAGTTTCGTTGGGCATTTTGGCGATCGTGGCGGGAACCGCGCTTGTCATGTGGATGGGCGAAATGATTTCCCAGCGCGGTATCGGCAACGGTATGTCGCTGTTGATCTTCACCAACGTGGTCAGCCGACTTCCAGCGGAGTTCTCGCGGATTCGTGAATCACGTGGGTGGGTGACGTTCCTGTTCGTGTTGCTCGGCGTTTTCGCAATGATCGTTGCGATCATCATCGTGGACAACGGCCAGAGGCGAATACCGGTGCAATTTCCCAAACGCGTGGTCGGGAATCGGATGATGGGTGGCCAGAACACCTACATTCCGATGAAGGTCAACCAGTCGGGCGTCGTGCCGATCATCTTCGCCAGCTCGGTTCTGTATTTCCCGGTGCTTCTGCAAAGCGTCTTTCCGGTGTCGGTGCAGCGCTTCGTCGACCAGAACATGGTCCGCGGCGACAGCCTGTTCTACATCTTGGTGTTCGGCGCCCTGATCATGTTCTTTGCGTACTTCTATGCGGCGATCAGTTTTGACCCGAAGCAGCAAAGCGATCAGATCCGCAAACAGGGCGGTTTCATCCCCGGTATCCGTCCGGGTGCGCCAACGGAACGCTTCCTCGGGTACGTCATGAACCGCATCACGCTTCCCGGCGGACTCTTCATCACGTTGATCGCCTTGGTTCCGTCGTTGCTGATCCTGCTGTTCAACATTTCCAACTTCGGTTTTGCGGGCACGTCGATTCTCATTGCCGTCAGCGTGGCGTTGGAAACGATGAAGCAGATCGACTCGCAGATGACGACCAAGAATTACGCCGGGTTTTTGAAACCAGCGAAGCTCAACAGCTAAACAGGGCCCGTGCAGCGAGGCGCTCGTCTGGTCCTGCTCGGAAAGCAGGGAGCCGGCAAAGGAACTCAGTGCGTGCAATTGTCGCGTCACTATGTCGTTCCGCACATCTCCACGGGAGACATGTTTCGTGCTGCGATGAAGGCCGGCACCCCGATGGGGAAGATGGCGAAGTCCTTCGTGGACGGCGGAAGCCTCGTTCCCGACGAAGTCGTTATTGGCATCGTGGCGGAGCGGTTGTCCGAACGTGACGCGCGAAGTCGAGGTTTCATCCTGGATGGCTTTCCCCGCACGACGCATCAGGCCGAAGCGCTCACCAAGTTGCTGTCGCCCCTTGCGCTGGACCTCGTGATCGACCTTGCGGTGGATACGGAGCTGGTCCTCGGTCGACTGGCGAGTCGACGGGTGTGCAGCGTCTGCGGACACAACTACAGCGTGCAGAACCCGCCGGCCCACAAATGGCGCTGTGACCACTGTGGCGGCGAAGTTATTCAGCGTGCCGATGACAGCGAGGACGCCATCAAGGTCCGTCTCGACGCCTACGAGCGGCAGACGAAACCGCTGATCGACTGGTACGCCGCCCGGGGACTGCTGTGCACGGTCGACGGCTCCCAGGCCATGAATGCCGTATTCGACGAATGTGTGCACCAAATCGACGAACGATCCAAGGAAATATGATGCAATTCGCTCGAATCCGGGGCGGTAATTCCGCGCTATAGTTGTCCCTCGGCCCGGGAACCCCTGGCCGTGCTGTCTCCGTTCGACCGCGTTGTCTCCGTTCAACCTGTTGTCCGAGCCAGTTGCTTGAAGCTTGTAGTCCCAAAGCTTGTAATCCCAAGCCCGTTGTCAAAGCTTGTTGTCCCAAGCCTGTTGTCCCAGCTTGTTGTCCCAAGCCTGTTGTCCAAGTCGTACCCGTTCGCAGCCGTGCGTGCGGTCAGCACTGATCCAAGGAGGATCCCCTGCCGAAGCCGAAGGAAGATGCGATTTTGCTAGAGGGAGTGGTCATCGAGCCGCTTCCCAATGCAATGTTTCGCGTCGAACTCGAAAACGGCCACAAGGTGCTGGCCCACATTTCCGGAAAAATGCGCATGCACTACATCCGGATCCTGCCTGGCGACAAAGTCCAGGTTGAACTCACCCCGTACGACCTCGCCCGAGGTCGGATCACCTACCGATACAAGTAAGCGAGCAATCGTGAACACACAATTCCGAGGCGCGAGATGAAAGTCCGTCCCAGCGTCAAAGCCATCTGTGAGAAGTGCAAGGTCATTCGCCGCCACGGCCGCGTCATGGTTATCTGCACCAATCCACGACACAAACAGCGGCAGGGCTGATACATGGCACGTCTTTCTGGCGTCGACATCCCGCGTGAAAAGCGCGTGGAGATTTCCCTTACCTACATCTACGGCATCGGTCGCACGACCAGCCAACAGATTCTCGATTCGACCGGAATCGATCGCAACACCCGGGTGCGTGATCTGACCGAAGACGAAGTCAATCGTCTTCGTGTCTACATCGATCAGCACCTGAAGGTGGAAGGCGATCTTCGGCGAGACATCGCTCAAGACATCCGTCGCAAGATGGAGATCAGTTCCTATCAGGGCATTCGGCACCGTCGTGGTCTGCCTGTCCGTGGTCAGCGAACCCACACCAATGCACGTACTCGTAAGGGGCCGAAGAAGACAGTGGCCGGTAAGAAGAAGGCGCCGAGGAAGTAGATCATGGCGAAACCAAAGCCGGGCGGTCGTCGTCCCCGTAAGCGCGAGCGGAAAAACGTCGTCAATGGCGTTGCGCACATCAAGAGCTCGTTCAACAACACGATCGTTTCGATCGCCGACGCCGAGGGCAACGTGTTGTCCTGGGCATCGTCTGGAAACGTCGGATTCAAGGGCAGTCGCAAGTCGACCCCATTTGCTGCGCAGCTGGCCGCGGAAGCGTGTGCCAAGCGAGCAATGGAGCACGGCCTGCGCCGTGTCGAGGTCATGGTGAAGGGTCCCGGTTCGGGACGCGACACGGCGATTCGTTCCTTGCAGAACGTCGGCCTAGAAGTCACCGCTATCAAAGACGTCACCCCCGTTCCGCACAATGGCTGTCGCCCTTCCAAGCGACGTCGCGTCTAGAGCCCGCGAAGGACTGATTACTCATGGCTCGTTATACAGGTCCCGTGTGCCGCCTCTGTCGGCGCGAGAAAATGAAGCTTTTCCTCAAGGGTGCGAAGTGTGATTCGCTGAAGTGCCCGATCGAGAAGCGGCCCTATCCTCCCGGTGAGCATGGGCGCGGCCGTATCCGTGAATCGGAATACATGCTGCAGCTTCGTGAGAAGCAGAAGGCCCGCCGCATCTACGGCGTGTTGGAGAAGCAATTCCGAAACATGTTCGAAGCGGCTGACCGTGCCCAGGGCGTGACTGGTGAAAACCTGTTGCGCATGCTGGAACTGCGTCTCGACAACGCGGCGTTTCGCGCCGGTTGGGGTTCGAGTCGGTCACAGGCCCGTCAGCTCGTTCGTCACGGTCACGTGAATGTCAACGGCAAGCGAGTCACGATCCCGAGCTACCAGCTGCGTAAAGGCGACGTTGTCACGTTGCGCCCGAAGGCTGCTGAGCTGATTCTTGTACAGCACAATCTCGACACGATCGACCGTCAGGTTCCGTCGTGGCTTGAAAAGGCGAGCGAAGGAAAATCCGTCACTGTGGTGAACGTCCCTCTGCGTGAGCAGATCGACATCCCAGTACGTGAATCCCTCATCGTCGAGCTTTACAACAAGTAAGCACTGCGTCTGCGTCAGGCCCGCTTCTCGACCTGACCGCATCTGTGCCAGGCCCGCTACGCGACCTGGCATGGATGAACATGGCTCCGGGTGTCGGAGCCGCCACCAACTTTTCTTGAGGACTGCTACGTATGCTGATCATTCAACGGCCATCAGTTGAAGCTGCAGGTGAACCCGAAGGCAACCGCCAACGTTTCACCGTTTCACCGCTCGAGCCCGGCTTTGGGCACACTCTCGGTGCGGTTTTGCGCCGAACCCTTCTGTCGTCGATTCCCGGCGCAGCGGTAACCCAGGTTCGCTTCGACGACTCACTCCATGAGTTCGCGACGATCGCTGGGGTGAAGGAAGATGTCACCGACATCATCTTGAACTTCAAAGATCTCGTCCTCTCCATGGAAGACGACGAACCGATGCACCTGCGTCTCGACGTTCGTGGTCCTGCCACGGCGACCGCCGCAGACATTCCGCTCCCGACCGGTGTCGAGATCCTGAACCCGGAGCTCGTCATTGCGACGATCAACGGCAAAGGCCGTCTCGCCGTCGACATCACGGTGGAGCGTGGTCGTGGGTACGTTTCGGCCGATCGGAACAAGAAGTCGCCGGTCATCGGGGTCATCCCGATCGATTCGATCTTCTCGCCCGTTCGTCGGGTGGCGTTCAACGTCGAACCGACGCGTGTGGAGCAGTCGACCAACTTCGACAAGCTGACGATCGACATCGAAACCGACGGCTCGATCAGCCCGAAGGATGCACTCGCTTCGGCCGGTGACACGCTTCGCACGCTGTTTGGTCTCGTTGCGGATATGAGCGAGGCACCTCAGGGTCTCTCGCTCGGCGAGACGAGTGCTCTTGGTTCGGGTTCACCGGACCTCGACCTGGCGATCGAGGATCTCGAATTGTCGGAACGTCCTCGCAACTGTCTCAAGCGCGCCCAGGTCAACACGATCGGGGAGCTCGTTCAGCAGAGCGAAGACGACCTGCTTGCCATCACAAACTTCGGACAGAAGTCTCTCGACGAAGTTATCCAGAAACTCGACGAGCGCGGCCTTTCGCTGCGCACCAAAGGGTGATCACCTATGCCAGCTACTCCTAGAAGAGGGCACCGCCTCGGCAGTGACCCGTCCCACCAGAAAGCGATGCTCGGCAACCTTGTTGCCTCGCTGATCGCCGCCGAATACGTCGTCACGACCGAAGCCCGAGCGAAGGCTCTTCGCCCGGTGGCCGAGAAGATGATTACGAAGGCGAAGAAAGGTGGCGTCCACAACCAGCGTCAGGTCGTCGGGTTCATTCGCGACAAAGACATGGCTTCGAAGCTGTTCTCCGAGATCGGCCCGCGCTACAGCACCCGCAACGGTGGCTACACGCGGATCTTGAAGCTTGGAAATCGCCATGGCGACAATGCGCCCATGGCTCGCATCGAACTGGTGTAGACACCGATTCGCGTCGCTCGACGCTCATCGCCTCCGCGTTCCTGCCCGGCTCCGGCCGGGCATGTTTGCGTTCCGGGGTGAGTTTGTCGATCTTGTGGGTAGGGTTTGGACATGGACGAGGGTGAACAGCTCAACTTGCTGGCCGACGACGGGCCGGGCGGTCGCGGTGCTGCTTCGTCGCATCCGGGCGAGACGGTGCGTCTCCGTTTCCTGATTGCCTACCTCGGCACCAATTTTCACGGGCTTGCTCCACAACCGAAGCACCGAACGGTGGGCGGTGAGCTCCTACGTGCGCTTACGACCTCGCTTCACCTCGACGCCACACCGGTATTGGGCATGTCAGGGCGGACCGACGCGGGCGTCCATGCCTTCGGGCAGGTCGTGCACGTCGACGTCGCCGCGACGACGAAGATCGACCCGGCCCGACTCCAGCGTTCGCTTCGCAAGATGCTCGAGCCCGAGATCGTCGTACGGTCGATCGACATCGCGCCGCCGGGCTTCGATGTACGACACAGTGCACGGTGGCGGCGCTATCGATACACGGTTCACAATGCGCCCGAGGCGGATCCGTTTCGGACGCAAACGGTTTGGCACGTCCGTGAGCCTCTCGACCTTGCCGCAATGCGGCTGGCCTGCGATCCATTGATCGGTGAACATGATTTCTCTTCGTTTTGTCGAAGTCCGAAGTTGGGTCCCGACGACGAACCGGCGTCGATGGTTCGACGTTTGACCGACGCGTTGTGGCTGGATTTACGAGACCGCGAACCGGGGATGCTTCGTTTCGAGGTACAGGCCAGTTCGTTCTGTCAGCAAATGGTCCGGGCCATCGTCGGACTGATGGTCGACATCGGAAAGGGCAAGAGGACGGCGGGCGATGTTCTCGGCATCATTCGTGCTCGTGACCGGGCCGCGTCGGCGCCGATAGCCCCGCCGCAGGGCCTTTGCCTGTGGGAGGTCGGTTACGACCCGGATGACCAAATGGCCGCGATCCGTTCCGATGCCAGTTCGGCGACAGCCAACGTGGCGAGATAGGGATTGGCTCGGGGCTGATTCGGAAAGATCGAGGCGTCGACCACGTACACCCCTGGTGTCGCGATGACTCGACAGGTGTTGTCCACCACGGCGCCGTCGTCGTCGACGTGGCCCATGCGACACGTCCCCGCGGCATGGAGATATTCGCCTCGATGGGCCCCAACCCATGCATCGATAACCTCGGGCGATTCGTCGGGGCTCGGCAGGTGTTCGATGCCCGGGTGGGTCGCAAGTATTCGGTGCGCGAACGCCGCAGCCAGGCGCGCCGCGGCCCGATCACGCTCGTCGGTGTTCTGATTGAAGTCGAGCGTCACGGTGCCGTCGGGTTCGTGTCGAATACGGCCGCGGCCGTGTTGTTCCATGACGCCGACCAGTACGGCCCCCGCTCGCGCGTCGTTGTCGTTGATGCCGGATCTATTCAAGGGCAGGACCTGGAGATGCGGATGACTGCCACCCGACATCAGGTGCGCGAGCACGGTGGTCGGCGCAATGTCGAGCGGCGACGGTTCGAGGAGGGGCACGGCGACGGCTATCGCTGGATGGTCGTGAAGGTTGGCCCCGATACCGGGGCGGTCGATACCGGAACGCTGGAGGAGCAATGGACTCTGCAGCGCTCCCGCACACACCACGACGAGGTCGGCGTCGATCGTTTCCCCCGAGTCGAGTTCCACTCCTACGAATCGGCCGTGGTCGCTCAGAACGCGCCGCACGGGCGCGTCGGTTCGCACGTCGATCTGGCTTCGCACCGGATCTAGATCCGTGGTGGCGCTGCAGGCCCGACGCCCGGTGGCATCGATCGCAAAACGTGCCGGCTCCACGGGCAACGTCGCGGCGATCAACGCATCGACCGGACCTCGACGTTCGTGGGTGCGGCCTCGGTCGTAACGTCTCTGAATCCGCGGCCAGAGCTCGCTACTGTCCCAACCGTCGCAGCCGGGTAGCGCAGCCCAACGCTCGTAGTCCTCCGGTGTGCCCCGGTGCAGGAGAAGCCCGTTGATCGAGCCGGAGCCTCCGATGCCGATGCCGCGGAGATAGGGCCGTGTCGGCTCGCCGGCACCGGCGGTTGCGGCCGCTTCGTACAGGTACTGGTGTGCCGTCGCGGCACGGAAGAGATCCCCGCTGTTCACCGGGGCCGTGGCGTCGAGCGGGTTTCGATCGGGCCCGCCCTCGACGAGTGTCACGTCGAACTGGGCCTTGGCCAGCGTTGCGGCTACGACACATCCGGCCGCGCCAGCCCCGACGATCACGACGCGGTGTCGTCGGGCTCGTGGTGTGGTCGGCACCTCTCGAGTGTCGCGCAGTTCGTCATCGTCGCGTATCGTCGCTGCTAATGAGAATTTCGACGCAGCGGATATCGCTCACCAAACGACATCCCCTCACCATAAGTAGGGGAACGATCACCGGCTCGGTGAACGTCGTGGTGAGCGTCGAGCACGATGGCTTCGTCGGAATGGGCGAGATGGCGCCGAGCGACGTGACCGGTGATTCCACCGACCGAGCGGAGCTGCTTCTTGGATCGTGGGCCGACGACCTCGAATCGCTGGCGCCAAGTGAGTTCGATCGGATCGCGTCGATCGTCGGCGATGCCGGTCCGGCAACGCGCGCCGCTCTCGACCTCGCATGTCACGACTGGCTTGGTAAGCGTACAGATCTTCCTGTGTGGCGTCTCCTAGGTGTTGATCGGGACCGGACCGTTCCGACGTCGGTGACGATCGGTATCGACAGCGAGACGGTCATCGCCACAAAGGTTCCGGAGATCCTGCAGCGGACCAACGCGCGGATTCTGAAGGTGAAGCTGGGTCAACCGGCGGGTATCGAAGCCGACCAGCATATGTTCGCGTGGGTCCAAGAGGCTGCCGCGGGCATGGGTGCGTCGCCGACATGGCGAGTCGACGCAAACGGTGGATGGTCGGTCGCCGACGCTCGAACGATGATCCCGTGGCTTGCCGCACGCGGCGTCGACATGATCGAACAACCGCTCGTGCAGGGTGCCGAGTCCGAGCTTGCGTCGGTGCGCGAGGTCGCGACGGTGCCGCTGTTTCTCGACGAGTCGATTCGGACGTCGGCCGACGTCGCCCGGTTTGCCTCCCTGGTCGACGGGGTGAATCTGAAGCTCATGAAGTGCGGTGGGCTCCGTGAAGCGGTACGCATCGTCCACACGGCACGAGCCCATGGCATACAGGTGATGATCGGCTGCATGGGGGAATCGTCGTTGGCGATCAGCGGTGGAGCGCAGATCAGCGGGTTGATGGACGCAATCGATCTCGACAGTCACCTGAACCTGCTCGACGATCCGTTCGACGGCGCACACTTTTCCGAGGGTCGGGTCACGCCGAACGACCGTCCGGGCTTAGGTGTTCTTTGGAAAGGGGCAGTTTCATGATTACCGCATCGTCAAAGCTCGCGCTGTTGATGGAGGGCTACGTCCGTCAGCGGAACGGAAAGATGGGTTTCGGGCTCCTACGGTATGGGCCGAGCATTGCCGGATGTGAGATCACGTGCGTTGTTGCACCCGACGAAGTCGGCCAAGACCTACGTGCACTTACTGGTATCGATACCGATGCCCCGATTGTTGGCTCGGTCGAGGAAGCCCGTGCGCTCGGGGCGGACACGTTGGTGATCGCTGTCGCGACGAGCGGCGGTGTGTTGCCCGATATTTTCCGTACACATATTGTTTCGGCCCTGGAATCGGGCATGTCGTTGGTGAACGGCTTACATGGCCGCTATGCGGAGATACCGGAGTTCGCAGCTGCTCTGCAGCCCGGTGCGAACATATGGGATGTGCGTCTGGAGCCCAGCGGCCTGCGTAGTGGGCGCGGTCTGGCCAAAGATCTGCCGTGTCGACGTGTTCTGACGGTTGGTACCGACATGGCAATCGGCAAGATGACGGCGTCGCTCGAGTTGGACCGAGGGGCTCGCGCCCGAGGGATCCGTTCCAAGTTCCTCGCCACGGGTCAGATCGGTATCTGCATCTCCGGCGACGGTGTTCCGCTCGATGCCGTGCGGGTGGATTTTGCGAGCGGTTCGATCGAGATGCTGTGTGAGAAGTACGGTCACGATAACGATGTGCTCTGGGTTGAAGGTCAGGGTTCGGCGTTGCATCCGGGGTCCACGGCGTGGGTTGCGCTGTTGCGCGGTTCGATGCCCACCGATTTGATACTTGTACATAAGGCTGGCAAGACCCATCTCGACAACGGGCTGGACTCGTTCCCGATTCCACCCCTCACCGACGTCGTAAAGCTCTACGAGGCCGTCGCCGGGGCCGGACCAGGCATGCCGCAGGCCAAGGTGCGCGGCATCGCGTTGAATTGCGTCGATCTTTCCGACGACCAGGTTTCGCGGGCCATCGCCGAGGTGGAAGACGCGACGGGACTGCCGTGTGACGATGTCGTGTTCAACAATGCCGAGAAGCTGCTCGACGCACTCGACCTCAGGGCCTGACGTCCAGCCTCGGGGCCTGAAAAGGGCTCAGGGTCTGAAGATCATGCCGAGTTGGCGTGACTGGCACACCAGGGCGCCGGTGGAGTCCCAGATTTCGCCGTCCTCCTCGAAGTAGCCGTCGATGAGGTACCGCGTCGTCATCCGGGCCTGAAGCCAACCCGGCGCGGGCTGTTTGCGGATATGGACGGTCAACTCGATGGTCGGCACCCATCCGGTTCCGTCGAGCACTTCGAACACCGCAGGGGGGAACGCGTCGGCGAAGAGCAACAGCGACAGGGCGTCGGGCTCGCGGCCGTCGTCGAAGCGAATCCACCCGTTGATCATCGGGTTGCCACTTGGTTTGCCTCGCGCGAATCCCGTGTCGGGGTGCAGGACCGTTTCGGTGCGGTAGGCGATCTGGGAGAGCGTCGTGCCGTCGCTGTTGTACGGGGGACGTCGGACGCACTGATCGGGGGCGGGAATGTCGGGAGGACCTGCCGCGACTGCGCTTGGGCCCTGCGCGTCGGCGAGGTTGGCGAACGTCGCAACGATCTCCAGCTTTCCCTTCCTGCCTTGTGCGAAGCTCGCCCGAAGGGTCGTGAGCTTTCGACCCGTGCGGACCACTTCGACGCCGATGTCGGCCGGTCCGGCCTCGCCAGGGCGGAGATAGTGCGCCGTGACGGAGAGGGGATCGGGGTGCTGTGCCGAGGACAGCGCCATGGCTCGGCCGGCCGTGGCGAGCAGGTAGCCGCCGTTCGGGTTGTCGCCGATGTTCCAGCGTGACGTGAGGTTGGCGGCGTAGTGGCCGGGTTCCGTCGTAGTGACGGCGGTGTCGATGTCGAACTCGTACATGCGTCGCAGACGTTAGATCCGGCGATCGGGTTGCGTCGAAACCAGATGACGTGAATGTCTTCTAACCTTTCGCCCTCGTGCAACGACTATTACACCCTCGCGTAAGTTCCTGTGACAACGACCCGCTTCGGACCTCGCTGGCGCTCGGGCCTCGATGGGTCTTCGGTGTCACATGAACTTACGAAATCGAGCACTAGTGGAAATGGCGGGACTTGGGGTCTCCTACAACGGCCTTGAAACGTGGGCACTTCGCGATGTGGATGTGGTCGTCGAATCGGGACAACGCTGGGTCGTGCTCGGGCCCAACGGGTCGGGGAAGAGCACGTTCGTGCAGCTCATCACCGGGTACCTGCATCCGACGAAGGGTGACTTCGCACTTCTTGGTGGACGCCTGGGGCAGGGCGTCGATTGGCGAAAGATGCGTACACGTATCGGTTGTGTGAGTGCCGCGTTCGCGAAGATGCTTCGACCGGAACTGTCGGGTCTCAATGCGGTGATGACCGCGAAGTACGCAGCCCTCGAAACGTGGTGGCATGACTACACCGACGATGACGCGGCCCGCGCCCAGTCGCTTCTCGACGCGGGGGGCTTCGGGTACCTGTCGGATCGGTCCTTCGGCGTGATGAGTGAAGGGGAGCGCCAACAGGTGCAGTTGGCGCGCAGTCTGATGGTGACTCCCGAGTTGCTCGTCCTCGATGAACCCGCAGCTGGCCTCGATCTCGGGGCCAGGGAGCGGCTCGTCGCTCGGATGGCGGCCGTGGCGGCGGACCCCACGATCGCGGCGATGGTGCTCGTGACTCATCACGTGGAAGAGATTCCTCCCGGCATGACCCACGCACTCCTGTTGCGAGCAGGTCAGGTCGTCGCGCAGGGCCCCATCGCCGACGTCCTCACGAGCACCACCGTGTCGAGCACCTTCGACCTTCGCGTGACCATCGAGTCTCGCGAAGGACGCTTCTCCGTGCGCATCGGGTAGCGCTCCGCTCCGCTGCCGCATGCCGCGTGAGCGAGCGTCAGCTCCAGCGTTCCTATCACTCGACGGCGAGTTGCAGGGTCAACCGCCAGTTTGCTCCCCCAACAACCAGCCCTC
>JANOWU010000143.1:0-8539 GCA_031418035.1 Acidimicrobiia bacterium
CGGACTCACCCACAACACTGCCCTAGCCACCCGCTACCAAACCTGGCTGAGCACCCAAAAAGCCGCTTGACAACGATAGGAGCATCAACTCGGCCGAGGAGGGCGCTCAATGAGCGGTCAAACCCCGATTCGCCATGCCGAGATACTTCGCGTTGAACCACATCAGCGGTTGGATGAGCCAGCCCACGAACAGGAGGAAGAACACGGTGCCCCATCCAACCGGGCCACCCAGCAGCCAGCCTACGGTCAACAGGACAACTTCCATGATGCCCTTCGCCGCCCAGAACGGAAGTGACGTCTTTTGCACGACGGTGATGGCCAGCAGGTCCATCGAGCGGATGCCGACGCCGCTCATGATGATCAAGGCTGATCCGAATGCACACAGGAAGACGCCACAAATCATGAGCGGCCAGGGCGACAGCGGTACGTGGCTCGCGTAGTTGTCACCGACTCGAATGCGCTTGCCCATGAAAATGTCGATCAGGGTGCCGCAGAGTGCAAACGTGATCAAAGGACTCAGAATCGGTCGGCGCTTGTTCCAGAGGGACCACAGCGCAAGGCAGACAAGCGCGAACGACACCTGGGCGATCCCCACCGTCATGAAATCGAACGTATCGACCATTCCGAGAGCAAAGACATCGAGGGGATCAGTACCGAGCGCCGAATAGATAAAGAAGTTCGCCCCTATCGAAAACAGCAGACATCCCAGAAGGTAAATCGCAATTGACGAAGGCGTCATCGCTGTGGCGCGACGAGCCCGTCCCGGTGCGACCTCGAGAGGCGAATCCGTACGTTCTATCGTGTGCATGACAACCACAATGCCACGCAATACCCCTTGCCGCAATACCTCTTGCGGCAAGACGCATTGCATTGCTCCTAACGGCCTACGGTTCGGACCCTTACGGCCTACGGTAGGGGTCCGCGAGCAGGGTTCTGAAAAACCTCCCTTCCGACCTCGACACACTTTGTCGACCAGCGAATTTGTCGTTGGCAAACGGTCGAAACGTAGGATTTTCATCACCCTGCTGGTCCTACGTCCGCCGCAGACAATGACTTCGCCGATACACTCCCCAACGTGGAAACGGATCAAGCCGACGACCCGGTACTCACGGCGATGAGCCAGTTGATCGCCGTGCTCGAGCGAATCGAGCGGGAGAAGTCCGCCATCGTGGCCCAGTTCGAAACCATCCACGCCCAGCGCCGCCTCGGCGTCGCCTACACCGAAATCGTTCCCCGCGAGCCCCGTCCGCTCATCGTCGAACGGACCCGCGAAGTCATCAACGAAATGATCGAGGCGTCGGGACGACTCCAACGGGCCGAAGCCAAAGCCCTCCACGACGAAGGCGCATCAATGGAGCGCATCGGCGAATTGTTCGGCGTGACCCGACAACGGGTCGCTGACTTCCTGCGCAGCGACCCACCAAGCGCAAACCGAGAACCGATCGTCAGCCAACCCCGCTCACGCCGAACCACCTAAGGCAGCGGCTCAACGAGACAGCCGACGAACCTGGCCGGCCAGTTCATTCAACGAAGCCAACTCTGCAGACACCGGCGCAATCACGGTTGCAGCGACCGCCCGGTTGACTTCCTCGGCAAGATCGGCACGGGCCTTACGGGCACGTCGACGAGCGCCCACGGCGGCTATCCGGCGGCCGACGATTGCCAGCAGCAGTCCGACGACGACACCGCCCAGCGCCATGACGGTGGGCAGCGGAATCGATCCCACATACGCCATAGGCGGGTCGGGTAGACGAAACCAGGCGAGCACGAAAAGCCCCATGAGCCAGAGCCCGCCGAGCGCTGCGGTGATCGTGGCCACCCACTGCGCGGCACCGGCGACCCGCCACCAACGGGGCGCCCCCACGTGCAGGTCGGTTTGCCCCGCAGCGACGTCGAGGGACACTGCCAGCAGTGCCCCGGCCTCCTCCACCGTCCGCGCAATCGCCGCACGAGGCCCCTCGGGAAGATTGGCCGACGTTGCCCGCTCCAACGAACGCAGGGCTTCGCCAAGTCGGCCGGCGGCAACGGGGTCGGTCGCGATCGCCGTTCTCCGGACACGTACAACATCGCTGGTGCCCTCAGACGTCGACGCGCTTGTCGGGATCGCTGATCGATCGGCTGCCCTTCTGGAACCGCCGAGCCCAAGTCGCGAAAGAGGATCGGCCCGCAACCGGCGAACCCAACGCACCGGCGGCCACCCAACGGCGAGTGCAGCCCGGTGACGATAGGAACGCTCGACGGCATGCTCGATTGCGTCTGCTCCGGCGGCGGCCGTCGCCGCTTCGACGAGCGACTCGTTTGCGGCGTCGGGAACACGCTCGAGCGCACCGTCGCCCACTGCCCCGGCGAGATCGCTCGCCAGCCAATCCACGTCCGCATCGAGACGTCGGACCAAGGCTCGCCGTTCGGCGACCCGGGCCCCGAGCTCTCGACGAAGATCGTCGATTCCCTCGCCGGTGAGCGTGGAAACTCCGAGGACGCGAACGCCTCGCAGACCGTCGTCGACCAACAAGCGAGTGAGGTCGTCGATGCAGGCCTTGCGATCCGCGGGAGAGAGCCTGTCGACCTGGTTCAGCACGACGATCGTCACGGCAGCGTGCCCGGCAAAGCGTTGGAGGAAGTTGTCGTGCAGGGCTGCGTCGGCATACTTCTGTGGGTCGACCACCCACACGAACACATCGACAACCTGCACGAGTCGTTCGACCTCGGCTCGGTTCGCCGATTCCGTCGAGTCATGATCCGGGAGGTCGAGGAGCACCAAACCGTCGAGCGCCTCGGCAACAGCGTTACTCGACGCAGGGTCGAGTCGTCGACGCTGCGGAATGGCGAGCCAATTCAACAGTTCGTCGGCCCCGTCACCGAACACCACGGCGAGAGCCTCCGACGTCGTCGGGCGTCGGACCCCTACCGTGGCGAAATCGGTGCCGGACACTGCGTTGAAGAGCGACGACTTCCCGCTCCCCGTGGCGCCCGCCAGCGCAACCACGGTGTTGCCGGTGCCGTGTCCGAGTCGGGAATGCGCAAGCTCACGCAGCTTTCCCGTGCGGTCCAGGATCTCCGGCGAGAGCCGCTCCTGCCCCAGCTCGCCGATCGATTCGAGGAGCGCAATACGGCCGCGGAGCGCATCGATGTCGCGGGCCAGCGGGTCGTTGAGTTTCATCGGAGCTTCGATTCGATGGCGTCGGCAATCTCGTTCAGCCGCACAGGTGCAGCGATATCGACTTCGAAAGTCTGGAGGAGTCGCTCGAAACGGTTCGACTCCGTCGCAAGGAGTGCGTCGACTCGTCGTTCGAGGTCGGCCCGGGCATTCATCGCAAGATCGCGAATCGTCTGGTCCCCGAGGACTGCCTCCAGCAGTGTGTGCCCGAGTGCACTTGCTCCTCCGGCCACTGCAACCTCGGCGCCCGTAAGACCACCCGTGTGGGCGAAGACCAACACCATGACCACCATCGCCGCGCCGTTGACACCAAACGAAAGTACGCGCGCTTTCGTTTTTCGATCGCCACCGATCCCGCGGATCAGATCAAGTACGTGTCCTTGCCATTCCCGCACAACAAGCGCAGCTCGCTTTCCAAGATCCGAGGTCGACGCTTCGAGGCTCGCTGAATCGGGCGTCGCCGCAAGGATGGCAGCACCGGCCGGATGCGCTCGCCATGCCTTCACCGCACCAAAGGCCGCTTCGTCAGCGCGCGTACGTATCAGCGTTTCAACAACGTGCTCGACGGCCACGTTCAGCTGAATGTCCTGCCTCGGTCTCCCGGTTACAGCCCCCGCTATGCGATCGCGCAAACGAGCAACGCCGGTACGCAGTTGACGCAGCAGCTCACCTGTTCCCAGCAGCTCTTCCCACCGACTCAGCACTTCACCCTTGAGAACTGCTCCCGTGCCGATGTCGACGCGGATCTTTTCGGCCGCATCGGCGTACGACGCGTCGGCCAACGTCTGCAGCGTTTTCACGGTCTGCGCCTGTCGGTCCGCTGCAGCCGCAATCTCCCGTGTGCGCATACCGATGTCGGCAAGGGAACCAGTAAGTGAACGGACAATCGCCGCGGCGCGAGCTTCGTCGTCGTCGGCCAACTCGACCAGCCAATTGCGAATCGGTGCCACAGCATCGGCCGGCAACCTGGTTCCGTCCAGCAACTGCTCGGCCACGGTGAAGATCTTTGTGCCCGCAAGGCCTCGCTCGATCAGCATCTGCTCGAGATGTGTCCGCAGTGTTTCCTCATTACCGCTGGGGATCCGATTCATCACGAGAACGAGAGGTGTGTCCTGCGCCCGGGCCCGCGCCAGGAACTCCCACGGAACGGCGTCGGCATAACGGGCAGCGGTCGTCGTGAAAATCCACAGATCGCCGGCCGCGAGCAACTCTGCAGCGAGGGTTCGGTTCTCCACCGAGACCGAATCGATATCGGGGCTATCGAGGATGGCAACACCCGGTGGCATCGAGTCGATACTCACCAAGCGCAGTTCCTGGTGTCCATGGGCATCCCCCTCGTGGACACGGGCAAGACCGGGCAACACGTTCATCGACGCAAACCACTCCCGGCTGGTCGGATCGTGAATCAGCGCTGGCGCGGTCGTGGTCGGACGAAGAACGCCCGGCCGTGTGACATCGGCACCGACGAGGCTATTGACGAGCAGCGACTTTCCCGAACCAGTGGAACCTCCGACGATCACCAACGCCGGTGCGTCGATGTGGTCGAGACGAGGGAGTACATGATCGTCGAGTTGGCGCACCAACGACAGTGCATTGGCCGTCGCTTGGGACGCATCGAGTTCCCCGCCGACCGCAGGCGCGGCGACGTCGAATCGCACGACAGCAAGTTCATCTCGTAAGGAACCCGCAAGAACTCGAAGATCACGAAGCTTTTCGGGAGTCACCGGTGTCAGACGCTACCCGGCTTGGGTTGTCGCGGTTTCGGGGAACTCCGAGGCCGGGAGTGATTCGATCCAGTCCCAGGCCCTCTCGACCTCCCCACGCAACGAATCGAGATCCCCGGAGTTGTCGATCACGAAATCCGCCATCGCTCGCCGCTCGTCTCGACTCATCTGCGAGGCAATGCGGGCGCGAGCGTCGGACTCCTGAAAGCCGCGGAACTCCATGAGCCTTGCCACGGCAACCTCCGGGTCGACGTCGACCACGATGCGCCCGACCATCCCCGGGCGAGCCCGATCGAAGAGCAGCGCGGCATCAAGCACGACGATCCGCTCGGTTCCGTAATGTGCTGACGTCTGTCGGAGGATCTCCTCACCGATCGCGGGATGCGTGATCGCGTTGAGATCCTTGAGTGCCGCCTCGTCATGAAACACAATCGCTGCCACCGCCGGCCGGTTCATCGTCGCGTCGGGATTGAGGACGGACTCGCCGAAGCGCTCGACAATGGCACGCAGCGCCGGTCGGCCGGGTTCCACGACGAGGCGGGCGATCACGTCGGCGTCGACGATGACCGCACCACGCTCGGCGAGAAGGAGCGAAACGGTGCTCTTGCCCGAACCGATGCCACCACCAAGACCGATGAGCTTCACGGCCACAACCGTAGTGCGCCGCCATTCAGTTTTGAAGCAGAACGGTCGCTCACGTTTGAAGACGAAAACATACGGCCCATCCATTCATTCAGGGGTCAAGCCTGCGAAAACCAGCGACGATGTAGGTCTCGATACCTATGTCCGCAGCGGTCGATCCCTCCCTTTGTTCATCCCTCGACGCTGCCCAATCCGAGTCAGTCGAACCAGCGTCGCCTACTCCTGCCTCGCCATCGCAAACGCCCGAAGACAGCTTTAATGGGATTCTCGATCGTCGCTCCGACGGCAAGCCCCGGGATCGACGACGTCGAGAACAACGACCCCTCCTGCTCGCCCCCGAGATAAAGCTCAGTGAACATAGCGAAGACACACTCTCGCCCTACCAGCGACTGATTGTCGTGAGCCGCTGGTGTGCGCTGCTCGTCAGTGCTGTCGCACTCGGCACGGCCAGCAGCGATCGATCCCTGCGAAACGTCCTGGTCTTTGCGGTACTCGGACTCGTGACAACCTTCCGAACGGTTCGGCCGATCCGAAGCCTCGGGTTCGAAGTCGGACTGGCGTCGTCGATGGTCAGCGAAATCGCCATCGTCGTGATCTGCATCGGCGCAACCGGCCATTGGCATTCCCCGTTCGCCTTTCTCCTCATACCTATCGTCATGATCGGCGCGTTCTCACAGGACGGCCCCTTGGTCGTGAGTTACGGCATCCTGCCAAGCCTCTTGATTTCGATTCTCGAACTGTCGGCGCGCGGATTCACGACGGCAGAACAACTGCGGACAAGTTGGCAGTGGACGATGCAGATCGTCGCATTCACCTTCGTGGCCAGTATCGGCCGAAAGGTCGTCCACGACTCACTCGTGCGTCACACGCGTGCGCTCGACAACATGAATCGCCTCACCAGTGCCAACAGCCTGCTGTTCGCCCTGCACAAAGTGGCCCAGTCGCTTCCCGCGTCGCTCGACCTCGAAGACGTTCTGCAGTCCACCATCGCGAACGCCAGGGACCTGTTCCCGAATGAAGCGATAACTGTTCTGATCCGTGACGAGGCAACGAATGTGTGGGAGGTCTCTCGCACCGAGGGAACGCGTCTGCCCAAGGTCTACAACAGCCTCGATCTGCCGGCTGCGGCGAGCGCCGCATCTCGTTCATCTACGCCCATCACCATGCACGGGCTTCCCGCCGACCACCAACACGGGTTTCTTCCGGGCGCTCGTTCTGGTTTGTATGCACCGCTACGGTCGCGGCAAAACTCGTTCGGGGTTCTCGCCATCGAGCACACACAGGAAGGGCTCGATACCGACGAATCCTTGGAGTTACTGAAGCGCTTCGCCGAGCCTGCTTCGATCGCCATCGACAACGCTCGATGGTTCGGGCGTATCCGCCGAGTTGCCGCCGACGAAGAACGGGTCCGCATCGCCCGCGACCTCCACGACCGAATAGGGCAATCGTTGGCCTACTTAGGATTCGAGCTCGACCGATTGGCACGTCTCCCCGACGCAGAACCGGTTGCCGACGAGGTTCGTCGACTTCGTGGTGACGTCGGTCGGGTGGTCTCCGAGGTACGCGAAACGCTGTACGACATTCGAACGGATGTGAGTGTCGATCGGAGTGGCCTTGCGACCCTCCAGGAGTTCTTGGACCGTGTCCGAACTCGCAACCCCGAACTGCATGTCACGTTCACACATGATGTGACCGGAAACTTGCCGACGCGCCAGGAACGGGAAATGTGGCTCATCGCTCAGGAGGCCATCGTGAATGTGGAACGCCACGCACGGGCGTCGGAACTCATCGTCCGATGGACCACAAATGGTCATTCCGCCGAGCTGGTCGTCATCGACAACGGGCGCGGATTCAGCGGTGCCTCGGGTCGCGTGGACTCCTATGGACTACGCGGCCTTCAAGAACGGGCTGCCGCGATTGGGGCGCGCATCGAAATCACCTCATCGCACGATAAAGGTACGACCATCACCTGCCGATTGGACTGACATGAATGTTCCGACCCCGAACACCGCCTCGACGCGCGTCCCCGCGCGCCCGATTCGACTCCTGCTCGTCGATGATCACCGCATGCTGCGAGAAGGGCTTCGTCGTTCCATGGAGCTGTACGGCTTCGACGTTGTCGGCGAAGGTTCCGACGGTGAGGAAGGTGTCCGACTCGCGTCCGCTCTTCGTCCCGACGTTGTGCTGATGGACGTGTCCATGCCGGTTCTCGACGGCGTCGAGGCGACACGCCGCATTCGCCAAACTTCCCCGGAGACCCAGATCGTTATGTTGACCATGCACGCCGACCGAGAGGTTCTCGCGAAGGCGATTCGGATGGGCGCCGCGGGCTATCTCGTCAAGGATTGCTCGACGGATGAGGTCGCCGACGCAGTTCGGGCCGCCGCGAACGGCGAGGGTTCGGTGTCGCCCGAGTTCGCCAAGTCGATGCTGCGCGAGGCCAAGTTCCCGATCCCCGATCGGCCCGGCGAGTCAATCATCTCGAAACGTGAAGAGGAAGTCCTTCAGCTGATCGCCGACGGGCTCTCGACGGTGGACGTCGCCGCGAAGCTCTACATCTCGGTGAAAACCGTGAAGAACCATCTCGCCTCGATTTATCAGAAGCTCGACACCGCCGACCGGACCCAGGCCGTCGTGCGTGCGGTTCGCATGGGCATCATTCGACTCGACTGACTCTGTCGGTCGGGCCGGGCATCGCCCCGTTCTCCCTCAAGCAAGGAACCAGAAACGAAGCGGCCACCCGAAAGGGTGGCCGCTTCAGTATTTCGCAGTAGTGGCGGGCCGAAGCCCGACACATTCTGTGTACGCGTAGAAACGCGTGTTAGACGTTGTCCGCCGAGAAGTCCGGTTCGCCTGCAGCCTCTGTGGACCCTTCCGTCGCCGGCTCTGTGGACCCTTCCGTCCCGGGCTCTGCGCCCTCAACGGCCGGCGGCTGATAGTCAGCCAACCATGCGGCCTGAGCCTCGTTGTCAGGTGTGAAATCACCCGTCGAGTACTCACCGATGTAGTTGCCCTC
>JANOWU010000144.1:0-14347 GCA_031418035.1 Acidimicrobiia bacterium
AAGAACCTCACGACCGCTGAAGGCGGCATGTTGACCGGAACACCCGACTTCATCACCGAGGCCCGGCTGTGGAGCCTTCACGGCATGGGTCGCGACGCATGGAAGCGCTACGGGAAGGGCGGATCCTGGCACTACGAGGTAACCCGACCCGGCTACAAATACAACATGACCGATATCGCCGCTGCCGTCGGGCTCGTGCAACTCGAGAAACTCGACGGAATGGATGCCCGGCGTCAGGAAATCGCGGCAACCTACAACGACGCCTTCTCGCAATACCCGGAGTTACGCATTCCCGGCGTTCGGTCCGACGTTCATCACGCCTGGCACCTCTACACGCTTCGATTGAACCTCGAGCTTCTTTCGATCGGTCGCAACGAGTTCATCGAGCAGTTGGGATCTCTGAACATCGGTACGAGCGTTCACTTCATCCCGATCCATCATCACGAGTACTACGCAAAGAAGTACGCATACGATCAAGAGGCTCTTCCGATCGCGACGTCGGCCTACCGTTCAGAGGTTTCGTTGCCGATCTACCCGAGCATGACCGACGGGGACATCTCCGACGTCATCTGCACCGTAGAAAAGATCGTTGTCTCCAATCGAATCTAGTTCGACGGCGATTCAGGCTCTGGAGCGGGCCGAAAGGCTACGGAAGACGCGACGTGTACACCAACAACTACCGCAATCGACGTGAGTGCCCCTCCGATGCAGTCGGTCACGAAATGACTCCCGGTCAGCGAAAGCAGCGTCGCATACAGTGCGACGACGATGGCTCCCACACCACTCTTGGCAAGAGCGATCTTGGTCGTGCGCGAGTGAAGCACCCAGGCGACGACGGTGCCGCTGAGGAGCGCAGTATGACCCGATGGGAATGTGTAAAACGACCCACCGGCGGCGTCTTGAATGCTGCGTCCGAAGAGCGGCTTCAACAGGAGCGAAGCGATGATGCCGGAAGCGACTGCGGCAAAGTAGAGCGCTGCGGCGCGAGGACGACGCCGTGCCAACAACACGACACCGATAAGTACACACAAGGCGGCCAACACCGAAAAGTTCAGCGCTTCTTCGATTCGAAGAAGTCGCAGCCGTGGTTCGAAATCGAACCAGATGCGATGCTTGAATCGGTACTGCACAACGCGAGAGTCGAACCACCAACGATGGCCATCGAGACTCTGCAGGTCCTTCGTGTCGGCCCGCACACTCCATCCAAGGATCGCCAGCAATACGGTGGACACGGTAACCAAAGCGATGGCGCGGCGCGACGGACGAGCTTTCATGCGAGCCTGCGACGGGCGAAAGGCGGAAACACTGTATGAACGTTCTGGTTATCGGAGCGCATCCTGATGACGAATTGTTAGGGGTTGGAGGAACCGTCGCAAATCACGTTGATCGCGGACACAGCGTAACCCTTGCCGTGGTTTGCGAGGGTGTCAGCATGCGCTACGCCCCAGAACGTCATGCTGAGGTCCGAGCCCAGACCGCGCAGGCGGCAGCGGTCCTCGGTGTCACCGACGTCGAGATCGGCCAGCTTCCCGATCAGCGTCTTGACACGCTTCCGGTCAGTGAGGTGGCCGCGGCGGTCGAGGCGATCGTGCAGCGAGTGGGTCCGTCAATCGTGTACACACACTTTCCGGGAGACTTGAACCGTGATCATCGAATCGTGGCCGAGGCCACGATGATTGCGTGTCGCCCCTACGCCTCCGTAGTGCGGGAATTGCTGTTCTTCGAAACTCCGTCGAGCACGGAGTGGGGGGCCATCGGAGTGCCCCCCGCCTTCGCGCCCACGCTGTTCGTCGATGTAACGGAGACCTTGGAACGCAAGATCGATGCCATGGCCTGCTACACCGAGGAGGTCCGGGACTACCCACACCCTCGTTCACTCGAGGCACTCCGTGTGCGGGCGCGAGCCTGGGGTTCTGTCGTTGGGTGCTACGCCGCTGAGGCCTTCGTTGCGGCGAGAATTCTGCGGTGAAAGTCGCCGTTCGACGCGCCGTAGACGTGACCGTAGCGGTTGTCGCCTTGGTGGTACTCAGCCCCGTCTTCGTGGTACTCGGCGCGGCGATTTTCCTCGGCTCTGGTCGCCCGATTTTCTATGGTGGCATTCGGGTGGGCCAGAACGAACGGCAGTTCCGCATGTGGAAATTCCGCACGATGGTCAAGAACGCAGACCGGTCGGGAAGTGTCTCGGGGCCCGATGACCAACGCGTCACCCGGGTCGGACGCTTTCTTCGCCGCACGAAGCTCGACGAGATCCCGCAGTTTGTGAACTTGCTCGTCGGTGACCTCACGCTGGTGGGACCGCGTCCCGAGGTCCCCGAGATGATTGCGCGATACAACGAGTCTCAACGTAAAGTTCTGCAGTTCACTCCTGGAATTACGGCACCTGGAGAGATCTACTTCACACGGGTTCAGGAGCCCTCGATTCCGGCCGATGTAGATCCCGAACAGTACTTTCTCGAAAAGCTTCTCGATCCCAAGATTGCTCTAGACAGTGAATACTTTTCAGCCCAAACGTGGCGATCTGATCTCGGGGTTCTCCGAGACACAGTGTCGTTGATGTTTGAGCGAATTTTCTAACTCAGCCTCTCTCACCGCGGACGGAATGCAGCTTCGAATGAATCCGGCCTCACCTCCACAAGACAAGCCAGCACCCAGCGAAATCCGCGTCGTCCAGGTCACCATCGGCCATCCGGTCGATGATGGACGCGTGCGGGCCAAGCTTGCGCGTTCCTTCGTCCGAGGTGGTTTCGAATCGCATCTGATCTGTCCCGGGGGCGAGGATGGCCTCGCCGAAGACAACGTCCACATTCATTCGCACGAGGTTTCGGAATCTCGCATCGAGCGAGTCCGCCGTCAGCGCGGTCTTGCGCACCGGGCAGCGTCGTTGAAGCCCGACGTCGTGCACGTCCACGAGCCGATCATGTTGGGTTCGTGTGTGAGGCACAAGGGTACGGCCCGCCTCGTGTGGGACGTCCACGAGGACTACGAAACTGAACTTGCGACGCGGGCATGGATTCCGAAGCCGCTTCGCAAATGGGTGTGGCGCTTGTGGGATTACCGGGAACGTCAAATGCTCAAGCACGTGGATCTCGTGCTCGCTGCCACACCGCCGGTCGCCCGACGCTACCTTCCTCTGCATCCAAATGTCGTGGTCGTCCCGAACCTCACGGAGATAGAGATCTTCGAAGGTGAGCACGACTGGACGCATCCACACGCGGTGTTCGTCGGCTCGATCTTCGAGAGCCGCGGACTGCTCGAGGTGATCGAAGCACTCGGGCGTCTGGACAAGGAAGGCCTCACCATACCGTTGACGATTGCCGGTCCTATCGAGTCTCTCGCGTTCGAGAAACGGCTCCTTCACGCCATCGAAGCCCATGGCGTTGCCCACTCGGTGAAATACATTGGCCCGCTGCCCCGAGCACAGGCGCTCGAATTGTGTCGACAGGCGACGATCGGCGTCGTCGCCCACCGACCCGAGAGCCAGGGCGAGATCGCCTGGCCGGTGAAGATGTTCGAATACATGGCGAGTGGGCTGCCGCTCATCTACACGACGCTCGGTGCAATGGTGTACCTGGCCGATGGCCAAGAAATTGGCATCGCGGTCGAGCCGTTCGACATCGACGCCCTGGTCGAAGCGTTTCGGCGGCTCGCTACCGATCCTGAGCACGCCAAACACTGTGCCGCGATTGGTCGCAAACTCATCGAGAGTCGCTATCACTGGAACACCGTGGAACCGGTCTTGTTGGCGGCCTACCGCAAACTCTTCGCCGATGATGGTCTGCGAGCATGAGGATTCTCGTTGCCGCACCGGCGTTCCCGTCTGCGGCTCACCCCTTCGCGGGAATCTTCTCTGCTGCGATCGCTGCGACACTTCGCGATCTCGGCAACGACGTCGTGATGTTGGCGCCTCGACCCTTTGCGCCTCCGGGAATCACGCGCTTTCGACGATGGCGCCATTACGGCGGCATCGAGAAGTTGGGAACGTACGACGGGGTGGAGGTGCATCGACCGAGCACGATCGTCATCCCAGGGTTCTGCCAGGCGTTCTGGGCTGACTGGGCCGCCTGGTTCGGCAGCAAACGGTACGTGGGGGCCCTTCACCGCAAGGCAGCCTTCGACACGATACTGGGGCTGGACTTGGGGGGAGCCGGCGGTCTGGCGTGGCGACTGGGCAAAACCCTCGGTATCCCGGCAGCCGGTTGGGCGTTCGGGAGCGAAGTCCGCGTTGACGCGTCGACCGATCACGGACGGTCGGTGAGCGCGGCGATCAATCAGCTCGACATCGTGTTCTACCAGAGCGCTGAACTGCGCGAGTGTGCGAGCGACCTCGTCGGCCGAGACCTCAGTGCAGATGCGGATGCGCAACGCCATCGTGTTCTGCCCCACGGGATCCGCCAGGATTCTGCGGCGAGCCCGACGGCGTCGACCTCGTCATCGTCGACCGCGACCTCGGCGCCGGAACCTTCGAATCCGTCTCCATCGCTTCGCGAATCATGGGGAGTGGCTCCGGATCAGCGAATCATCCTGTCGCTGGGTCGCCTGCTGCGAAGCAAAGGTGTATTCGAACTGCTCGACGCGTTCGAAGCGATTGCCTCCGAAAAGCCCGACGTGATGCTGGTGGTCATCGGCGGTCTTCCGCCGCGCGACGACACCGAGGAATTCCAACGGGCGATCGAGGCTCGGGGCCTTGGGAACCGAGTGCTCGTGAAACCTCCCATCGATCCGACGCTGGTACAGAGCGCCCTCCGCTCGGCCGACGTCTTCGCCTTCACCAGTTATCTGGAGGGAATGCCGAACGTTGTGCTCGAAGCCCTGTTCGCCGAGGTCCCGATTGTGGCGTTCGATATCCCTCCGCTTCGCGAAGCCGACCCCGATGCGTCTGCCCTGGCCCTGGTGGCCAAAGGCGATGCTCTTGCGCTGCGGGTCGAGATCTGCCGAGCAATGGACGACTCCAGTGAGCGTTCTCGCCGTACCCGGGCCGGAGCGCTCCTGGTGCGTGAGCGATTCGACATGCAGAGAAATCTTCGATCGGCCCTGGACATCATCAGTGGCCGGCCGAAGCTTGCTCACCGAGCCTCGGGAGCTTCGCTTCCGGCTGGGCGATAGATGTCTTCGGAGCCGCTCTGTCTGCGTCGGCTGACGCCACGGAGCGTGTCAAACGAAACACCTGTGGCCGTTTTTTTCACGAACGGTAGGAATTAGTCTGCATACAGCCTTTGAGTCGCCGGTGCAAAGGCCAGTACAACGAGCAATGAGGAAGAAGTGTGAAGTACATGTTGGAACGACACGTGAACCGGTCGAACGACGAGTGGATCTCGTTTCTCGACGGTGCTCCGATTGACATCGGGCTACCCACCTTCGCAACGGGTACCAACGTCTGTGTAGTCGAGCGGGCTATCGACCGAGCACCCGTCACGGCGCGCGCCGAGGATTGGCAGGTCACACCCGATGACGTACTTCTTGCCGGATGGACGACCCTTCTTCACCGATACACCGATCAAGGCGACCTCCTGGTCGGACGCGGATCGTCAGAGCCCGACTCGATTTTGCGCGTGCTGGTGTCTCCCGCCACAACCACCTACGACATTGCTCGCGAGGCCGCTCGTTTGCGCGTGCTTCAGGAGGGTCGCCGCCTTGACCTCTCCGAAATCCTTGCGGAGATCGGTGCAGAAGCTCCGGTCGATCGTCATCCGATATTCCAGGTTGGTTTCGCCAGTTCGCCAGCGCCTGGCGATGTTGGTGGTTGGCGGGCGAACTTCGTCCCCTGCGATCTCCTTCTTCATGCCTCGCACTCTGGCGACAGCATTCACCTCACGATCCGTGCCCGAGGGAGTGATTCGTCGAAAGCTTTCGCCGAACGTCTGGCGGATCATTTGGTGACCGTTCTTCGTGCGACCACCAACGATGACGATCCGCGGACGGTTCCGATGCTGAGCGCTTCGGAGCTCGAGGAACTCGCCGGGTGGAATCGAACAGCTCAGGAGTTTCCGGAGGTCGATGTCGTCGGACTCTTCGCCGACGTCGTTCGTAACCATGGGAACGTATGCGCGCTTGAGTTTCATGATGAGCAGATCACTTACGCGGAACTCAACGATCGATCAAACGCTCTGGCCGATGAGCTCCGCCATCTTGGGGTGAACGTCGACGTTCCAGTGGCGATCAGCGTCGAGCGGTCACCCGCCCTGATCGTTGCAGTCCTTGCCACGCTCAAGGCATTTGGCACGTACGTACCGATCGATGTGAGTTATCCGGCCGATCGACGCCAGTACATGCTCGACGACGCGAAGCCCGCAGTGGTTCTGACCGGCCCGGATCAGGCCGGCAACGTCGTAGTCACGAAGACCGATCACGACGCAAAGCCGCCACAGCGCCACGATCGCGAACGACTTGGCTATCTCATCTACACCTCGGGTTCGACCGGCCAGCCCAAAGGTGTTGCGCTCCCCGAACGGGCGCTACGCAATCTGATTCATTGGCAACTCCACCGGCCTGGATTCGTCCATGGTGCACGCACGCTGCAGTTCACCTCGTTGAGCTTCGACGTTTCCTTTCAGGAGATCATGTCGACGCTGTGCTCGGGCGGAACGTTGATTCTGGTCGACGACGCGACCCGACGGAACCCGCTCGAGTTCCACCGAGTCGTCATCGATCGCAAAATCGAGCGCCTGTTCCTCCCGTTCGTTGCCCTTCGTGGACTGGCGAATGCCGCGTGTTCGTCGAAGGAATTCCCCGTGCAGCTCACCGAGGTGTACACCGCTGGTGAGCAACTCGTGATCGACGAGACCATGCGTGAGTTTCTGAGGGGTCTGCCGAGTTGTCTCCTCGAAAATCAATACGGTCCGTCGGAATCACATGTCGTAAGTGCATATACGGTGAGCAGCCATCCAGCTGAGTGGGAAGCACTTCAGCCGATCGGCGGTCCGATTGCGAACACGCAATTGTTCGTACTCGACGCGGCGCGCAGGCATCGACCCGTTGGCGTGTCGGGCGAGCTCTACATCGGCGGTGTTTGCCTCGCTGACGGGTACCTCGGACGCCCGGAGTTGACTGCTGAACGATTTGTCGACGTCGATCTCGGTGGGCCCTTTGGGACGTCGCGGTTGTATCGGACCGGGGATCTCGTGCACTGGCGCGCCGACGGGAACCTGGTGTTCCAGGGGCGAATCGACACCCAGGTCAAGTTCCGTGGTTTTCGAATTGAACTCGGCGAGATAGGGGCGGTCCTTTCGGCACATCCGGATATCGAACAGGCCGTCGCGGTTGTTCGTGAAGGAGACGGCAGCGGGTCACGCCTCGTTGCGTTCTGTACGCCGAAGGGCGCAACCCCCGACGTCTCCCTCGAGTCGCTCCACACGTATGCCAAGAAACAACTACCTGTACATATGGTTCCGTCGCACTACAGCGTGGTAGAGAAGTTTCCCCTGACACCGTCGGGAAAGATCGATCTCGCAGGTCTTGAGACTCCGGAGTTCGATCGGTCGATTCTCGGGAACGCGTTTCGAGCGCCCGTCACCGCAACGGAACTCCAGCTTGCGTCGATTTGGGATTCGTTGCTTGGCATCAGCGCCGTCGGCGCAACGGATGACTTCTTTGCACTGGGCGGCGACTCGTTGATGGCCGTTGAAATGTTTGCGAAGATCCGCGAGACGTTCGGGCGCGATCTGCCGCTCGGCGCTCTTGCGCAGAGCCCGACGATCGAAGGACTGGCCACGGCGATCGACAACGGAACGATCGAGTGGCCGATTTTGGTCCCCATTCGAAAGACCGGCACGAAGAATCCGTTCTTCTGTATTCATGGCGGGACGGGGAACGTTGCGTCGTTCCCGAATCTTGCCCGCCAGCTTCCGCCGGAGTACCCCTTCTACGGGCTCCAGTGGGACGGACTCGACGGGTCGGGTGGTACGGAAGGCATCGTCAACCTTGCAAAGCGCTACCTCGACGAGGTTCGCTCGGTACAGCCCGAGGGCCCGTATGTGCTCGCCGGCCAGTGTGTTGGAGGTTTGATTGCGCAGGAGATGGCTCGTTTCCTGCTCCAACAAGGGGAGCAGGTTCCCCTGTTGATCATGTACGACTCGCCGAATCTCTCGGGGCCCCGTTACGTGCCTGAACCACTGAAGGAGCGCGCGCACATCAAGGCCTACCTCGTGAAACGTCGGGCGATGCAGGTCGTTGGTTCGTTGAAGAGCGGTGGCGTTTCTCCCAGCAGCGTTCGAAACTCCCTCAAGCCTGCCCCGATTGGCGACCATGATGTATTCCACCAGGCGGGTCTCGCAATGGTTCGCAGCGTCACTGCGTACCAACCGCATCCACTGCCCGTGCGGACCATTTATCTCGGGAGCGGGGAACGAGTTGCTTCCCACCTGAGCCTAAAAGGTACGTGGACAGACGATTTCCTGGGCTTCTCCGCGTTCGAGTCCCCACGCTTCGAGACGCATCTTGTCGGAGGCGGCCACAACGATCTCCTCTACAGCGCAGAAGCAGTCCGAATCGTTACTGAAGCCCTTGCCAGCCTGTCGGAGAGCACTCGAGCATGAGCACCCCCTTCTTCACCGTTTTGGTTCCTTCGTTCTCGCAGCTGGAACAGACCCGGGCCACCGTGGAATCTCTCTTGGCTCAGACGTTTGCCGACATCGAGATACTCGTCTGCGACAACTGGTCCATGGACGACACGTTTCAGGAGTTCTCCGAGCACCCCGACGCCCGCGTCAACGTGATGCGCCCTCCGCGCCACGGGCTGCCATCGGTCATGCTCGATGTGGCTTGGCGGCTCGCAACCGGGAAGTACATCGCGGTGCTTTCAGCGGGCGATGCGTTCGTGCCTCACGCGCTCCAACATTTCAAAGGGATCATCGACAAGACCTCAGCGAAGTTTCTTTTCGGGCGTCCTGCGGAGTACTTCGACCACCGACTGCCGGAGTCCGACGGACGCCACGCGAACGCCGGAAAGGTAAGCATACCTAGCACCACCGGTCGGGTCATGCGCCTGCCCTCGATGTCGTACCTTTCGTCGTTCTACTCACTGACTCCGTTCTTTTCCTGGCAGCCGTCGGGCCACGTCTTCGAACGCAAGCTCGCCGAAGACGTCGCCCACCGATTCCAAGGATTGTTCAGAGGGCCAACCCCGCAAGCCCATGCCTGGCCCGCGATTGCGTCGATGTCGAAGTGGGTCATGCTGGTCGATCGGCCGCTGTTCGTGCGACACCAAGCCCCCCGGGTCCCGCTCGGTGCAGCATCGGATGGCTCAACCGAGGCGATGGTCTTCGACGTGCACGAAGGCTGGGAGGTCGACCTCACCGAGCTACCCGTCAAGGCACACACGATGATCGCCGCGCTCACGAACGGACTGTGGGGTCTCCAACGACATCCCAACGGCAAGGCTTTTGTCCCACTGGGGCGTGATGAACTCACCTTTGCCGATCTCCTCCAGGCAGAGATCGCCAGTCGACAAAAGAGCGGCTTCCGGGTGGCCGATGGCGAACCCGAACGAGTCGCCGCCTGGCGGGCCACGCTGCCCGGACGCCCGACACCTCAGGTCTTGGTCAATCGCGTGCACGCACGTGCGGTCTCGGTTGCCTGGTCGGTGTGGTCGCGCATCGGCGCGACCGGTGCGTCAACGAAGACCGTCAGCCCCGATCGCGCGATGGCCCAAGCCTGCGCCATCGTCGACGCAGCCCGGTAACGCAGCCAACGCAGCCCGGCAACGCAGCCGGGTAACGCAGCCGGGTAACGCAGCCAGCAACGCAGCCAGCAACGCAGCCCGGTAACGCAGTTAGCGGCGCTTGGTCGTCACTTTGCGAGTTGTCTTCTTGGTGGTCTTCGTGGTCTTTTTCGTTGTCACGGCAGTGGAAGCGGTCGGCTTTGTCGTGGCGACAGCAGCAGTCTTCGGCGGTGCGGTCGTGGTGGCAGCAGCAGCGGCAAGGATCTCCGGCGTGGTGGTTCGCAGATAGGCGAAGGCATCCTTTGTGCGGTCACCGATAGGGCGCCACTCCGAGCCGGTCCAGTTCTCGAGTTCTCCGGCCTCCCACCTGGTTCCAGCTCCCCATTCAGGCAGCTTGTTTCCCGGCTGCACTCGGTATGCCACCATCGCTTGCGGAGCGTAGACCCCACTTTCGACACGGTCGAAGTCGATGTAGTAGTCGCCCGGTGCCAAGGACGTCGGGGGAAGCTCTCCGACCAAGGTAAGCCCGTTGTTTCCACAACGAACGCCGGCGAGGCATGTCCCATTGGAGGTGCCGCCCATCGCTGGTGGGAGCGCAAATGGCACGTTCACCGTCGCCAGGACCTGATCATCAGACTTCCTACGTACGCTTAGTTTTGCCGTTCCGGCAGCAACGGGAATGATGCGAACTCCGACTTGGTCGATGAGAGTAGGAACCTCGACTCGAAAGGTCTGCCGCGAACGAGTCGACCCGTCGGTCAGACTGTTACTCCACGGAGTCGTGCCCAGGACCGGATAGACGTATCCGTTGCCGAACACCCGGCCGCTCGAGTACGTGTACTGAACGATCGGTGTCTGGCGATACCAACCATCGCTCGTGGCCCAACAGTCGAGGAACTTTCCGACCGCCTGTGGCGCGGCACACGAACGCCATTCGTTGTTGGTGAAATGCTCCGGCGAGATCGAGGATTTTCGGCCGCGGAATCGTGCATCCCAGCGAGTGGCCGGGAGGATGGGCATCTGTGCTCGGGCATGAACGTCACCCGAGACGATGGCCCGGTTGCTCAGAAAGTTCAGGCCGTAGAAGTTTCCGGCCGAGGCCTCAGCGTCAGGGTTCGTCCAGACGGCGTGGTAGGTGCGGCCGGCTTCGAGCTTCGGGGCCGGCGTCAGTTCGAGGGGACCGAACCAAGAACCGTCGAAGTTTCCGTCCTTCTGGACTGCACCGTTGACCATTGGTCTCTCCCAGGTGTGACCACCAAGGGATGGGCCTGTTGGAAGATGGCTCTTCGGGTCATTGGCATACACATCGACGCGAACCGTCCCGCCATGACCGGCTGAATAGCAGAGATCTTCATTGACGGTTGCCGGGCACGGCGGGTACGTCTTGGGATTGTTGGCAACAAGCCAGGGTGAGATCGATACCAGGGAGCTCGTCTCGGTCGCGGTGAAGACGAAGTCCACTTCGGAGTGATCGGTGACCTGCATGCGAGAGAGGGAGTCGCCGGACCATGGAAGGCCGATCCAGTTCGGGAACCACTCTTTGGCCGGATCGTTGGTCGAGGCCGCTCGCGGTTGCGAAGCAAGGAATCCCAACGAAGCCATGACGACAAACACTGCGGCGATCGCGGCAATGGATCTCTTCGACCGCGGTCCTCGGGTCGCTTTCATCGTATGGCCGCCATCTTTTGCCCGCATGAATTCCCTTTGGTTCCCGTCGAAACGCCTGCAAGTCTTTCAGGAAGCGATACATCTTGTCGGCGCCTCGCTGCTCGAAACGTGTGCACTTGCCCACGTAGCGTACTCGCGCGCATTGTGGTTACCTCTTAGCGCGAATTACGTAGAGACTTCATAGCCGGAAGCACCTGCCCGACGGAGAGGCCGAACAGCAAAGCCCCCACGAGCGCTCCCTGAAAACGGGTGCCGGAGAAGGCGCACCACGAGAGTAGGAACACGCACACAAAGACCTGGAGGAACAACCGGAACACACACCCCTTGGCCCACCGCCGGGCATGGGGAGGGATCTTGCGGATCCCGGCGACCAGCCCGATAGCCATGTGGGAGACGGTCAGTGCCGACATGACCGCGGTCGCACCGATGGCCGCCTCGAAGCGGAAGAACCACCACGCAGCTGCTGCGAGAAACGCGGGAATACACCCGAGGGCCAAGATACGTGAAAGCCGGTCAACCGGATACGTGGCCCAGCTTGCGGATAAAACGCCGACGCCGACAGCTTCGAGCGCATAGTGCAGACCCAGGAACGACATGAAGCGGACACTGTCCACTTCGAACGTCTTGCCGTAGATCGGCATGACATAGGTGAGGAACAGTCCCGCCGAAGACCCCAGCATGAGGATGGCTCCCGCAAAGGCTTCGATCATCTTGAAGGACTTGATGAACAAGTCGGACTCAGCGTGCTTGCGATCGACAACACTCGAAAAGTTCGAGAGTTCGAAGAAGGCCGCAACGGTCGACATTTGGCGAGCCACGGTGTCGGAGCGCGAGAACGCGGCCACGCTTGCATCGGAGACCGCCCGTTCGACGGATGATCCCCCGACCGAGCGGTAGCCGAGGCTGACGATAAAGGGTGGGAACGACTTCACCAGGCTTGCGCCGGCGTTCGACGCGATCAGCGTGTTTTGCATTCGGCGGATGTCTTCGGTGGCCTGCGATCGGTCTCGTTTTGGCACGAATGGCCAGATCGTCGACTTCATCTGCCACGCTTTGAAGATCGCGATTGCCCCGTTTCCGATGACCTGAGCAACGACCAGATTCCAGTAGGTGCGGCCGAGGATCGGTACGGCGAGCAATACGAGCGCAGCGTGGATCACCGGGCTTAGGGCGCGAAGGCCCCCGACGGTTCCCGAACGGTTCGCCGAAAGAAGCACCCCGTCGAGCGACGCGATGGTGTTGTCGATCACGAGGAACGCTAGGAGCAACACCACGGACAGCGGGAACAGCGAAGGCTTGTCGAGGAACCCGATAAACACGACGGCGCTGCCAATTGTCGCGACCGCAACCACGCGCGCCGTGACTCGAAAGCTCGTCGTCAACACGGACCAGAAAGCGAGACGGCTTCCGTGATCGCCCGTTACTCGCAGCACGAGACGCTGTTCACCGATACTCGACAGCGACGTCGCCACGAGGGCGGGCGCAGCGGCGAGGACATACTTCCCGAGTTCTGGCGCTCCGATGAGTCGGCCGGTGATGAGCGAGAGAATCAGCCCGGTCACCGTTGACCCGAGGGTCGATCCTATGCTCACGAAGCCCATCCGAAGGCGGCCCTTGGACGTTGTGGTTGTTGCTGCCGCTGCGGTCATAGTGCCTCCTTTCGTGATTGCGTCGTTAACCCAGGACTACCCGAATCATCAAGCTATAGAACAGATAATGAACAGATAATGATCAAGCGATAGAGCAGATGTCGTCGTACAGCTCGATCAGCCCGCGTTTTTCGCTCGTCCAACTCAGACGTTCGAGCACTGCTCGTCGGCCGTTCGCGCCACACTGAGCCGCTCGGGTCGGTTCGGTCAGCGCCACAAGGGCGTCGGCAATCTCCACCGGGTTGCGGGGATTTACCCGGATACCAATGTCGTCGGATCCCGCGATGTCTCGGTGCGCGTGGAGATCCGAATACACGATGGGCAGCGACGCCTCCATGAACTCGATCATCTTGACCGACCAGGCAATGTCGTTGCTTCCCTCCGGAAGGTGCGGTACAAGCCCGATGGTGGCGCGTCGTTGGAGAGCCAACGTGTCTGTTCGAGAAAGGCGTCCGAGGTAGCTGACGCGATCTTGGAGATCAAGCTCGGTGACCAGTGACATGAGTTCCTGAATCAGGCCGTCGTCGCATGGCCCGGCGATTTCGAAGCGGAGCGCAACGCCTCGATCTCGAACGATTGCCATCGCCTGCACAGCCTCCCGAAGCCCGCGGTCGGGAAGGATTGTTCCCGTGTAGACGGCCATCGGGGCCATGTCCGGTGGCCGTTGTGCTTCGGGGCCGGGAACGGGAAAGTTTCGCAGCACAACGACACGCTTGTTGAATGTGCTGTAGCGCGGCACGAACGCCGGGACGGCCACGGTGATGGCAACGCACTGGCGAGCAGATCGCTTCTCGGAAAGGTTCCACCACCATGCCAATGGGCCACGAAGATGCGATGGAATCCAGTAGCGGCTGTGCGCCAGCTCGACGTAGTCCTCGTGCACGTCCCAGATGATTTTTGCCGATCGACAGAGTGTGACCACGGGCCCGAGCAACATTGGTTCATGGACGTGAATGACATCAGGCTTGAGCTTGCGAACCTGAAGTGCGACCCGCCACGATTCGATGCCTCGCCGTATGCGGCTTTCGTCCTTGCGGACGAGGTGGACGGTGGCGCAGGGCGTGATGGGATTCACCGGGGCTGACGCGAAGAGGTGCACGTCGTAACCGGCATCGGCAACGGCCTTACAGAACTGGTGATGTACCCGTCCGTCGTCGACGTTATGGGTCATGCACACATGACAAACGACCACCTGACCGCGACGCTTCGATTTGTCGGAGGTGGTGAGGTCGGCGGTCATTTCACGGCGTGGCCATAGGCCAGATATCGAAAGTCCTTGGGAAGGACGCGGTCCAACGCGCTATCCACGCGACTCATGGCGTTGCGGAGTTTGGGAAACTTCTCTGGAACGGCGACGCAGCCAAACCCGGTCGTT
>JANOWU010000145.1:0-2396 GCA_031418035.1 Acidimicrobiia bacterium
GTTGCCCAGTGGTTGGAGCAGATTGACCAGATCGATTTGCCCTTCGAGGCCCACCGCCGTTTTCCTTAGGAGCATCATGATCAACGCATTAGGCGACCACGTTGCCGACTTCATCCGTGCTCAACCGATGTTCTTCGTCGCCACCGGAGCGCCCGAAGGACGCGTCAACGTCTCGCTGAAAGGAATGGACTTTGCGGGTCGTCGGGCCGAACCGGATCGTGTGGCTCAACCTCACGGGAAGCGGCAACGAGACGACAGCGCACGTCGCCACGAACCATCGGATGACCTGATGTTCATGTCCATCACCGCCGATCCACTCATCCTGCGGGTCTTCGGAACGGCCCAAACACTCCATCCGCGAGACCCCGACTGGAGTGAGTTGATGGGGTTGTTCCGACACTTGCCGGATCACGCCAGATCTTCGACCTGACCATCGAAAGTGTCAGAACATCGTGCGGGACAGGCGTCCCGATCATGACCATCGAAGCCGTCCGTGCCGACCAGGAGCTGGAACCGTTCTACGCGGCGATGACAGTCGAAGACCTCCACTCTTACTGGACCCGCAAAAACACAACCAGCATCGACGGCTACCCCACACACGTCGACGCCGCGCCATCGCACAAGAACCGTGAGAACGCGGACTGGCTATCTCTGTAGCGCCCTCTGGAGCGCTTGGTGGCGAATCTTGAGCGCGCCGCACGCTTTCCGGACTCCAGGGCCAACGTCGAGCGACCAGACAAGAACACGAGCTCCAAGTCGCTCGGCTGCGGCGACAGCTTCAGATCCGAGCATGGAAAGTCCAAACAGGGCCCGGCCAACTAATCACGGAGCAGATGATCATCAAGCAGAACTACGGCCATCATCAGGTTGTCCGCAGGTCTTTGTAAACCTCGCTTGCTACGTTCGCATAGTGGACATCGGCCGGGAGGACCTGATCGAGAGGCGGCGACGACATCGTCAGAATCAACGGAAACGTTTCGTTTGCCTTCCTTGTTGTATGGAACCTGTCCCGTGGATTCCAGCCGTCTCGGAGCTGCTCTTGATATCGTCGTTGCAAGGTCTGCGCCTCGGCGCAAGTCACGCACGGTGTGCCGACAACCCGACTCTCGACTGGAAATCCGAGTGAAACCACACGTGCTTCATAGCGAAACGTCCTCGATTTCTCCGTCTTCGTGAATGGCCGCACCAGGAGTGCGATCAGCAGTGCAACCGGGAGCGGGAGGAAGTCCCACGCGCTAGGGATTCCTTCGGCTTCGAGATCGACGACTCGCACTGAAAACAGGCCGTACGACGTTGATACCACCGGATCCGAGATGTCGGGTGGGAGCCTGCGCTCGCTCGCGATTTTTCGTGTGGCCCACCGGGAATTTCGACGGTCGAGCTTCTCCAGGAGTCGCATGGTCGACGTTACCCCGCGGTCGTCACCGACTCAACGTGTTGATCGATGCCGTTGACTTCGCCGTCATAGATCTCGACGACGATCCCGGCGCCGGTAGCGCAGTCAACGTCACGTCAGTACCCGACACGTACGTGTACGTCGACGGAACTCCTGTTGATCATTTCGTCGGATCGATGACTTTCGAGGACGTCGAAGAGTGGCTGGCGCGTCCACTACCCTTCACCGTCCCGTGGAACCACCGCTGCGCAAACTCGTCGGTCATCGGCCGTCCACAACGGCTGATGCAATTCCCAACCAGTCCGCCCCGAATGTTGCCCCGTGTTGACGCGAGCGCGACGACGCACCCCGCTAGTGCGGGGTACGTCAACACGACTGGGTTCAGTGGGCGAACATGATGTGCGGTGGTGGTGGACTGTTTGCGGTGCGACCGTTCGGCCACTCGAAGATCAAACTCGCATGGTCACGATCCCAACGGATCGTGAGCCTGTGCTTATGCACATAACGGTGATGGAACTTACAAAGCGCGCATAAGTTCGCAAGCTCATGCGTACCCCTATTCACGCGTTCTTTGATGTGATGAACATCAGTCCACCGAGCCGGACGACCACATCCTGGGAACCGACACCACTGATCCCGTGCCATGATCGCTCGACGATTGCGTGCCGGCACGTCTGATGTCGGTGTACCGACATCGAATGGCGTGCCATCGGCACTCAGCCACACGCTCGTGGTCACGCAATCACACAACAACATGTCACGCGTGAACGACGACAACCTGACCAACTGCGAGGTATGCGCAATACCCGACCTTGCATCAACTGTGACCGTGACGTGAGGACGTTCGCCGCCAACATTCACGCGACCTTCGTTCGCCAACGACTCATGAGCAATATCAATGAGTGCATCGTGTCGACGTTGCGCTGGGGTCCGATTGTCACCCTCGCACGGTTTCGGCATGGCCGCTTCGAGGGCCTTCGACAGCGCCTCGCCGCCGAGT
>JANOWU010000146.1:0-1744 GCA_031418035.1 Acidimicrobiia bacterium
AGACCAAGGCGCGGACGACGACCAAGTAGCTTCAACTCGACTCGCTATCTACCCAACTCCGCTGGGCAACACACGATCCGCTCGTTTTTGTTAGACGAGCCGAGTCGGGACGAGGCGCTGCATTCCTCCGGACAGCAATTCGGCAACGGCCGGCACCGGATCTGGGTCGGTGAACGCGATTGGGTCACCGAGAACGGCATCGGACCCCGTCTCGATGCGCCAATACGACGCCTCGAGTGCGATTCCGTTGGGGTCGGTGAAGTAGACCGAGCGAAACACTCCGTGATCAATCACCTCGGTCACTTCGGAACCAGCGGCTTGTATACGTGTACGTAGTAGTTCGAGCGCCTGTTCGTCAGGTACATCGAACGACAAGTGGTCAAGCTGGATCGTGCGATCCGACGGCGCGCCGGCCGGCTTCGAGAAGGTCTCTGCTCCGGCCACTTCGAAGAACGCAACAGTGTTGCCGTTGCCCAGGGAGAAGAAGTAGTGGCGCATCGTGCCGGCCATGAGGGTGGCGACCAACGGCATACCGAGCACGCCGACGTAGAAGCGAACGGTCGCATCCATATCGGGTGTCACCAATGCAAGGTGATTCACGCCTCGCCATGTCGGAGCCGGGGGAAGGTCGGCGACAGCTATCCCAGGCACACCACGTTCTGACGATTGGTCCATGAACCATCCTGGCACTCCGTAGCTCTTTCGACGGCCGCCACCAACGGTGACAGGATCTCGCTATGTCTGCATCTCGATCTCCGATAGTTCGTCGAACGGTTCGCGAGTCCACGCCGGCTTGGCCGGACCCGATACTCCCGCCTGATGGCTCGCCGAACGTTGTGGTTATCCTGCTCGACGACACGGGGTTCTCGCACCTGAGTTGTTTTGGCTCGATCATTCCTACACCGAACTTCGATCGCCTCGCCGCTGAAGGACTCCGCTACACCAACTTCCACACGACGGCGCTGTGCTCACCGACGCGCGCGTGCCTGCTCACCGGGCGCAACCACCATTCGGTAGGAATGCGGGCTCTTTCGAATTTCGATGACGGCTTCGAAAACATGCGAGGTCGTATCAACAAGTCCGCAGCGACGATCGCCGAAGTCTTGCAGGAGACTGGTTACTCGACGTTTGCCGTTGGCAAGTGGCACCTGGCCCCAATGCGCGAATCCTCGGCCGCTGGGCCGTTCGGCGATTGGCCCCTGGGCCGCGGGTTCGATCGGTACTACGGGTTTCATCAGGGTGAAATGGATCAGTTCCATCCCGAGCTCTACCAGGACAACGCGTTGACGGATCCGCCGCGCACCCCCGAGGAGGGATATATCCTCACCGACGATCTCGTTGAGCAGTCGTTGCGGATGATTCGCAACAAACACTCCCTTGTTCCGGAGCGGCCGTTTTTTCTGTACCTCGCGCTCGGCGCAATGCATGCGCCGCACCAAGCGCCCGATGAGTACCTTCAGCGTTTCCGTGGCGCATTCAACGACGGATGGGACCTCGCACGGGAGCGGGTATTCCAACGCCAAATCGAACTTGGCATCATTCCGCCGAGCACCCAACTCGCGCCTCGCAACCGCGGCGTTCGGCCATGGGAGGAACTCAACTCCGACGAGAAGGTGCTCGCCTGTCGCCTGCAAGAGGCGTTCGCGGCCATGCTTGCGCACACCGATGCCCAAATCGGGCGGCTCCTGGATGAGCTCGACCGACTCGGCCTGGCCGAGAACACCGTGGTGTTTGCCTTGAGTGA
>JANOWU010000147.1:0-36081 GCA_031418035.1 Acidimicrobiia bacterium
GTGCGTTTGTCGTCGTTCACACGCGACATGTTGCTTTGTGACTGCGTGACCACGAGCGTGTGGTTGAGTGCCCAGGGCACTCCGTTCGATGTTGGTACGCCGACGTCGGAGGTGCCGGCGCGGAATCGTCGTGCGGTCATGGTGCGGGATCAGTCGTGCCGCTTTCCGGGTTGTGATCGTCCGGCGCGTTGGACTGATGTTCATCACATCAAAGAACGTGTCAATCGTGGCACGCATGAGCTCGAGAACTTATGTGCGCTTTGTAAGTTTCATCACCGCTACGTCCACAAACACCGGCTCACGATCCGTTGGGACCGTGACCAGGCGAGTCTGATCTTTGAGTGGCCGAACGGTCGCACGGCGTACAGCCCACCGCCACCACAGATCTTGTTCGCCCGCTGAACCTGTAGTTCGGGCCGGTATCGCTTTCGTTTCGTGAGGCGATGCTGGTCCACGGGGTTTTGCATGGAACAGGTACTGTTCGCCTGTCTGAGGGGAGGGACAGTGTGAAGTGAAACAACGTGGTGTTGCGGGAAAGTTCGATGGTTCTTCGTCGGCCAGGTCAGCTTCGTTTGCTTGGTCGGTTCCGTTTGCTGGGGGTGTGCGATGGATGCCGGTGAACTATGGATTTCTGTGAGGCTGCGGCAACCGGCAATGATGCCAGCGGAGATCACGTCGGCAATGGGTGTTGAGCGGAGCGTTCCGCATCCGGTCGGCGGTCAGCGAATGACTCCGTCCCGTAGGGATCTAAATGTGCACTACTCCGAAACGATTCCGGGCGACAATAGCTGTGGAGGTCTTGCGGCGCTGATCACGCCGAGTTAAGGCTACAGTTACAAGAGTCATTCTCATTACTAGGAGATACTCGATGCGTCCCATCCAGAAAATCGCAGCAGTGATGTTGTGCGCCGCTCTTGCGCTGAGTGGGTGCTCGGACGAATCGGCGGTGTCTACCTCTGCCGAAACCTCTACCTCTGCCGAAACCTCCACCGCGGCCGAAACCTCCACCGTAGGTGGGTCCGCGGCCGCTGAAACCACCGCTCCGGCGGCGGGGAGCGCGGACGCCGCGCTTGCAACGCCGCTGACCGTCGTCGCGGCTTTTGGGCCGCTGGCCGAGGCCGCCACGCGAGTCGGAGGTTCCCGGGTCAAGGTGATCAATCTGACCAAGACCGGGGTAGAACCGCACGACTTGGAGATCGCCACGGATCAGCTCGATGCGATTCAGGATGCTGCGTTGGTCGTGTACCTCGGCGACTCGTTCCAGGCGGCAGTCGAAGACGCCGTGAAAACCCGTAAAGGGCCCTCGCTTGATGTCCTGACCAAGGTCGACCCCCTGGATGCGAAGGCCGGTAACGAAGAGGAAGGTCATGAGGAGGCCGGTCACGAAGAAGCCGGTCACGAGGAGGAAGGTGTCCACGATCCCCACTTTTGGCTCGACCCCATACGCATGTCGTCGGCCGCCGACGCCATCGGCGAAGCGTTGAGTTCGGTCGACGCAGCCGGTGCCAAGGAGTACGCGGCAAATGCGCAGACCTACCGAGGCGAGATGACGTCGCTGGACGCCGAATTCAGCGCGGGAGTCGCTACATGCACGTCGAAGACGTTCGTGACGGCGCACGCGGCCTTCGGCTACCTCGCAAACCGATACGGTCTCACACAGGTCTCGGTAGCCGGAATCAGTCCGGAGGTTGAGCCAAATCCGGCTCGTCTGGCCGAAGTCAGTGATCTGGTCAAGGCTCAGGGCGTGACGACGATCTTTGCCGAGGAACTCGTCTCGCCAAAGGTCGCTGAAGCAATCGCTCGCGAGACGGGAGCCAAGACGGGAGTGCTCTCGCCGATCGAGGGATTCACCGATGCCGACATCGCGTCCGGAGCGTCCTACGCTACGAAGATGCGTGAAAATCTCACAGCCTTGAGAGAAGCCTTGTCCTGTACATGATGACCGCGCCGCCGTGCGAGCAGGGCATCGTATTGGTCCGAGCCGTCGAGTTGACGTTCTCCTACGGCGATCGTTCGGTCCTCAAGTCAATAAGCCTCGACATCAAAGCCGGTGAGTTCTGCGCACTCGTTGGTGGGAACGGGTCCGGCAAGACCACGCTTCTTCGACTGCTGCTCAATTTGTCGCACGCGCAGAGCGGGCACGTGGAACACCCAAACGGCCCGATCGAAGTTGGATATGTCCCACAGCGCACGCGCCTCGACGCCGACGTCCCCGCCACCGTTCATGAAATCGTCGCCACGGGCCTTCTCGGTCGCGGCGAACGAGCTCGACGAAAGACCGGTCAGACCAGGGTGGGCGAGACTCTCGCCGCGGTTGGTCTCGCCAATCGGGCTGGTAGTCGATTCTCGGAACTGTCAGGCGGGCAACAGCAACGGGTTCTCATTGCGCGAGCACTGGTACGAAAGCCAGACCTCCTCATCCTCGACGAGCCCGTCGCAGGGGTCGATGCTGCGTCACAGCAGTTATTTCGGGGAATCCTCGACGATGCCGTCAAATCGGGAACGGGCGTGTTGCTGGTCTCTCATGAGCTTGGCGCGGTCGAAGACATCCTGGATCGAGTCGTCGTCCTGCGAAACGGTTCCATCGAATACGACGGTCCGCCTGGAGGTCTTTCCGACAGCGGCGTGAGTCTCGGCGTCCATGCCCACGATCTGCCGGTCTGGTTGGAGCGATGATCCTGGCGATACTCGGCCTCGGACTCCCGTTCCCCTTCGAACGCGAGTACATGCAGCTCGCACTCTTCGCTGGTCTTGCCGTCGGGCTTTCGGCGCCGCTGTTGGGTACGTTCCTCGTGGAACGCAGAATGTCATTGCTCGGAGACGGAATCGGCCACATCGCGTTCGCCGGGGTATCGGCCGGACTGCTCGCCGGTGTCTGGCCGATTTGGTCAGCGCTCATTGCCGCGATTCTCGGTGCGCTTGCGCTGGAACTGATGCGATCATCGGGCCGCACGGGCGGAGACCTCGCCCTTGCTGTGGTGTTCTACGGCGGCATTGCCGGCGGCATCGTGCTCGCTGGAGCAGCCGGCAACTACAACGCCACGGTTCTCAGCTACCTGTTCGGTTCCATCCTCACCGTTGACCGATCCGAGGTCATCACCGTGATCGTTGTGGGGGCCGTGCTCGTGACCGTTGTGCTCACATTCTGGCGAATCATGCTCGCGGCGGTCACCGATTCCGATTTCGCACGCACACTTGGTATTCCCGTACGAGTCATCGATCTCGGTATCGCCGTGGGCGCTGCGCTGGTCATTGTTGGCGCAATGCGGGTGGTCGGTTTGTTGCTCGTCGCAGCGCTCATGGTCCTGCCCGTCGGTGCCGTTCGGGTTCTCGCCCCATCGTTTCGAGCGACCATGCTCGGATCCTCGTTGCTCGGCGGGCTCAGCGTTGTCGTCGGCCTGTGGATGGCACGGGTGCACGCCTTGCCGCCCGGCGGGACGATCGTTCTCGTCGTCGTGTTTGCCGTCTTGCTCACCGGCCTTCTTCGCGCGATAACAACCGGTCTGCGCCGAGGAACCTGATCGCGTGGAGACCCAGGGTCTCAGGGAAGAACGTCGAGCCAGTCGATGCTGAGCGCGAACTGTTCTGCTCTGCCGTTGCCGATGAGTATCCCGATCGCGCGGAGTGGCTGACCGGCATACGACGCTCCCTCGCTCGGCTTCCCAAATCGGCCTCGCGGCTCCAGGTCCGAGTAGGGAATCGTCATGTTTGTCCAACCCCGGGCAGGGGGAGTGACCGACGCCCAGTACCACCCCTGTCCTGTGTCGAACGTGAGTTGATAGGTAGACCCATCTCCGCGAAGTCTGACCCGGACAGCGTTTCCCTGCGACAGTGCGGTGTTGGAGCGTTCGGTTACCGAGCGAGAACGAGTGCTCGCAAAGCCACCATTGTTCTCCAGCCGCACACGGCCGGCGAAGGTGAGAACACCCGCCCGAGTCGAGACCCTGCTCGAGGAGACACCTCCCATGACGTCGTCGTTGACGACTGTCCAGGCGGGCTCGCCGGACGCAAAGGAAAGCACACGTACGTTCTGGGGCTTTGCGAGGGCAGCCTCGGGCGCGACGATCGCCGGTGTCATCGCGATGGCAATCGTCAGTGCGCATAGAAGCCGCACGACGGCGATCCGCGGCATCGGGGTGATCACGTTCGAGGAATGTTTCGCCACGATGCTCCTTGATACGGGTCAGGTTCGCGGGGGAGTCCGAGAACCCGCTCGCCGACGATGTTTCGTTGGATCTCCGACGTTCCGCCCTCGATGCTGTTGGCCCGGGTACGAAGGAACTGTGTGCTCCACTCCCGTGCCTCGGTGTCTTCCTCGGACCAGGCCACGCCGCTCGCACCGAGGAGGTCCAGTGCCAACTCCTGAAGCCTTTGGTTGGTCGTCGCCTTGGCGATTTTCGTGATGGACCCCTCGGGACCGGGCGGGTGCCCCGATGCCGAGCGGGCACGAGCCCGGTCTGCGGTCATGGTTAATAGTCGGTCAGATGTATAGGCACGTACCAGTCGATCACGTGCGACTTCACCATAGGTTCGTTGCTTCGCCATCGCCTGGACTTCGGTCAACGGCTTGCCGCCGAGAATCTCGTCGCTCGCCTTTCGCTTCTTGCGCGCGCCCGACAGTGCATATCGTTCGGCTCCTAGGGTCGTCATCGCGGCGGCCCACCCTTGCCCGACCGGACTGATCCGGTAGAGGTCGGGTATCCGGATGTTGGTAAGAAACACTTCGTTGAACTCCACCTGACCGGCCATGTTGACGAGATGACGGACTTCGACCCCTTCAGCGCGCATATCAACTCCGAAATAGGTGATGCCTGCATGCTTGGGCTGGTCGAGATCTGTTCGGGCGATGAGCATGGCCATCTCCGACTCGTGTCCAAAGGTCGTCCACACCTTCTGGCCATTTACGACCCACTCGTCACCGTCGTTGACCGCTGTTGTCGCCAACGATGCCATTCCGACCCGGCGCCGGGCTCAGAGAACAACTGACACCACCTATGTTCGCCAGTCATGATCTTTGGGAGCAGCAGTCGTTTCGTCTCGTCCGAGGACCACTGTTCAATGGTCGGGGCCGCTAACGGCAGACCCGAGCCGCGAGGGACATGGGGGACCTCCCACGCGACCAGGAGAGACAATGCGTCACGCGCGTCGGATCGCGAAAGCCCCCGTCCGCCGTGTTCGGGCGCAAAATGTGGAGCCACCCAGCCCGCTCGACCGAGCGCGGCCACAACAGTGGGGTTGTCGATCAGACCTTTGAGGCGTGTCAACGAATCGTCGGACGCGTCTCGGATCGCCGCTTCCCACCCGCTCGGAAGAAGCATTCGGAGTTGAGCTTCGAGTTCCCCTCGACCAGGAAAGTCGGCCAAGCGGGCGGTCGTGTCGCTCATCCCAGCCAATCGTAGGGTGGGTCCCACGATTACTCAGAAATCACCCGCGGTTGGGGTCGACGCATTGCCGTCCGGCGAGAGAGGGCCCCGTTCTACACTGGGGCATGAGCCGACGTCTGAATCGCGTGGACGGCGAATGGCGATGGTCGTTTGCCCGTCGACAGTTCATTCCCGATCATTCGCAACCAGGTCGGACGTACCTCAAGCGCTGGCGCTTCGACACCCCACTCGGTTCGGTCTTTCTCCACGCCATCTTGCTTCCGGATGGCGATCCGGATCCGCACAACCATCCCTTCTCGTGATGCGAACGACCACGACATCGAGAAACAACTAGAGGGTCCAATCGACGTTCGAACGAAGAACCCTCGCCGGACTCCCGCCCAGAAGGGAGTGGGGTGGGAACGTACCGTTCACGATGCTGCCCGCGGCGACCACGCAGCCATCCCCGATTTCGGATCCGGCAAGCACTCGCGTGCCCGCTCCGATCCACACGTGGTCGCCAACGACAACGCTGCGGCGTTCGTGACAGCGTCCGTGATACGACAACTCGTGATACTGCGAATCGAGGATCTCGCAACGCCACGAAATGGCGCAATCACGACCGATCGAAATGGAGCTTGTTGCGTGGACCAAGGAAAAGCAGTTCAAAAAGGTCTTTCGGCCGATCCTCAGTTCTGCGCCTTTGTCGACAGCAATTCGCGCACCTCGATTGATGTGGACGTGCCCCGAGACGATCACCTGTCCGTCATTTCGAAAAACCGTCCGGTCACCCACCGCGCTGAACGGCATGCCGATGACGCCGATGTTGAGCTTCCCTTCGACGTGCCACGAACCCGACCCACTGACCTCACAGTCCGGTCCGATCAGCACCCTTCGAAAGTCGATGCGACCGCCTCGCAGGTAGCGAAGCGCAGCAGCTGGAATCCCTGTGGGATGGTGTCTCGTCGACCAGATCCTTCGCCCGAGGTCGGTCGTCGGAAGCATGCGGCCATGATCGCCTTGATCTCGCAGAGTGATCACGCGCTCGGCAGAGACGGCCGCAAGTTCCCCTGCGGTGGAACGGGCATCATGCTCTGTGTTCATGTCGGATTCACCTTCTTGGCAGGCCAATGAAACATTAGACGGTGCATCCGATCCTCGTCGGGTACGAACGGCGAGCATGGTGTTCGGGAACGAAGCATCGCGGGCAGCAACACAGCCCGGATACTGTTGGGGTAGTGACGGACCTTTCGCAACGCCGCGTGTTCGGGATTCTTGTCGTCCTGACGATCCCACTGGGGCTGCTCAGTCGCACGTCAATCCCGATGCCTGGCTTTGTCCGTGTGTACGGGGGCGACATTTTGTCGGCAACCTGCATCTACTTCGGCGTTGCATTCGTTGCGATCCGACGTTCGACGGTCCAGCGTTGTCTTCTTGCGTACCTGATATGCGTACTTCTCGAATTGCAGCAGCTACTGCGGTGGAGATGGCTGGTATGGGCCCGTGAAGAGACCCCGCTCGACATTCTTCTTGGCCACGGCTTCCTTTGGAGCGACATTGTGTCCTACGCGTTCGGTGTCGTTCTCGGGGCCATCGTTGGGTCCGCGGTGCTGCGGATCACCGACCGGTCGGCCCGTCAGATTGCATGAAGTTGCCGTGGGGACCAGAATCCAACCATGGCCGCACCCCTCGACAACATTCGAGTACTCGAGTTAACCAACTGGATGGCGGGCCCGAGCGCCGGTGCGATTCTCGCCGACCTCGGCGCCCATGTGGTGAAGGTAGAACCCTTGACCGGCGACGCGGCGCGGGGAATCCAGCGTCGCCCGAAGAAGGGACCGGACTTCATTGATGTCGAACCGGGGTTCCAAGCCGACAACCGCGGCAAGAAGTCCGTGGCGGTCGCCATCGATCGGGCCGAGGGTGCCGCGTTGGTCCGCCGCCTTGCCGCCGACGTTGACGTATTCCTGTCGAACCTCCTCCCGGACCGACAGAAGCGATTCGGGCTCGATGCGGCCTCCCTCCATGCGATCCAACCGAAGCTCGTCCACGCGACCTTTACTGGGTACGGATCAACCGGGCCCGACGCCAACCGCCCCGGGTTCGACGTCACGTGCTTCTTCGGGCGAGGCTCGCTGACCGAAGCGATGACCGAGCCGGGTAGCCCCCCGCCGATGCCGAGACCGGCGCAGGGCGACCACACCTCGTCGTTGGCGCTGGTGGCAGGAATCTTGGCCTCACTGCGACTGGTCGAACGTACCGGTGAGGGTCAGGTTCTCGACTGCAGCCTGCTCGCAACCGCGGCCTGGACACAGACCTCTGATTTGTCGGTAGCGTTGATCGATGGTCATGATCCGTCCAAGCGTGATCGTCGACACCTCGTAAGTGCGCTTGCGAATCGCTTTCGATGTGCGGGCGACCGTTGGATCATTCTCAACATGACCGAACTGCGGTTCTGGCCCTTGTTCTGCAAGGCGGTCGGACACAGTGAATGGATCGATGATCCGCGTTTCGCATCGCCCAAGAACCGCTTCGACAACATGGCTGAACTCACCGATCTCATCGACAGCGTGTTCGCCACGAAGACTCTTCCCGAATGGGGTGTCATCCTTGACGCCGCAGGACTCATCTGGGGACCCGCCGCCACCCTCTCGGAATTGGCCCGTGATCCGCAGGCTGAGGCTATCGGTATGTACCCATACATCGATCACCCGGCGGGTCGGTTCCGCACGGTCGCCGCGCCGATGTTCATCCGGGGCTCCGACGTCGGCCCACGAGGCCCGGCTCCCGAACTCGCCGAACACACCCTCGAGGTTCTCCGCGATGCCGGGCTCTCCGACAACGAGATTGCCGATTTGCGCGACGGCGGCTTCATCGGACTTGCCGAGGGATCTTCGTTGTTGCACGAGTGAGTCGGGTGTCGGCTAGACAGGACGTCATGTCCGACCTGCGATTCGACTCGACGCAGGGGAAGCGGGTGATTGCCGCCGCGGTACTTGGCTCGGGAATTGCGTTCCTCGATGGGAGCGTCGTAAACACGGCGCTCCCCAGCATCCAAAAAACCTTCGATTCGAATCTCGCCGGTCAGCAGTGGGTGGTGACCGGGTACCTCCTGACGCTCGGCTCGCTCCTCGTCGTCGGTGGATCTCTCGGCGATCTCTTCGGGCGGCGACGCATGTTCGTTTTCGGACTCATCGGATTTTCGTTTACGTCACTCCTTTGTGGTCTTGCGTGGAGTCTGCCGATCTTGGTGATCGCTCGGATCCTGCAGGGGGCGTCGGCGGCACTGTTGGTGCCGGGCAGCCTCGCCATGCTTTCGTCGGTGTTTCACCCCGACGATCGAGCCCGGGCAATTGGCGCGTGGTCGGGGCTCTCGACGATATCGACGGCGATCGGTCCATTCCTCGGAGGATGGCTCATCGATTCGGTCTCGTGGCGCTTCGTGTTCCTGATCAACCTGCCGTTGGCGGCCGCAGCGATCTATACCGCGCAGCGCTTCGTTCCGGAAACGAGGGGTGACGAGAACCGCAAAATCGATGCCCCCGGCATCGTCTCGCTCTCTGTCGGACTCGGGGCTCTCGTGTACGCACTTATCGAGGGTCCGGACCGCGACTGGCCAGCCGCGACTGTGGTCGCCGCCGTAGTCGGTGTATGCGCGCTGATCATGTTTATCGTCGTCGAGGCGAGGTCGTCGGCTCCCATGGTTCCGTTGAGCCTGTTTCGGTCGCGTCGCTTCTCGGGAACGAACGCCGCCACGTTCGTCATCTGGGGAGCGATCGGTTCGGTCTTCTTTCTTCTTACCCTCCATCTTCAAAACGACCTCGGATACTCCGCTCTGGAGGCCGGTGCAGCCACGCTCCCAGTCACCGCCTTGATGCTGCTCTTCTCCGCAAAGTCGGGGGCGGTCGCTCAGCGAATCGGACCTCGACTACCCATGACCCTGGGACCGATCGTGATCGCGGTCGGGTTCATCTGGATGGCACGGATCGAGCCCGGACAGTCGTACCTCGCCTCGGTCCTGCCGCCCGTTCTGGTGTTCGGAACCGGACTCGTCGTTGTCGTGGCTCCGCTCACCGCAACTGTTCTTGCCGCAGTGGAAGATCGCTATGCGGGCATAGGGTCAGCAATCAACAATGCTGTGGCGCGGGTTGCGAACCTGCTGGCGATCGCCGTCCTTCCGGCCCTAGCCGGAATTGCGGGGGCGGGTGGTTCGCTGACCAAAGGGTTTGGAAAAGCGATGTTCATTTGCGCCGCAATGACACTCATAGGTTCGCTTATCTGTTTCGTTACGGTTCGCAACGGGGAATAACCCCGAAGTACCGTCGAGCAAAGGCGTTACACAACCGCCGCTTCGTCGACGGCCACCTGCATCTTCCGCAGTTGTTCAATTGTCAGGTGACAGCGCAAGAAGTGTTCCGGCTCAACCTCTACCAGGTCGGGTTCGACGGTGTCGCACAGGTTCTCGACGCCGCTCCCTTCTCGTCGAGGGCAGCGCGTGTGGAGCACACAACCGCTCGGTGGCTTCGCCACGCTCGGTACCTCGCCGATCAGACGTACCCGGTTCGTTGCTTCGCCGTCGACGCTTGGAAGCGACGACACGAGGGCTTCGGTGTACGGGTGATGCGGCCCGGAGAACACGATGTCGGCAGGCCCCAGCTCCATGATCCGACCCAGATAAAGAACCGCGATCCGGTCTGAGAGATACCGGACGACACCGAGGTCGTGGGAGATGAACAGGTAGCTGACGTTCTCCGTACGCTGAAGATCGACGAGCAGGTTCAAAATGGCGGCCTGCACGGACACATCGAGCGCGGAAGTCGGTTCGTCGCAAACGACCAGACGGGGATTCCCGGCAAAGGCACGAGCAATCGCCACGCGTTGCTTCAAACCACCCGACAACATCACCGGCTTCGCAGCGTGAAGCCGTGCATCGACGCGCATCTCGGTGAGCAGATCGTCGGCCTTCTCCTGCCCCTGTTCCTTGGTTGCTCCGCCGAGCTTCTCGACCGCGCGTCCGACGATACGTCGGACGGCGTGGCGGCGGTTGAGCGCCGAGTCTGGATTCTGAAAGACGATTTGCACGGCGCCGACATCTTGGGCGGAACGCTTCGAAATCGTCGAGCCCAAGGCTTTCCCGTCGAGTTCTACGACGCTGCCGCCATCAGGATGGGTCAAGCCCAGCAGCACCTTCGCGAGCGTCGTCTTGCCTGAACCCGATTCGCCCACAAGGCCGAGAGTCTCGCCGGCGCCAAGCGACAGCGCGATACCGGAGAGCACCTTTACCGTGGAGTCATCCTTGCCAAAGGTCTTCGAGAGACCCGACAACGTGATGAGCGAACCTTCGGCTGGATCGGGAGCTCGTTGGTCCACGATCACGTTCGTGGTTTCGGCGTTTCTCGGCAGATCGGGAGCCAGGTCCGGGTAGAAACAACGGCTGCGCTGGCCGTCGGGCAGCTCCACCATGGGCGGCTTCTGCGTGCGGCACTGGTCGGTCGCAATGGCGCATCGGTCAGCATAAACACACCCCGTGATGTGGGTCCCGAGCGGGGGAAGGGATCCGGGGATGGTATCGAGTCGGTGCAGATCCTTGCGGAGCCCGGCGCGGGGAATACACCGCAGGAGCCCGACCGTGTACGGATGGCGAGGCGCATTGAGGATCTGTGTCGTCGATCCCTCCTCCACAAGCTGTCCGGCGTAGAGCACACCGATGCGGTCGCACATGGAGCGAATGACACCGAGGTTGTGGCTGATGAACAACACAGAGGTACCGGACTCCGCTCGGAGCGTCCGAATCAGGTCAAGAACCTCTGCCTCGACGGTGGCATCGAGGCCTGTCGTCGGTTCATCGAGAATGAGGAGTCGGGGATCGGTGGCGAGTGCCATTGCGATGACCACGCGTTGGGCCATTCCTCCGGAAAGCTCATGGGGATAGCGATCCATGACCTTGCCGACGTCGGCGATCTGAACGGCGGCGAGCGCAGCTCGTGCCCGATCCATCGCTGAGTCGTCGTCGGCACCATTGATGGAGAAAACCTCGGCCACCTGTCGCCCGACGCGCAGCGATGGATTGAGCGCCGCAATCGGGCTCTGGTACACCATCGAGATCACACTCGAGCGAATCGAGCGAACCTCGTCCATCGACATGGTGACCATGTCTTTGCCTTCGAAGCGGATCGCGCCTCCGGTGATTCGGCCGTTGCGGGGCAGATACCGCATTGCGGCGTACGCCGCAGTTGACTTCCCGCACCCTGATTCCCCGACGAGGCCGTAGGCCTCACCCGGAGCAACCGAGAACGACACCTCGCGCAGAACCGGTCGATCGATGCCGCGCACCTTGTACGCGACCTCGACTCGGTCGAATTCGAGCGTGGCTGGGCGCGTCGCGGTCTTTGATGCTTCGCTCATCGTTCGAACACCTCAGTAAGGGCGTCTTGCACCATGTTGACGCCTAGGGAAAGCGACGCGATGGCGCCAGCAGGGAAGATCGTTGCGGACCAGTTCAAACCATTGAGGAACTTGAAGTGGGTTGCCACCTGCGTGCCCCAGTCCGACGACTCCGGACCGGCTCCGGCGCCCAGAAACGAAAGCGTCGCCATGGCAAAGATTGCGTAGCCGAGTCGAACGGTGAACTCGACCGCGAGAGCAGGGAGGATGTTGGGAAGAACTTCTGCAAACAAGATGTGTGGTGTCTTCTCCGTACGAAGACGAGCCGCGGCAACGTAGTCAAGTTCGGATTCGCCAAGTACGGAGGATCGAACGGTTCGCGCCACGATTGGCGAGAACACCAATGCGATGATGAACATCACGATCAACATGGATTTGCTGTCGACCGTGGAGGTGATCAACAGTGCCAACACGATCGTGGGAATCGCCGAGAAGATATCGGCGAGACGCATGATCACGTCGTCGACGCGACCCTTGTAGTACCCGGAGATCAGGCCCAGCATCGTCCCAACGATCGTGGCGATGATGGTTGCGCCCAGCGCGACGAACACGATGACCCGCGTACCGTCGATGACACGGCTGAAGACGTCACGACCCAACACATCCGTACCCCACCAGTGTTTCCAACTCGGCTCCTTGAGTTTGCCGAGCAGGTCCTGCACCGCGGGATCCTGCGGCGCGATGACGTCGGGTATCAACGCACAAGCAAACCAAAACAGCAGAATCGCCGCGCCGAACAGGAACGATGGCTTGCGCAGGAGAAGTTGGCGACGTTCGCGTCGCCTCGTTCGACGTTCTTCGGCCGCTCGTTCGCGTGCCAGTTCCCGTAGGCCAACTCGATCCACGCCGGTCGGTGACGTTGTCGTTTCGGTCATCCGAATACCGCCTGACGTATGCGTGGGTTGAGGGCCGTGTACAAGATGTCCGCGATCAGGTTCGAAACCACGACCAAGATTCCGATGAGTAACACTGCGGCCTGGACCAGGAGGTAGTCACGTTGAACGACGGCCTGGCGGAGCAGAAACCCGAGGCCGTTGTAGTTGAAGATTGTTTCCACCGCGACCAAACCTCCGAGGAGATATCCGGTTTGGGTGGCAACCACGGCGATCGTCGGCATCAAAGCGTTTCGGAGCACGTGCTTACCGATGACCCTGCGGTTCGAGAGTCCCTTCAGGTGCGCAGTCCGGGTGTAGTCGGCGTCGAGGCCTTCGATGACGCCGGCTCGGGTGATGCGGGCGATGTAGCCGAAGAGAACCATCATCAAACACAGCGCAGGAAGGAGTAGGTGCTTGTATTGCGTGATTATTCCTGCCCCGTCGGGTGGCGTGGCTCCGACAGGGAGCCACCGTAGCTTCACGCCGAACACGAGAATGAAGAACACGGCCCACACGAACTCGGGAATCACCGCCGCGGATAGGCCGCCAATGGTGATGATGCGGTCGATGCGTTTGTCCCGGCGAAGGGCAGCCACGACCCCTCCGAAAATGCTGACCGGGATGATCAACACGAACGCAAAGATTGCCAGCTTGGCCGAATACCCAATCGCCGTGCGCAGTTTTTCGGTCACCGGAACGTCGTACAGGTATGACTTTCCGAGATCCCCCCGAAACGCGTCGGACACCCAGCTCACGTACTGCACGGGGACCGGACGATCGGTACCAAGCTCTTTGTTCAATTGTTTGACCGCATCAGCATCGGCGAAAGGGCCAAGCACCTTCTTTGCAACGTCACCCGGCAGGGCGTGGGTGGCGAAGAAGACAAGAACGGACAAGACCGCAATCGTGAAAAGCGCAAAGAGAAGACGTCGCAGAAGGAATCGTGGCATGAGTTCAGTGCTCACTTTTAGGTGTGATGAAAGCGGCCCGACGCCACCAGTGCGTCGGGCCGTTTTGACAATGTAGTTCGATGATCGATCACCCGGAACGGGCAATCAACGAGTCCCTAGGCCAGCTTGGCCTTGGCGGATTCGATCACATTCATACCGTTTGTGTAATGCCCGGTCAAACCCTTGCGGGCAACGTCGAGCGCGCTTCCGAAATAGGTGAAACCGATCGGCGAATCGTCAAGCATCAATTCTTGGATCTTCTTCGATGCTGCCTTTTGCACTTGGAGGTCGGCGGAGCCGACATAGGACGTGATTTGAGCGTCGAGTTCCTTGTTCGAATACTGGGCGGCATTCCATACGCCAGCTGTCTTCACGGCCGCGTTCAGATACACGTTTGCCACGTCGCGGTGGCCATATTCGGTGATGCCCATGTCGGACTTCAACCAGCTGGGATCACGCTTGTCGTCGTAGTAGGCCGAGCCGTCTTCATCGGCGATATCGATCTTGACGTTGATGCCGATTTCCTTGGCGGACTGCTGTACAACCTGCGCCAGCAGCTTGATGTCGGCGCGACCCCATGTCGACAACGTGACGTCGAAGCCGCTCGCCTTCCCCGCAGCAGCCATGAGTTCCTTGGCCTTCGCGATGTCCTTCTTGCGTTGTGCGATTGCCTTATCGGTGGTCGGCATGTTCGGCGTCATGGGGCTGTCGTTGCCGGGAATGCCGAAACCGTCGATCACACCGGCCACGATTCCCGGGCGATCAAGCGTGAGGAGGAGTGCCTGACGGAGACGCTTGTCGGCCGCGAAAGGTCCGCGTGCTGCGCTGAGGTGGAGCTGGAGGTGACCGTTTGAGGCAGACTTCGTCAGGGTGAAATTCGGGTCGTTCTGGAGTGTCTTTGCAGTGGTCGAAGAAGAGAATGCATCCCAGTCCACCTGACCTGATTGCAGGGCGGCGAGACGGGCGCCGTCGTCTTTGAACTGAAGAACCTGGAGTTTTTCGAAATTGGGCTGACGGGTCTTGTCCCAATAGTTCGGGTTGCGCTTGTAGGTAACGCCCTGATCAACCACGTACTTCTCCATGATCCAAGGACCACAGCTCAAGAAGTTGGACTCGAAGTCCATCTTGTATCCAGCGGGGAGGATGATGCAGTTGTAGTTGGTGCTGCTGACGAGGTACGGCCAGGCGCCGACCGGCTGGTCGAGCTTGAACTGGACGGTGTAATCGTCGACCTTCGTGGTGTTGCCCTTTTGCAAGTTCCCTTTGAATACCGACAGTGCGTTGCCCTTGTTTGCCGGATCGCTGTGGAGGTCGAACGTCGCAACGACATCGGCGGCGGTCAGTGTCTTTCCGTTGTGGAACTTGATGCCCTTTCGGATCTTGAACGTCCAAACCGTGGAGTCGGCATTTGCGCTCCAACTCTGGGCGACACGGGGCTCGAGAACACCCTGTGCGTTCGAGTGGGCGAGGTATTCGCCGGCGAGGCCGAGGTGAAGAAGCGCTCCACCGTTGTTGATGACAAGGGGTTCGATCTTCGAGCCCGGAGCGATGGTGCTGATACGCAGAAGCGGCTTGCGCTTGGCTGATCCGGTCTTCTTGGTCGCAGCGGCAGCTTCCCCGCCGGCAAACAGGCCGATCATCGGGATGCTCATGCCCGCGATTGATGCGTACTTCATGAACTCACGGCGGTTGATACCGCCGTTGTTCAACTCGTCGACGATGTGGTTCTCGCGCTCAGTGAGGCCGCGCCGAGCGGCGTCCACTCGAACGATTTCTGCCTTGGACATGTTTCCTCCTGTTGCGACAGCTGCGGGTTGCGTACCAGCAGTGTCTGTGGTGTTGAGAGTGGTGGTTTACAGCACGAACGTGCCGAAAATCAAACCATAGCTGTAGCAGGTGTGATCAACGACACAGCAAACCATAGACGTGATCGTAAACGAAAGCACGGAATCGTGTTTCGACCGCTCAGGGTTCATTCAGTCGGTAACAATGGACGACATGTCGGAACCAACGAGCCGATCAGTTCCCAACGTTTTGTTCATCACGCTCGATCAATTCCGGGCCGACTCGCTTTCCTGTGCCGGGCACCCGGTCGTCAAGACTCCGAATCTCGATCGTGTGGCGGCAGCGGGTGTTCGACTCGCCAACCATTACTCTCAGGCCGCCCCATGCGCTCCGGGTCGAGCCGCGCTCTACACCGGCACGTACCAGATGAACAATCGTGTCGTTGCCAATGGGACGCCGCTCGACAACCGTTTCGACAACATCGCACGGATGGCACGACGTAGCGGGTATGAGCCGACACTGTTCGGCTACACCGACCAAAGCGTCGACCCGCGTGAAGTCGTTGATCCCGACGACCCGCGCCTGGGAACGTATGAAGGAATACTTCCCGGGTTTTCCTCGGGCCTTGATCTGACCGGTAACCAGGACCCATGGCTCGAGTGGCTCAACGGACTTGGCTATGCGATACCCGACGCAATCGCAGCGTGGATCTCCGAAGACGCCCGACCGAGCGAACACTCCGAGTCAGCCTTTTTGACCAATGCCGTGTTGGACTGGATACCGAGACAGACCTCACCGTGGTTCGCGCATCTGTCGTATTTACGGCCCCACCCTCCCTACGTGGCGGCGGGCCAGTACGCAACCATGTACGAGCCGGATGACTGCCCACCGGCCGTTGCATCAGCCGATGTTCGCCACCGCCTTCACGACCGGCTTCTGGACCACGGTGAGTTCGCAGCAGGCAAGCGCCGCCGCAGCGTCGCCGAAATCCGAGCGCAGTACTACGGCATGATCTCTGAGGTCGACGCGCAACTGGGACGAATCGTCGATCACCTGCAAGCAAACGATTCGTGGAACGACACGATCATCATGGTCACCTCCGACCATGGCGAGCAACTGGGGGACCAAGGCTTGGTCGGGAAGGCGGGATTCTTCGAGTCGAGCTACCACGTGCTCGGAATAGTTCGCGATCCTCGATTCGTTCACGCACACGGCCGTGTCGTCGACGAGTTCACCGAGAACGTCGACTTCTTCCCGACACTGTGTGAATCCCTCGGGGTCGAAGTCCCGATCCAGTGCGACGGGTTGCCGTTGACGCCCTTTCTTCGCGGCGAAGCCCCACCTGTCTGGCGTATCGCTGCGTTCTACGAATGGGACTGGCGCGACGCGTTCCTCCGCGGCCCCAAACGAGACTGGCCTTGGGACCAACGACTCGAGCGACAGCACTTGACCGTCCGCCGCAGTCATACGCACGCATACGTTCAGTTCGGCGACGGCTCCTATCTGTGTTTCGCACTTCAGGTTGATCCAACCTGGCGCACTGAAGAGCAAGACCTGGGCCGAATCCTCGAACAGGCGCAGGAGATGTTGGTGTGGCGGTCTCGTCATGCCGAACGGACGCTCACCGACGTACTGCTCGGCGCGTAATTCTGACGTAGCGTTCCGGGTCCTCGTATTTGAAAGACGTGCAGAGATGGCTTGGGAAAAATCGTTCATGCGTGCCGGTGCAGCGTTCGAGGCATTGAGCAGACCCTTTATGACGATCGAGCTCGAAGACGTTGGAGGTCCTTCGAGGGAACCGATCCTGATGGCGGCGAATCACCGCAGCCTGGCCGACGTTTTTGTTGCGTTGATCTGCTGCTATCGCTTGAACCGACCCGCGCGATTCATCGTCGGGCGAGTCTTTTTCAAGCGACCGGGTATGGGCTGGTTCCTGAAAAAGATCGGGTGCATCCAAGGTGGGAAGGGGAGCGGTGCCGACGTCGTCGCGATCGAGGCGATCAACAGCGGGGTCTCCTGCGCGATCATGCCCGAAGGCGCGATACGGACGATGGAACCGGGGCGTATCCTGGCTCCGCTGCTGCCCGGCGTCGCCGAGATCTGGTCCAAAACTGGTTGCGGATTTCACGCTGTCGGGATCAGCGGGGCAGGCGACGTCTGGCCGCACGGCAAGCTCATCCCGAGACCTCGTCGTTTGGCGAATCGTCCGCTGGTGCATGTCCGATTCGACGCCAAAGTCATGCCGGGAGACCAACCCTGCTCCTTGGCGCGAGTCGCCGACATCATGGAGGCGAACTGCGAAGCTGCGGCACGAAAGCACGAACTCGCGCTCGCTGCGCAACGCTGAGCAGGTGGCGTCAGGAACGCTGCTGCATGAACGAGGCGATACGTTCACCGATCACCACGGCGGGGATGTTGGTGTTCGCCCTCGGGATCTGGGGCATGAGCGATGCGTCGCCGACCCACACCCGGTCGAGTCCGTGGACCCGCCCATCCGGGCCGCATACGGCGTCGTTGTCTGTGCCCATTGCGCAGGTCCCCACCGGGTGGTAGTAGTGCGCAACATGGCGCCGAATATCGTCGTCGTTGGAGATGTCCGTGACCCGAGGGCCGAGGACCTCCGCGAGGGCAGGACTTCGCAGAAGCTCTTCGGCAAGCACCAGGCCGTCGCGCAACACGGAAATGTCGTGCCCCTCAGGATCTGAGAGGTAGCGGTGGTCGATGAGTGGGCGAACATTCGGATCGTCGGAAACGATGTCGACTCGACCGCGACTCTTCGGCGTTACACACGCGACTTCGATAAGCGCGCGTCCATTGGTAAGCACCGTTTGGGTCGACGCACATACCGGGAAAATGTGCAGGTCGAATATTCCATCGGTGGCGAGCGACGAGGTGGCCTTGCCGAGTGTCTGCTCCTCGGGAAGCGCTCCTCGGCGTGCCGCCTCGTCGAGCCAGACCTGGAGCTGCGGTCCCACCTGGCGATCCGCATGCACCATCGGATGATCGTGCAGGTTCGCACCTACACCGACAAGCTCGTGCACTGGCATAATGCCGATGGCTCGGAGACGTTTCGGATCACCGATTCCAGAGCGTTGCAAGATCGCTGGTGTGCCGTACACCCCGCCGCTCAGCACAACGTGGCCGGCTTCGAATCGAATGGGCTGACCATCGCGTAAGGCGTGGACGAGCACGGTGTCACCGACAGAGGAGATCCGCTCGACGATGACACGATCCACGATAGAAAGGTTCGACAAGTTCCGAACGGGATCAAGGTAGGCGAACGAGGTATTCCAACGCACCCTATCTACGATGTTCACGGTTTCTCGCCCGAATGACGTGTTGGCGTCGAGATCACAGAGATCTTGGGCCATGTTCCACCCTGACGCGGCCGCGGCTTGGAGGCATCGAGCGTGGAACGGTCCGACCTCTGCCTCGTCGTATGTACGTACACGCATCTTCTCGAGCGCGGTTGCAAACATCGGGCGGAGTTCGGCCGTGGTCCAGCCAGCGAGGTTCCAACCGTCGTAGTCCGACGAATGGCCAACCGCGGCGATCGCGCCGTTATGGGCCGAACAGCCACCGAGGACCCGGGCTCGTTCGAAGGTCCAAGGGTCGCGTCCGGCCACCGGGCCGGAGCCGTACCCCCAGTCGTGCGACGTTGCCAACGCGTGGGCGTCGAGCAGATCGGCCGGCCATCCACCGGACTGAAAGGATCCGTAGTCGGGTCCGGCCTCCAGCAGACGAACGCCAACGCCGGCCTCGGCGAGCCGGGCCGCTATGACGGCGCCGCTCGAGCCTCCGCCAATCACGATGACTTCAGAACCGGTTGTCATCGCTCGATCGTATCGATGTTTGAGGAATCGATCCTGGCGGGACCAGTCCGATACATTTGCGCCGGAGATCAATTATGGAAAGTACACAAGAAGTTGCTGGCGCTCTGGTCGCAGCGTGCCTCGCGGGCGAAGCCGCGATTGATGCCATGCAACTTGCGTATTACGCGGCCGATGCGGTCAGCGTCGAGCCGTTTGTCGACGGACCCGACAGCGCCGAGGCCCACGGCCTCGACGCGATTCGCGCCAAGAACAAGCGCTGGTACCAGAACCACGAAATCCACTCCTTCGAAGTCGAAGGGCCATTCGTCCACGGTGACAAGTTCTCCGTGATCTTCAAAATGAGCGTGACGAGTCGTTCCGGGTCCGACGCTGATCGACGGATTGCCCTGCGCGAGATTGCCCTGTATACGACGTCGGGCGGAAAGATCGTACGCGAGGAGTTTTTCGGTCCCCCCATGATGTGATCGGTGCAGACGGAAACCTAATGTGTGTTCCCTATGTCGATCACCCCAGGAACCGTCGAAATCCTCGATGATCGGATGCTGGCCCTTGTCCAGGTCGGTTCGCGAGCGACTCGCCTCGGTGGCGGCGCGACCTGGTCGGAGGGCCCCGTGTACCTGCCCGATTCCAACGAGGTGATCTGGAGTGACATCCCGGCGAATCGAATTCTGTGTTGGAACAGCAACGGCGTTCCCGATGTCACGACCTGGCGGGCTCCATCGAACTTCACGAATGGTCACACCCTTGACCACGAGGGCCGGATCATTCATTGCTCGCACGGCGCCCGCGCCGTCGTACGAACCGAGCACGACGGATCGGTTACGACGCTGGTCAGCCATTACCGCGGCGCCCGCTTGAATTCCCCCAACGACGCAGTGGTGGCGAAAGACGGCTCGATTTGGTTCACGGATCCGCCGTACGGAATCCTCTCCGACATCGAAGGCTACAAGGCTGACTCTGAACTCGACGGTTGTTACGTGTACAGACTTGTGCCGGAGAGCGGAGATCTCGACGCGATCGTGACCGACATGATTCATCCGAACGGCCTTGCCTTCAATGCGAACGAATCGATTCTCTACGTCTCTGATACGAGCGGTTCAGTTCTCCACGAACAGGGACGTCATCATCTGCGCGCCTATGACATCGGGACTGACGGGTCTTCGTACAAAGCCGAAAACGGCAGGGTCTTTGCCGAGATCGAACCGGGTTTGCCCGACGGTTTCCGACTCGACGAGTTCGACAACCTCTACGTTTCGAGCCTCGATTCCATCCAGGTCTTCGCCCCCGACGGAACCCGAATCGGACGCATCCCAATTCCCGAAAAAGTAGGAAACTGCTGCTTCGGCGGTCGTTCCCGTACGACGCTCTTCATCGCAGCGTCGACATCGCTGTACGCGATCGAGCTCTTGGTCGGCGACGGTCGTCTCCGATGATTCCGACGTCACCAGTGCGCATCAGCCGTCGAAGTGCTTCCTGGAGGGTGCTGGCGCGCCGACCCGTCGGTCTCCTCATTCTCGGGCTGGCCCTGTCGACCCAGGCCGCGGGGGCAACGGCACCCACGGTTAGCCCCGGTCCGTCGACGTCCACTCCTGTGACTTCCGCGGGAAGCTCGACCACCCCCAGTGTCCTTTCAGGTCCCGCGTCAGCTCCCTCGACAACCATTGCCACGTCTGCGCCGACGATTGCCTCGTCGGCGCCGACCATTGCGCGTCCGGCGCCGCTTTCGAGTTGGCCCGTGCCGGCCGGACAGCTCCATCGCAAACTCGGCGAAGCGAGGACCGGACCAAACCCGAAACAGGTGGCGTTCACGCCGGATGGGAAAGAGCTTTGGACGCCACTGCTCGGGAGTACAGGGGTGGATGTGTTTCGGGTGCCGGACCTTGCGCGGATAGCGAGAATTCCGCTCGGCAGGCACGGCGGGGTGGAGGTCGTCTTTACCAAGGATGGGAAGCGCGCGTACGTCTCGCAGATGCAGACAGCCTCGGTCTACGAGATCGACGCACAGTCGAAACGGGTCCTACGCGTGTTGAAGACCGGCGGCAACTGGACGAAGATTCTGGAGCTGTCCCCGGACGAAAAGACCCTGTACGCCGCGAACTGGGTGAGCGACGACATCTCGGTGCTCGACCTTGCTACCGGCACCGTGAAGCAACGTATTCCAACCGTGGACACCCCTCGAGGACTCATTGTGTCCGACGATGGTTCAACGCTCTACGTCGCCGGATTCGAAAATGGCGAGATCGTCCGCATTGACCTCAACCCGGCCACGCCTCCGGCCGGAGCCGCCACGTCACGGGCAGCAGCAACGTCGGTCAAGCCCGCACCGATCATCACTTCGACCGTCCTGTTTCGTACGGGTGGCGCAATGAGACACCTAGCTCTCGATCGCAAAGCGGGCCTGCTGTACGCCGATGACATGGGTCGAGACGCCGTGTACGTGGTCGACATCGCCACCCGGAATGTTCGCACGATGGCCACCACCGATTCCCACCCCAACACCATCGATCTCTCGCCCGACGCGAAGTACCTGTATGTATCGAACCGCGGCCACAATTCCGAGAAGGGGTACAACCAATTCGGCCCCGACCTCGGGTCAGTCTTGGTGTTCGACACAACGACCGGGAAGGCCATCGACGCCATCGTCGGTGGAAATCAGACCACAGGTCTCGATGTGTCGCCGGATGGATCGTTGCTCGCCTTCACCGATTTTCAAGACGCTCGTGTTCAGCTCTATGCAATTCCGTCGAACGAGGTCCTCGCCACCTCCGACGGCACCCGGGTAGCAACATACAAACCCGAGCTCCTTCGCAAGAAACGCTAGGTGCTACTTCAACGTGCCTTTCCAAACGGCCTTTGCGCCCTCGTGTCCGGTGCGAATCATCCAAATGGTCGCCAGCACCCCTACCAGCGCCGTGACAATGCTGACAATTTTGCTGAGGGAATGCGCATTTGGCACCATGACTGTGGCATCGCCGTCGGTTGCGGTAACGGGGTCGTCGGCTGGGGTCGAGCGATTCCTTCGAGAAGCGGCGATTGCGATACACGTGAGCACCAGAAAGCCGAAGGTCAAGAACTTGGTCGTGTTGGCGAGCTCCGCATGTTCATCAACTGGGGTAAGGCCTTTTGTTGCCTTGTCAAATGCTTTGCCTGAGGACTCCGCAAGAAGAACGAAAATGAACACGATGAGTGAAGAAAAGGCGAGCTGCCAACGAAATTTATGGCGCCAATCGGCTTTGAACATGAACAGAACGGCAACCATCGACGTTAATGGAAGGAGTACAAGCGGCGCGTGGACGAACATCGGATGTGCTGGCAAATCGAGAAATCGCTCCATTCACGAAACTTTAATCCGGACGTGGCAAGGTGTGCTTTCCGTCCCAGCTGGCAAAGTACAACGACCACATATGAAATGGGAGAAATGAAAATGAAGAAAATAGTCGGAGCAGTTGCAGTTCTGTCCCTGAGTTTCGGGCTGAGTGCATGCGGTAGTGATTCGAGCAGCGACACAGAAGCGGCCGCCACTGAGGCTGCAGCCACCGAAGCTGCCGCAACTGAGGCCATGGCATCCGAAGCTGCCGCAACAGAGGCCATGGCATCCGAAGCAGTCGACACAGAAGCTACGGCTTCTGAGGCTCCGGTCACCGAGGCCGCAGCGGGAGTAACTGAAGCAGCGGCAGCGGCAACAGGCGGCACCCAGTATGTGCTCAGTGAATGGACCCTGGAGGGTGCTGCGACGCTGCCCGCCGGCCAGGTCGAACTGACCGCACTCAACAATGGCAAATTCGCCCACGAGTTCTTGGTCATCAAAGACACCACCTACGAAGATGCTCCCAAGAATGATCTCGGTTCGGTTCTCGAGGAGAAGCTCCCCGCTGGCTCGGTGCTCGGCGAAGTCGAAAAGATCGAGCCTGGTGCTACCGGCACGCTGTCCGTCGACCTTGCCCCCGGAAAGTACCTGTTCCTGTGCAACATCACGTTTGGCCCAAACAGCCATGCTGGAAAGGGCCAACGCATCAACGTGACCGTCGCGTAGGTTCGCGGATGTGAGTCCACCCTTGCGACGTCGTCAACTGTGCGTTGTTGTCGCAGCGATGATGTCGATCGTCGCTGCACCCTCCGGACCACTGGCGTTCGCGTCGCAAACACGATCGGCCTGGCATCCTCGCCAGGCCGATCGGTGGATCTATCAACTCGGCGAGGAAACGCCAGCACTCGACATCTGCGTGATTCCCCATGTCGGTGGGAAGTGCGTTCAACCCACGGTGTGGGTTCTCGACCTGTACGGTGAAGACGGTCGCACGCCGAATCGGCGAAGCGTCGAACGAATCCACGCCCAAGGCGGACACGTGGTGTGTTATGTGTCAGCTGGTACCTGGGAAGACTGGCGACCTGATGCCCGGCGATTTCCGACCAGCGTGCTCGGAACGCCACTCGATGCGTGGCCGGGGGAGCGCTGGCTCGACGTTCGTCAACTCAACGTTCTCCGACCCCTCCTCCGCGACCGAGCCGAGAAATGCCGTGATGCCGGGTTCGACGCGATCGATTGGGACAACGTCGATACGTACATCCAAAAGTCGGGTTTCGCCATAACAGCGAAAGATCAGCTCGCCTTCAACAAGATGCTGGCCAAAACAGCCCGAGAACTGGGACTAAGAGTGGGACTCAAGAACGATCTCGCGCAGGCGCGTGCTCTTGAGCCCTACTTTGATTTTGTGGTGAGCGAGGAGTGTCAGAGGTACCGGGAGTGCGACCTACTGGCCCCGTTTGCGCTGCGCAAGAAGGCCGTCGTGCAGATCGAGTACGGGATTTCGCCCGAAGTGTTTTGCCCGGCGAGCAACACATCCCGGCGTTCGGCAATGCAAATGGACCTTGCGCTTACCGCGGACTCCTGGAAGCCCTGCCGGTAGCACCGCGCGGCCCTCGACTCGACGTCGCTGCGCCGCCGGTTCGCGTCGCTGCACCAGCTCCTCGGAATCCTTCGGCACGAGCTCGGGGCCGCCCGTTCGATGCTTCGGCGGGACGCGGACCACGAGCCTGGGTCCCCTGAGCTGGCTGTTGTGCCTGTCCGCCTCGACGATTTCCAGTCCCGCCACGAGGATTTGCAGCCTCGCCACGAGGAGGACGCGACGGTCCACCGTTTTGTGCGACAGGCGCAACGGCTTTGGGTTCGACGTACTCCGCTGCTTCACCGACCAGGTCGAAGATTGCTTCGTGTCCGGGGGAAACCTTCGTGACCACAGGACCGATTTTCGCCATGCGCGTAAGTTCCTTGACGTCTCGCACTTGGTCGGGCGTCATCATGGTCACGACCACTCCCTCGGCTCCGGCACGAGCCGTGCGACCGGATCGGTGCAGATACGCCTTGTGTTCGGCGGGAGGGTCAACGTGGATGACAAGTGCAATGTCGTCGACGTGGATGCCCCGGGCCGCGATGTCCGTCGCGACGAGAACTTTCGTGGAACCTTCGGAAAAGGACTGGAGATTGCGTTCACGAGCGTTTTGCGAGAGGTTCCCGTGCAACTCCACGGCCGGGATTCCCGACTTCGTGAGGTGCAGAGCCAACTTCTTCGCGCCGTGTTTGGTGCGGGTGAAGAGCAGCGATCGTTCGCGTCCGGCTGCGAGTTCACGGACAACCGTTGCCTTGTCGGTCGCACTCACGGCGAAGATATGGTGCGTCATCGTGCTGACCGGAGCGACAGCGGGGTCGACCGAGTGGATCTTCGGATTCTCCAGGAACCGTTTCACCAGCACATCAATGCCGTTGTCCAACGTGGCGGAGAAGAGCAGGCGTTGACCGCGGCGCGGGGTTGCGTCCATCAGACGGCGAACGGCGGGGAGGAACCCGAGGTCGGCCATGTGGTCGGCCTCGTCGAGGACGGTGACCTCCACTCGATCGAGCCGACAAAATCCCTGCGCAATGAGGTCCTCGAGGCGTCCGGGACAGGCAACGACGATATCGACGCCGTTGCGCAGCGCAGTGACCTGTGGATGCTGGCCGACGCCACCAATGATCGTGGTGAGTCGAAGTGACATGGCCTTCGCCAGCGGGGCCAGGGTTTCGGCGACCTGATTGGCCAACTCGCGGGTCGGCACGAGCACAAGTGCGCGCGGACGATTTCCCTGGCGGGGGAGTTCGGACTTCGCGAGCGCAGCAACGACCGGGACGGCGAAGGCGATCGTCTTTCCGCTTCCCGTTCGACCCCGGCCGAGGACATCGCGCCCGGCTAGGGAGTCGGGGAGAGTGGCCGTCTGAATGGGGAATGGCAGTTCGACGCCGGTTCGAGCCAACGCTCGAATGATCGGTTCGGGGACGCCGAGACTCGCAAAGGTGATTTCGTTGGACAGGTCGGCTGAGTCTTGCGGCGCGCGCGCCGAAGACGTTGGGTCTACATTCAAAATTTCTCGTTTCGGTTGGTGGCCGTTGATGCGAGGCCAGATGTCGAAACGACAAACGTCCCTAAAGGGAAAACCAGGCGCACGAAGCGCTGCAAGCGACCGCAGAAATTCGTCGGATGACGAACCTGCACAACCCACCCTACTGCCAACCTCTCTCGGTGAGGGGCTTTCCTGCCAAAATGTGTCCGAAAACCGCAGCAGGGTGACTATTCGGACTCCACCCTTTGCGATCCCCTGAGCCAGGGCTATTTGGTCGCGAGGTCCAGTACCGAGGCAAGACGAGAGACCGCCTCGGCGATCGCCACCACCGACGCTTCGCCAGTGCGTCGGTTGCGAATCTCGACCTGACCCTCACCCAGGCCTTTGCCGACCACGAGCGTGTGCGGCATGCCGAGGAGTTCGGAGTCTTTGAACTTCACGCCGGGGGACACGCCGACTCGGTCGTCGACCAGCGTCGAGATGCCGAGCGCCTCAAGTTCACCGGCCAACTGGAGCGCCACCTCGATCTGGTTCTCCTTCCCGGTTGCCACGACGTGGACCTTCGCAGGAGCAACGGACTCCGGCCACACCAAGCCCTTCTCGTCGTGCATCTGTTCGGCGATAACGGCAGTGGCGCGAGAGACGCCAATCCCGTAGCTGCCCATCGTCACCCGAACTGGCTTTCCGTCGGGTCCGAGGACGTCGAGCTTGAAGACATCTGCGTACTTACGACCGAGTTGGAAGATGTGGCCGATTTCGATCGCTCGATCAAGGTGGAGGGGACTGGAACAGCGGGGGCAGGGATCTCCCTCGGCGACGGTTGCTACTTCGATGTAGTGATCCACGAGGAAATCGCGACCGACGACTGCGTTGATCACGTGATGTTCGAACTCGTTTGCACCGGTGGCCCATGCCGTACCCGTAGCAATTCGCGGATCGGCATAGACGACGACTCCGTGCCTGGCCATGTCCAACGCAGAGATGTACCCCTTCACTAGGAACGCGAAGTCGGCGAAGTCTTCTTCCTCAAACAGGTCGAGCTTTCCCGGTGCGAGCGCGCCAGCCAGACGCTCAGCGTCGACCTCGCGATCTCCGGGGACCAGCACGATGATCGGCTTTCCATCGAGCTTGAACACGATGTTCTTCAGCAGATCCTTTGCGGAGACCTGAGTGCCGAGTTTGTCGCCATGCTCTTCATTGAGGTGGGCGACGAGCGCCGCGATGCCCGGTGCATTCGGGGTGTGAAGCTTCTCCACGGGGGAATGGGTCACCGAAGCCAGAACCGGCTCCGGTGGTGCGACCTGGACCGCTTCAACGTTCGCGGCGTAGTCACACGACGAACACATCACGAAGGTGTCTTCGCCAATTGGGCTCGGGGCGAGGAACTCCTCACTCTTCGAGCCACCCATTGCTCCTGACATGGCCGACACGATCCGGAAGTCGATGCCGAGTCGGGTGAATATCTTTTGATATGCGTCTCTATGAAGTTGGTACGACGCTGCGAGGCCATCATCGGACGTGTCAAAGGAATACGAATCCTTCATCACGAACTCGCGGCCACGCAGAATTCCGGATCGAGGACGAGCCTCGTCGCGGTACTTCGTCTGCGTCTGATAGAGGATCACCGGAAAGTCCTTGTAGGACGAATACAGGTCCTTTACCAACAGCGTGAAGAGTTCCTCATGCGTCGGCCCCAGCAGGAAATCGTTCTTCCGTCGGTCCTTCAGACGAAAGAGGGTGTCGCCGTATTCACTCCACCGACCTGATGCTTCGTAATACTCGCGGGGGAGGAGGGCCGGAAAGGTGACTTTTTGGCCACCCATGGCCTGCATCTCTTCGTCGACGATCCGGGAAATGTTGTCTTGGAGAATCTGCCCCAACGGCAGCAGGGAGTAGATACCCGGCGCCCATCGGCGGATGTACCCCGCGCGAACCAACAGCTTGTGACTCGGCACCTCTGCCTCGGCAGGGTCATCGCGGAGTGTACGGACAAACAGAGTGGAGAGGCGAAGCACGACGAAGAGGTTAGGTGACAACACCCGCCCTCAGGGGGCAGAAAACGCTTGGACACCGACCGAGCATGCAAAGCTGATCAAATCATGCGAGTTGTTTCGGGACGGACGCCCCACCTCGGCAGGGTCCTCACATTCGCTGTTCACGAGCGAGACGATCAACACGTCTCGGAGTCAATCGCCGCAAACGGGGAGTGGGAACCGTTCGAGACCGACCTTGTTCGTCGGATGATCGCCGCGCTGCCGAGCGATGTTGTTCCCGTGTTTGTCGACTGTGGCGCCAATCTTGGGTGGTATTCCGTGCTCGCCGCCAGCTTCGGAGCCGAGGTCGTGGCGTTCGAGCCGATGCCGGCCAACGCAGACCTGCTTCGCTTCAACCTCGCAACGAATGGATTGCCGCCCACCTGGCGTGTGTTCGATACGGCGCTGGGCGAGACACGCGGCGAGGCAGAACTTCATCTCTCAGAGACGAACCAGGGTGATCATCGCGTCCATGCCGGAAACGTGAGCGACCCCCGCAAGCAACGACGCACCATCAGCGTCGAGGTGCAATTGCTCGACTCGGTGTGGACCGACGAGGGACTCCCTCGACCTCACATCGTGAAACTCGATACGCAAGGTTCGGAGGTGGCAATCCTTCGCGGTGGTCGCCACGTGTGGGCGTCACGACCTCATCTTCACGACGTTGCCCTGGTCACCGAATTCTGGCCCTACGGTCTCACTCGCTGCGGTTCGTCAGCGCAGGAGTTTCTCGAGATCCTCTCGCCGCTCATCGACGTGACCCATGTCTGCCTCGAGGTGCAGGAGTGGGCGTCGGCCCTGGTTCGACGCTCGGCCTCGGACCTCATCGAGATCGCGAACTCGCCAGGATTGTCACTCGAAGTTCGCGGCTTCACGAATCTCGCCTTCATACCCAATGATCTCTTCGACAGGCTGTGACGCGCACGGTTGCGCGACCTACCGGGAGACTCGCTTCGTGTCGATGTGTAGGCGTAGATTTGCCCGATGGGCTCGAACGATCACGCGACTATCCACATCGGGGCGGTACTGCCTCATAACGAGATCGGCGTCGATCCAGGTGCTATTCGCGCATACCTTCAGGGCGTCGAGGCCCTCGGATTGACTCACCTCCTGGTGTACGACCACGTTCTCGGGGCGGACCGACACGCCACGGTCGGCTTCAGTGGCACCTACGACAGCGACACGGCATTTCATGAGCCCATGACCTTCTTGTCGTTCGCCGCCGCGGTGACAACGTCGATCGAACTGGTCACGACCGTTTTGATTCTCCCGCAGCGCCAGACCGCCTTAATGGCAAAACAGTCCGCCGAACTTGCAGTGCTGTCCTCGAACCGCTTTCGCTTCGGCGTCGGCATTGGATGGAACGGAATCGAGTACGAGGCGCTCGGTGTCGACTTCCGGGCCCGAGGTGCTCGGCTGGAGGAACAGGTCGAGGTGCTTCGGAAGCTGTGGGACGAGCCGACCTTTACCTATCGGGGGAACTTTCACTCCGTTACTGCGGCGGGTATCAACCCCCGGCCGTCGACGCCCATCCCGCTGTGGTTCGGAGGAAGTGCGCCCGCAGCCCTTGAACGCTGCGCCCGACTCGGCGACGGGTGGATGCCCCTGGGCGGTTCCGGCGACAAGACACGTCAGTGTCTCGACATGATCCGCGTCCATCGCGAGGCGCTGGGATTGTCAATGGACAACTTCGGCGTCCAGGCCCAGGCTCAGTTCGCCGGCGGTTCACCCGAGAAGTGGGCGGTCCAGGGTCAGCGCTGGAAGGAATTGGGGGCTACGCATCTCGCGATCGCCACCCACAACGCAGGGCCAACCGACGTCGATGGCCACCTCGACCGGTTGCGTCAAGTCCGTGACGCGTTCCTGAGCTAGAAGTTACCTAGCGTTACGGCGGTGACTTCCCAACAGCTTCGCGTCGTCCAGCTCAACCTCGGTTCGCTGTTCGAACCCGACTGGGAGAAGCGTCGACGTGAAGTGGTTGCCTGGCTGCGTCGACTTCAGCCCGACGTGATCTGTTTCGAAGAGGTTCACGAGTCCGACTCTTCACCGAACACGGCAGGATGGATCGCGGAGGAATTCACGGCAGCGACGGGGGAGAGGTGGCATTGGCGCTTCGGGGGAAGTGACCCGGTAGGCACTCGAACGGCGCCCGGCACGCTCTTTGGAATTGCGATTCTGTCGCGTTGGCCGATCGACGAGTTTGAGTATGTGCGCTTACCGGTGGACGAGTCCGTCGTCTCAGACTCCGGTGTCGCAGTGTTTCCTTGGGGACTAGTCCACGCGTCGACGGCCGGCCTCGACGTTTTCGCGGTCCACCTCACCGCAGCGCCGAAGGACGCTCGCCATCGTCGGGTACAGGTGCAGTACATCGACCGCTACGTGAAGACGGTACGAGGTCCTCTCGACGTTCTCGGTCAGGTGCGTTCGTCCATGCCGCCGATACTGTGCGGCGATTTCAACGCCGAACCCGACAGCGACGAGATCCGATTTCTGTGTGGGCTTACTTCTTTGGGGGATACCGACACCTCGTGGCAGGACTCGTGGCGCGTCGCCGGCGACGGCTCGCCCGGTTACACCCAGGACTGGCGAGACAACTCCATCGCGTCCACGATGAACATTTTCCGCAAACGCGTCGACTACGTCTTCGTCGGTGATCCCTTTTACAGGAAGGGATCCGGCGGAAGAGTCCTCAGCGCCGAACTCGCGTTTCACAGCCCGCTCACCGGAATCGAAGCCAGTGATCACCGGGGACTTGCGGTCGACATCGTGTGGCCAGACCGGCCCGAGCCAGACCACACGGATACCGCTCGCTGACCAGCACGCAGACGAAAAACCACGCGTGCCCGAAGTGTGGAGCGATCGTCGATGTTCTCGTCCCAAAGCTTGTTAGTAGACATAGCAGCCAGCCTTGCCGGTCAAATAGTTTGGGCCGCGGTAACTTTCACGAAGGGTCTGGCCATTGAAAAGTGAACATTCGGAAACGGTGAAACGCCGGGCGTTACTTCTCGACGTTGATGGCGTTCTCGCACCCTTTGGGGCGACGCACGAGATACGCACTCGCGAAAAATCTCCATGGCTCGAACAGCACCATGGGAACAGTTGGATCTCCAATGGGATGTTTGGTTGAACCGAGCGATGGGTACGGCTGTCGCCGAAGCTGCGGCCCAAGCGAGCGCAGAAGTCGTATGGTGCACAACGTGGCTCGATGAGCCCGACCGCCTTGACACGTTTAGCGAGTACCTCGGGATGTATCCAACAATCCTGCAAGTACCTGACCACATTCCGGTCGCTATGGAACTTCCGCAGTGGCGGGTCCCGAATCAAAACAAACTTCGCGTCGCCACCTTCGCCAGCCAACAATTCACCGACGGTAGCGTGTGGCTTGATGATGACGACTGGAAATCGGTCCTTCCAGGGAACATCAGATTGGTTCGCACAGAACCAAAGACCGGACTCCGACCAAACGATCTTGATCGAGTGAAAAAAGCCTTCAACCAGATGTCGAACACCACAACAGTCGCCCCGGGATGAGACCCCCCGTTTGCGAGACAACTAGCTGAGCAGTCGTCCCTCTCGGTAGGAGAGTCTTCGATGCCTGCTCATCCTCGTGAGTTCCGGGAACGTGCTGTCGCGTTGGCGCGTGAGGGGGTGGTACAAAGCCTCCGAATTTCTGCGACCGCCCGACTACGTAATTCCAGGTCGCAGTTCCAGATTGTCACGACTTTACATAACGATAATTATGGGCGAATGCGGGAGAGGAGGGGAAGCCTATTGCGCAGCTACGACGGACTTTGCGGCGTGCAACAGACTCGCGACGATGTCGGCGTACTCCGGAACGGTCGACGCATCGACGAGATCACGACGCGCATCTTCTACGGCGCACGACAACACGAAGATCTCGTCCTTGAGACGATTCACTTCGGACCGGGCCAGCAAGATGTCGGTCTCATCGACGCCGTGGGCCAGGGCCCGCTGGCGGGCCTCGAAGTCACGCTGGCGACAGCTGCGCTTGCAGAATCGGCGAGGCCTCCCGGGTCCGTCCGAGTCGGGCACCGGAAACCGGCACCAGGCACACTTCCTCGGCTCCCCTGGGTCCATGGCTGATTTCGTCACAGTGACGATATTATGCAACTCCAGAACCCGTCGGGATGAATACCGCGAATTCGCCGAACTATGTCATCCGTTTTTACCGAACTGTCCTACGCTGACCCCATGAAGGCACGTGACTTTGCGAAGGATCTCCGAGACATAGACGAGAAAGTCACGCAGCTGTTTGCTCTGGTCGGCGAAGGAGTTTCCGGGGCCACCGACGCACTGTTGGCCAGCGACCACGAGGCCGCCGTAAAGATCATCGCTCGTGACCAGTTGATCGATCGGTTGTACTTCGACATCGAAGAGAGCGTCCAGCGTCAATTTGCGCTCCAAGCACCGGTGGCCACGGACATGCGGTACCTGTTGTCCATGCTGCGCATCGTGCCTGAACTCGAGCGCAGCGGCGATCTCGTTCGTCATATCGCACGCCGCGCGCTGCGCGACCTCGCGAACACGTTGTCGCCTCGTGCCCGTGGCCTCATTGAGCGCATGGGTTCGGTCGGGGCCCAGCTCTGGGAAGCCTCCGCCGCTGCATATGCTGACCGCGACCCGGGGGCTCACGGCCGAATGCGGATTCTCGACGACGAGCTCGACGAACTCCACGTCGCGATCGTTGCCGAGATCGTCGAGGCCGGTTTGCCGACTCCGATTGCCATCGACCTCGCCCTGGTCGCCCGTTTCTACGAACGACTTGGCGACCATGCAGTGAATGTCGCCGGCCGAATGCGCTTCGTTGCGGGCAACATTGGTCCCGGCGAACAAGTTGCACATAACTGATGCGCGCATAGCAACTGCTACGTACACGTAGTTCATTCGGCCCGACTGCCGTGGCCCCCGGACTCCCCCGGGCCAAGGTGTACGCGGGAAACGTTTCCATGCTGTTCACCAACACGTTACGTGGCCGCCCTACCGTGTCCGACGTCGGGACGTCGGGACGTGGGGACGTGGTCGCGAGGACGGAGACAGGATGGCGAATCGAAGTTACGAGCACGATCTCAGGCAGATCGACCGCGATGTCGCGACCCTCTTCTCCTTCGTTGCCCGGGCAATCACCAGTGCTGTCGGGTCCATCGTCGACAACGATCGATCGGCGGGACAAGCGGTCGTTGATCGTGATGACCTCATCGACTCGCTGTACCGAGAGATCGAAGACCTCGCCCAACGTCAGTTTGCGCTCCACGCTCCGGCTGCGCTCGACATGAAGTACCTCGTTGCCGTCCTGCGATTCGTGCCCGAACTGGAGCGTTCCGGCGACCTCGCCGAACACGTCGGACGACGCGCTGGTTTCGGCATCCTCGAGTCGGTGAGCCCGCGAATCAAGTCCATGACTGCACGCATGGGCAACCTCGTGGTGCTGATGTGGACGCAGCTCGTGCAGGCCTATGAATCACGCGACACGGACCTCGAGGCTCGGTTCCGACTGCTCGACGACGAAGTCGACGATCTCCATGTCGGACTTATCGCTGAGATCGTCGAGAGCGACGGAATCGCAACAGCCACGGCAATCGAGCTTGCCCTCACGTGCCGGTTCCTCGAACGTCTCGGAGACCATGCGGTAAACGTTGCTCGACGTCTCGGCACGCTCACGGTTGGGGTGCCACAGCGTGATCACGAACCGAACTGACCTCGACAGTTTGACCTACGTTCACCTTCACGTCAGGTTCGGTTCAAGTGGCCCGACGAGACTCATTTCATGACTGACGTCGCCTCGTCGACCGTTTCGCTTGCCTCCGACGAGCCACGACGGTTGAGTCAACCAGTTCGACGCTCGGATCGAATCTTTCGGGGAGTAACGACTGGCGCAGCGCTCACCAGTTTCGTGGTGATGGGGTTGATCGCCTTCTTCTTGTTCAAGGAGTCGTGGCCGGCCATTCGCGCCGCCGGCGGGTCGTTCTTCACCGCCTTTGAGTGGAACCCCGACGAGCCCGGCGCCAGGTACGGCGTTGCGTCAATGCTGTTCGGGACGGTGATGATTTCGATCGTGGCCCTGGTCGTGGCACTTCCCGTGTCGATAGGCACCGGCATCTACATCAACGAATACGCGCCGTTGCGGGTGCGCCGAGCGCTCGTAAGCCTCATCGATCTTCTCGCGGCGATTCCCTCGCTGATCTTTGGCCTCTGGGGTCTCATCTTTCTCCAACCCAAACTGAACGGGCTGGCGGAGTGGCTCAACGACTACCTCGGATTCATCCCGATCTTCAAGGCACAGCTGCGAGGGTTTTACGGATCCTCGATCTTCGTGTCTGGCCTTGTGCTGGCCATCATGATCGTCCCGATCATTACGTCGGTCTCACGCTCCGTCATGGCCGAGGTGCCCCGCGACTACTGCGAAGCCGCGCTCGCCCTTGGTGGAACCCGTAGCGGGATGATTCGTAACGTGATCCTGCCCTTCGGACGCAGCGGACTCGTTGGTGCATCAATGCTCGGACTCGGTCGAGCACTCGGCGAAACGATCGCCGTGTCACTGATTCTGTCCAACGACTACCGGGTTCCGTCGAGCTTCGTCTCCCCCGGCGGCGCGTCGGTCGCGGGAACAATTGCTCTTCGCTTCGGCGACGCCGCCGAAAACGGACGAAGCGCGCTCATGGGTGCCGGTCTCATCCTGTTCGGCCTCACCCTGGTCGTAAACATCGCTGCCCGAACTGTCGTGAGTCGATCGAAGGAAAAGACCGTCCGTAAACCCGGCGCCGCACGAGGAAAGGCCTGAGCTCATGACCAACGTTGCGTTAGCGCCAAGAAAACTTCGATCGTTCGGCAAGACAGAAATCGTTCATGCTCTCGCCACCCTTGTCAGTGCGATCGCCGTAACCGCGGTGATCTTTGCGATCACACCGTTCTCTGGAACGCTCGGTTTTGTCGTCGTCGCGTACTGCCTGTTCCTCGTGGGTACCTACATCGTCGGACGGGTGACGGTGAACCGCAACGTCGGCGCTGACCGGGTCGCGACCGTGCTCATGCACACCGCTGCGTTCGTGGTCTTAGGAGTGTTGGCGCTCATTGTGTACCTGCCGCTTTCCAAAGGGCTCAAGACCGTGCGGCCCGGATTCCTGACCAACACGCTCGACGGCATTGACCCGTCGGCACCCGTGTCCGAGGGCGGTGCCCTCCACGCCATCGTCGGCACGCTCTCACAGGTGGGCATCGCAACGCTGGTGTCGGTGCCATTTGGCATTCTCACTGCGGTGTACCTCAACGAAATCAAGGGACGTTTCGCACCGATCGTGCGCGTCCTCGTCGATGCAATGAGCGGAATTCCCTCCATCGTGGCCGGCCTGTTCATTTACGCCATTTGGATCGTCGGCTTGAACGCTGGATACAGCGGGCTCGCCGCCTCGTTGGCGCTCGGAATCTTGATGCTCCCAACCGTTGCCCGCACGAGTGAAGAAATGCTGAAGCTCGTGAACCCGTCGTTGCGCGAAGCGTCGCTTGCGCTCGGTTCGCCGGAATGGCGGACAGTCCTGCAGGTTGTTCTACCGACGGCCCGGACGGGTCTCATCACAGCGACGATTCTGGGTATCGCACGTGTCGCCGGTGAGACCGCTCCTCTGATCATGACCTCCTTCGGAAGCGACGGCGTCGTTGGACCGGTGCAGGGGCTTTCGAACCCGCAAACATCGCTCCCGTTGTTCGTCTACCAACGCTTCTTGCAAGGCGACACCTCCCGTGCGTGGGGAGCCGCTGTGGTCCTCGTCGTCATTGTCGTCCTCTTGTTCGCTGCCGCTCGAATCCTGTCCAAGCCAAGGAGCCGTTAATGTCCTCATCTCTTCTCACACAAGGTTCCTCAATGACCGTCACCTCTGCCGAACCCGCCGTCGATGAGAAGCACGCTGACGATTTGGGTGTTCGCGACGTCGCACTCGAAGCGCAGGGAATATCGTGCTGGTTCGCGAAGCGCAAGGTCTTGGAGAACGTGTCGCTCACGGTTGACCGGGGTTCCGTAGTTGCACTTATTGGTCCCTCAGGCTGCGGCAAGTCCACGTTCCTGCGAACGCTGAACCGGATGCACGAACTCGTGCCGGGTGCCGCGCTGGCCGGCTCCGTGCTACTTGACGGAATTGATGTGTATGGCGATCAACTGCGCCCCGCGGAGGTCCGCGAACGAATCGGAATGGTGTTTCAAAAGCCCAATCCGTTTCCGGCAATGTCGATTCGCGAAAACGTGCTCGCCGGACTGAAGCTCACGGGCAAGAAGTCTCCTGACGCGACAGGACTGATGGAGTGGGCACTCACTCGGGCCAGTCTTTGGAACGAAGTGAAGGACCGGTTGGACTCGCCGGGCGGCTCGCTTTCGGGGGGCCAGCAACAGCGTCTGTGCATCGCCCGTTCGCTTG